>NZ_JBIEIS010000014.1:222073-292209 GCF_043496855.1 Nonomuraea sp. JJY05
CCTGCGCCGCGGCCGCGGCGCCGCCGAGGTCGCCCGGCTCCTGGCCGAGGCCGGCCGGGAGGACCGGCGCGCGGAGCTCCGGGCCACGCTGCGGCGGTACCCGGGGAGCGTGCACGTCATCGTGGGAGCCGGCGATCCGCTCACCGCCGAGGGCCGCATGCTGCTGGACACGCTCCCACAGGCCACGGTGACGGTCATCCCCGGGGCGCGCCACCATCCCCAGCTGACGCACCCGGCCGAGCTCGCCGATGCCATCCGGATCCCCTCGGCGAAGGCACGGGAGTCCAGCCCTCCCGTGATGCCTTCGTAGGCGGCGCGGGCGTGGTCAGCTCAGGCCGTGCCTGGCGGCCCATCCGGCGAGTTTGTCGCATTCGGCGCCGGGGCAGCGTACGAGGTCGCCGCTCCGGACGTACAGCCTGTTCTCGCTGTAGCCCTGCTGGCCCGCTTCCAGCAGCCGGTGGAAGGTCTCCCGGCGGCCACCCGACGTGACCTTGCTGTAGAAGGGCGTGGAGCTCGCGTCACCGGTAAGCCGGTCGTAGCGGAAGTCTCCCGCCAGGGTCCTGCCGATGCTGGTCAGGCAGGTGGCGTAGCCGATCTTCGCCGAGATCGGCTTCATCGCGAAGCCGGCCAGCAGGCCATAGTCCTGGTAGCGGTAGAGCTGCGCGCCTCCGACCTCCTTCACGCGGGCCTTGCAGCGCTGGACGGAGGGCGCGCCAGTGGCGCCCTGACGCATGAAAGACGGGGATGGCCTGACACCGCCTTGGAAGGTGTAGGTGAAGCTGGTGACCTTCGACGGTTTGGCGGCGTCGGCGCACTGCGGCGTGAGGTTGAGCGCCGGTCCGGAGCCCGCGTCGCCGATCATGCGCTGCGTGCTGCTCTCCCCCCGCTGCACCAGCACGAGGTGATACTCGCGGCCTTCGACGATGGCGGAGCGGTAGCCCCTGATGTCGGCCGACTTGCCGCCGGCCTGGACGAAGCGGCCGACCCAGTCGGCGCGGGAGGTCCCGCAGACGCCCGCGGCGGCGGCCGCGGAGGTGGTTGCCGGCCCGGCTGCCGCGAAGGTCGCGGCGAACGGCAGGGCGGCCAGGGCGGTGGTGAGGCGACGCTGCACGGCTCCCCAATCTCTGAGAGTGATTGTTCGACTACTCAGAGTATGTAGACGGCGGGGAGAACCATCAGTTCCGGCCAGGCGTGTCACGTCCGCCGTCGCGTCAGAGATCGCGTGAGTAATGACTTCTTTTCCCTTTACTAGTTTTCACCGAGACACTCCCCGAGCTCTGCTGGGAACGTGGTCCTTGTTGAATGAAAAGTTCTTCACGGGAGCGCCTCGCCGCTGTTGGTGCTCGTCCCGCCCCGAGGCGCCCCTGAAGGCATTTTCAGGAGGCCGTCATGGCTCGCTCGCGTATCGTCTTCTCGCTGTCACTCGTCGCGGCAATCGCATTGGTGGCGCTGGTGATCGGGGTGGTGGGCGGCCGGGCGACGAGTTCGGCGGGCCAGGCGGCGGGCGGAGGCTCGGGCGGGGCGGCGAGCGGCAAGAAGATCGACGTGGTCATCAAAGCGAGTGACTCCTCGTTCTGGCAGACGATGGTCGCCGGGGCGAAGCAGGCAGGCGGGGACTTCGGCATCAAGGTGAGCACCTTCGGCCCCACGTCCGAGACGAACGTCGACGAGCAGGTGCAACTGGTGGAGAACGCCATTTCCCGGGGCGTCGACGGGCTGGTCATCGCGCCCAACTCCTCCAGCGCCCTGAACTCGGCGATCGACCGGGCGCGCAAGGCGGGTCTGAAGGTCATCACCGTGGACAGCCGCGTGAGCACCGCCTCGGAGGGCTTCATCGGCACCGACAACCTCAAGGCCGGAATGCAGGCCGGCAAGCGCATGTGCGATCTGCTCAAGGCGCAGAACAAGACGAGCGGCGGCGTCCTGATCGAATCCTCCGTGGCCGGCATCCAGTCACTGGTCGCCCGGGACGCCGGCTTCAAGCAGGGGCTCGCACTCAATTGCCCGCAGGTCAAGGCGGTGCTGCAGCGCTACAACAACAACGACATCAACACCGCGGCGTCGCAGGTCAACGATGCGCTGACCGCCAACCCGGACCTGGCGGGGGTGTTCGCGGACAACAACACCTCGGGAGTCGGCGCGGCGCGGGCGATCCAGGACAACAAGGCGGCCGGCACCGTCCCGGTCGTGGCGTTCGACTCCGACCCGCAGGAGAACGCCGCGCTGGCCGCCGGCACCATCGACGCGCTGGTGGTGCAGAACCCTTACTTCTTCGGCTATCAAGGCGTTCTGGCGGCCGGAATGGCCACGGTCGATCGCATCCCACCGCGTGACATCGACCCGGGCGCCGTCGTGGCGGACAAGACGAACATGAACGAGCCCGATGTGCGGCAGTTGCTCAACCCGCCGACGATGAAGGCCGAATGATGAGCAGGCCGGTTGTCGAGCTACGCGACGTGTCCAAGGCATTCGGCCCCGTCCAGGCGCTCAGCAATGTCTCACTCCGTCTCGTACCCGGCCAGGTGAACTGCCTCGCGGGGGAGAACGGCGCGGGGAAGTCCACCCTGATCCGGGTGCTGACGGGCGCGCTGCGCCGAGACAGCGGCAGCTACGAGATCGATGGGCGACCGGTCACGACGCCGACCCCCGCACATATGCGCGCAGCCGGAATCCAGGCCGTCTACCAGGAGCTCAGCCTTCTCCCGCACCTGTCGGTCGCGGAAAACCTGTTCATGGGCCGCCTTCCCGCACGGAACGGGGTCATCGCGAAGGGTCGGCTGTGGGCCCGGGCCAGAAAGGCCCTCGACGAGATCGGTCTGACGGACATCAGCCCGAACACGGTCGTGGAACGGCTCCCGGCGGCCACGCGCCAGCTCGTGGAGATCGCCAAGGTGCTGAGCGCGGGCTCCGTCAAGGTCATCGTGTTCGACGAGCCGACCACAGCGCTCACCGAGACGGAGTCGGAGCGGTTTCTGGAGCACGTCAGGCGGCTGCGGGAGCGCGAGATCGCGATGCTCTACGTGACCCACCGGCTCGAGGAGATGTTCGAGATCGGCGACTGGGTGACAGTCCTGCGGGACGGGGGCCTGTCAGAGGAAGGGCCGATCGGCGACTATGACGAAGATCGCCTGATCACCGCGATGGTCGGCCGGGAGATCAGCTCGCTCTACCCGGAGGCCCACCGGCACGCCGGAGCACCCGCGCTGCGCGTTCGGGGACTGCGCCGCTTCGAGAACTCACCGGCCATCGACCTGCACGTCGGATCCGGAGAGATCCTCGGCATCGGCGGGCTGCTGGGGTCGGGGCGGAGCGGGCTGCTGCTGTCCATTTTCGGCGCGGCTCCTGTCGTCGCCGGTGAGGTGGAGATCGGTGGCAAGCGCATGAAACCGTCCGGACCGCGCACGATGATGAACGCCGGGGTAGGACTCCTCACCGAGGACCGCAAGGTGCTGGGGCTGCTGCCGGAGCTGTCGATCCGGGAGAACGTCACCATAGCCAGCCTGCGCGGCGGCTCCCGGCGCGGTCTCCTGCCCGGTCGCGAGCAGGTCGAGGAGGCGGACCGGCTGCTCGACAGCCTGCGGCTGCGGGCCGGTTCCTACGCCCAGCCGGTGTCGACACTGTCCGGCGGCAACCAGCAGAAGGTCCTGCTCGCCCGATGGCTGCTCACCAAGCCGAACGTCCTGATGTTCGATGAGCCCACGAAAGGCATCGACGTCGGGGCCAAGGGCGAGCTCTACACGATCATCGGGGACCTGGCCGCGAAGGGGCTGGGGATCGTCGTGGTCTCTTCGTATCTGCCGGAGCTGCTGGGGCTCGCAGATCGCATCCTGGTGCTGCGCGACGGGGCGGTCGCGGGCGAACTACCCGGATCCGCCACCGAGGAGGACGTGCTCCACCTGGCAAGCGGCACCAGAGGCCCGGAGGCGACAGAAGAGCCGCCGGCCTCGGGGACGGGAGCCTCGACGCCACCGACCCAGACGGCCCAGGAGGGGTGAGCCGGGATGCCCAAGCTGATCTGGCGTGAGCCGATCGAGACCACGACGATCGTCAGCAGGCCACCGGGCGGCGCGGAAGCGGGGCCGAAAACGGCGCCCGAGCCGACGATCGGGACCAGGCGACGGGTCCTCACGCTGGGGGACATCGCGGGACGGGAGAGCGGCGGTCTCGTCGTCCTGCTCGTGGCGGTCGGCGCTCTCACGCTCGCCAGCGACGAGTTCCTCACCGCCAACAACCTGGCCAACCTCGCCCGGCAGGTCGCGATCTTCGGGATCATCGCGGTGGGCCAGCTCCTGGTCATCCTGACCGCCGGAATCGACCTGTCGGTCGGATCGGTCCTCGGCCTGGCCGGCGCTTCCACCGCGCAGCTCCTGGTGGCCGGCCTGCCGATCCTGCCGTCGATCCTGCTCGGGGTGGGGATCGGCACCGGGCTCGGGCTCGTCAACGGCCTGCTGGTCACCCGAGCCCTGCTGCCACCGTTCATCGCGACCCTGGGCATGCTCGGCATCGCCCGCGGAATGGTCCTGCTCAGCACCGACGCCCAGACCATCCAGGGCGTGCCGGAGGCGTTCCAGATCATCGCCAACGGCACGATCCTGGGCATCCCCAACCTTCTCATCATCGCCGTCGCGGTCACCGCCGCGATGTGGTTCGTGCTCTCCCGGACGGTCTTCGGCCGCTACATCTACGCTGTCGGCTCCAACCCCGAGTCGGCCCGCCTCGCGGGCGTCCCCGTCCGCCTGGTGACGATCTCGGTCTACGTGATCTCGGGTACGCTCGCCGGTCTCGGCGGGGTGCTGCTGGCCTCACGGCTGGGAGCGGGCATCCCCACCGCCGGCACGGGCTTCGAGCTCAGCGCGATCGCCGCCTGTGTCATCGGGGGCGCGAGCCTCTTCGGAGCGAAGGGAAGCGCGATCGGCGCCTTCACCGGAGCGCTGATCATGGGTGTCCTCAACAACGGTGGCAACCTCCTGGCGATCAACGCCTTCTACCTGCAGATCGCCATCGGTGTGCTCATCCTCGTCGCGGTCGGGTTCGACCAGCTCAACACCAGGCGGTCCTCCGCCGGCGGTTGACGACGGATGTCGCTCGTCCACCGCCATGCCCGTCTGCTCGAAGCCGTCACGTGAGCGCTCAGCCGAGCCAGGCGGTGATCTGGGTCATGGCGGTGGCGGACCAGCCGAGCTTGAGGTGGTTGAGCGCGAGCGTCGCGGTCGCGGCCCGGTTCGCGATGCCGTCGCCCGCAGCGCAGCTCGCCACGAAGACGGCGCCGTCGGACGGTCCCGTGTGCTCGTTGTGCAGCAGCGCCATGTCCGGCAGGTTGCCGCACAGCTGGTAGACCGGCACGCTCGACGGAGTGCCCGCGTCGATGAGGGGCCGCACCAGCGAGCCCCTGTCGATGGCCCACTGGATCCCGCGGCCGACGGTGTAGAAGCCGGTGCCGCCGTAGTAGGTGGTGTACCAGTCCTGCTCGGTGGTGGGCAGCGGGTAGACGTCGTCCCAGCGATAGAGCATGTCGTCAGAGCCCGGGTAGGCATCGCCCTCGTAGCTCAGCTCGGGATGGTTGCGCCACAGGCCGTAACAGACCATCTGGGTGTGGGGCGCGGGCGCGTTCAACGACCCCCCACATTCCGGAAATATTGCGAAATCGTGGGTCCAGCCGTGCCGGTAACCCCAGTCGAAGCCCTTGTTCGGCCCGCCGAGGAGGATCAGCTTCCTGACGTCGCCCGCGTAGGCCGTGCCCCAGGGCTTGCGCAGCGACGAGACGTACATGCGCGCGTTGAACGCGCCCTTGGACCACCCGATCACGTCCACCTGCGCCGCACCGGTCTTCGCCCGGATCCTGGCGACGGCGTCGTGGATCTGCTCCGCCCAGTAGTGGCCGTCCCCTGTGACGTGCGGGAAGCCGATCGCGAACACCTTGTAACCCTGCCCGGTGAGGTGCTGCATGAGCCCCGTGGTCGGGCAACTGGCCTGGCCGCAGCCGTACGAGCCGCGGGCATTGGGATTGGCCCAGGCCAGATCGGCGGTCTGGTTGGCGCCGTGCACCAGCAGCACGGGGGTGGCCTTGGCGCCTGTCTGCCAGCCCGGGGCGTGGTACAGCAGAAACCGCGAGGAGTGCGGCCGGGCGACGTCACCGAACAGGCGCCTGGCCTGCCCCGTCTGATCACCACGCCCGTCGGGCGGATAGGTCTCGGCCTGGAACCCGGTGGAATTGTCCTTGAGGCGCTCGACCAGGGCCCAGCCGTTCTCCAGGCCCGAGGTGTAGGTGGCCTCCAGCGTCACCGACGCCGACGCGGTCGCGGCGGCGGGCGCCGTGAACAGTGCTCCGGCTACCAATGCGAGAGCCGTGACCACTCGGCTGCACGAACGTCGTCCCATCAGACCTCCCACGAAGCTCGGATGAGCCAAGTTCGCCCGATCCAGAGGTGCGGGTCAATGTGAGCCGCACCCATAGCCCTGTGTCGGTCGCATCGATCGTCCCTTCGTAGATAATCCGTTCCGGGATGACTTGGGTAGGCTGGCGGCATGACGGCAATGGCTCCCGCGCGTACTGAAACCGACCTGTCCTTCCTCCTCGACCACACCAGCCACGTGCTGCGGACCCGGATGGCGGCGGCGCTCGCCGAGATCGGGCTGACGGCGCGCATGCACTGCGTCCTGGTCCACGCGCTGGAGGAGGAGCGCACCCAGATCCAGCTCGCCGAGCTGGGCGACATGGACAAGACCACGATGGTGGTCACCGTGGACGCGCTGGAGAAGGCCGGCTACGCCGAGCGCCGCCCGTCGAGCACCGACCGGCGGGCACGGATCATCGCGGTCACGGACGCGGGCGCGGCCATAGCCAGGCGCAGCCAGGAGATCGTGGACGGTGTGCACCGGGCGGCGCTCGGCGCGCTTCCCGGCGACGAGCGCGAGGTCCTGGTGCGTGCCCTGAACCGCCTGGTCAACGGCCATCTCGCCACCCCCGCCGAAGGGCCCCAGCAGGCACGCCGGGCGCGGGAGCGCGGAAATTAGGTCCGAAGAGGATCGTCTATTACGGAACTATCTGCTACGGTCTCTCTTGTCGACTTGAGACGGGAGAGACCATGTCGTACGTGCGTAACTCGCGCTGGACCGCGCTGGGCGTGCTGTCCGCGACGGGACTGATGACGGTCCTGGACGGCAGCATCGTGACGGTGGCGATGCCCGCCATCCAGCAGGACCTCGGCTTCTCGGGCGCCGGGCTGAGCTGGATCGTCAACGCCTATCTGATCCCCTTCGGCGGGCTGTTGCTCCTGGCCGGGAGGTTGGGCGATCTGATCGGGCGCCGGACGATGTTCCTGGCCGGAAACGCGATCTTCACCGCCGCCTCCTTGCTGGCGGGCGCGGCCACCGGCCCCGGCCTGCTGATCGCCGCCAGGTTCCTGCAGGGGGTGGGCAGCGCGCTGGCCTCGGCCGTGGTCCTGGGCATCCTGGTGACGCTGTTCACCGACGCGGGGGAGCGGGGCAAGGCCATCGCGATCTTCAGCTTCACCGGGGCGGCCGGCGCGTCGATAGGCCAGGTCCTGGGCGGAGTGCTCACCGACGGCCTGAGCTGGCCGTGGATCTTCTTCGTCAACGTGCCGATCGGCGTGATCACCATCGCGCTCGCCCTGATGGTGCTGCCCGCCGACCGCGGGATCGGCCTGGCCGCCGGCGCGGACATCGCCGGTGCCGTGCTGGTGACCGCCGGCCTGATGCTGGGCATCTACACCGTCGTCAAGGTTGAGGAGTACGGCTGGCTCGCCGCCCACACCCTGGGCCTCGGCGCGGTGTCGCTGGCCCTGCTCGCCGGCTTCGTGGTGCGGCAGGCCACGGCCAGGGCCCCGCTCATGCCGCTGCGGATCCTGCGCTCGCGCAACGTGGTCGGCGCCAACCTCGCCCAGATGCTGGCCCTGTCGGGCATGTTCGCCTTCCAGGTCCTCGTCGCGCTCTACATGCAGCGGGTCCTGGGCTACGGGGCGCTGGAGACCGGGCTGGCGATGCTCCCGGCCGCGGTGGGCATCGGATCGATCTCGCTGTTCGTCTCGGCCCGGCTCAGCGCCCGCTTCGGCGCCCGTACCGTCCTGATCGCCGGCCTGGTGCTGCTCATCGCGGCGATGCTCCTGCTCACCCGGGTGACGGTGGACGCCGGTTACGTCACCCATCTGCTCCCGGTCATGCTGCTGATCTCGGGCGGCGGGCTGGTGCTCCCGGCGCTGGCCACGCTGGGCATGTCCGGCGCCCGGGAGAGCGACGCCGGGCTGGCCTCCGGCCTGTTCAACACCACCCAGCAGGTGGGGATGGCCATCGGCGTGGCGATGCTGTCCACGATGGCCGCCTCCCGCACCGGTGAGCTGCTGGCCGCCGGCGCGGGCCAGGCCGCCGCGCTGACCGGGGGATACCGGCTGGCGTTCGGCATCTCGGCCGGGCTGCTGGTCGCGGCGCTCGCCGTGGGGCTCGCCGTCCTGCGCCGGCCGGCCCCGGTCGCCGCCGACCTGCCCGTCGCAGAAGAGAAGGCGGCTGCGGTCTGAGACGGTTGTCCTCCGCCCGGCGTGCTACGGCGCGCCGGGCGGCTGGCGTATTCCTGAAGATGCCCGCGTCGGCCGGGTGCTTCAGAGGGGGCCGGCGGGCTGCCAGGAGGCGTGGATCATGGCCCGTTCCGTGGCGGCGAGGTGGGTGGCGGCGGCCACCCACGCCCACGCGTACCGGTCCGGCCCCGCGTCCGTCAACCGCCCGAACACGTCACGGCTGCGGCGATCCGCCTCCGCGGTAAGGCCCGTGACCAGGTCGGCGGCGGTCTGGAACCCGGCGTTGCGCAGCTGGGCGTACGACTCGCCGTTGCGGGCCGACTCGGCCACCGCCCGCCTCCCGCCGGACACGGCCAGCTCGATCAGCCTGCGTACCCGCCAGAGCGGGGCGCCGGCCACCGGGTCCACCTCGTCGCCGTCCGGAGGTGGCGGGCAGGCGTCCTGGGGCGGGAGGTGGGCTCCCTGGAGCCGGTCGTACCCGAGGTCGGCGTGCCCCTGCCAGTCGGGGGGCAGGCGCAGCGTCGCCTCCGTGCCCGGGACCGGGCCGACCGCCAGCGGGAGCAGCGTGGCCACCCGGTCCGGCTCCACCCGGCCCACCACCCGTAGGAGCAGGCCCGGGCGGGAGGCGAGGCGCCGCAGGTTCTCGACGTGGGCCAGCTCGGGATGGTGGCCGGCCGGGACGAGCCGGATCAACGGGCCGTAACCGCGCACGTCACCCACGGAATCGGGAAGCAGCGCGCGGGCCAGTACGTGGTCGCCGGCCGCGCCGACGATGACCAGGTCGCAGCCGACCGGTTCGCGGGCCTGTTCCGCCGTGTCCGACTCGCTCCACGCGTGACCGGAGAGCCGGGCCCCCGCCGCCTCCGCCAGCGGCCGGGCGAACAGGGCCGCCATCGGCCCCTCCGTCCACGGCATGCCGGAGACGGGGGTGGCTCGTACGCCCTTGCCCGCCCCGAGCCGCCCGTCCGGGGAGACGGTGGCACCGACGATCAGCAGTCCGGCACGGGACAGCTGGGAGTGGTTCAGCATGGCGGGGCCGATGGCGACGGGCGCTGTGGCGGCCCCGCGGGCACGGGCCGATCCGCCCGGCTTGACATCGGCCACCGAATACCAGCGGCCGTCCTCCGCGACCACGTGCGTCACCACGCCGCCGTACCCGGTGGCGCTGATCACCGGCTCCCTGAACACCCCGTACACCTTCAGGCTCCCGCCCGGCTGGTAGTCGCGCCGTACGGTACCGGCCAGCGCCGGGTCGGGGTCCGCCCCGGCCAGCCGGCCCGCGGTGAGCAGCAGCTCGCGCAGAGCGGAGACCAGGTCGGCGAGGCGGTGGCCGTCGTGGCGGGCGCGGGCGGCGCGCAGCCCCCGCACCACCCGCAGCGCGGCGGCCTCCGCTCCCGGCAACCCCGCGAGGCGGGCGGTGTGCGCGGCCCTCAGCAACTCGGCCTGGGGCACCGCGCCGGCGGCGGGCACCCCGGCGGACAGCACGGCCGCCGCAGCGGCCCACAGCCCGGTGGCGGCCGCGACCTGCGCCGCCGTGGGCCCCACCGCCTCGGGCGCCGCGACGGACCCGGCCCCGTCCGCGCCCTCGGCTCCACCGCCAGGTGCGCCGCTGCTCCCCGGCTCCGCGGCAGTCCGCTCGCCGCCGGAGCCGGCGAGCGCTGCTCCGTCGGGTGAGGGTGCGGGTGCGGGTTCGGCGTCGGAGGGGTCGCGGGAGTCGGCCTCCTCTTCGGCGGGGAACGCGTCCCCGATCGGGCAGGCGCCCAGTACGGCCGCACGATGCAGACAGCGCGGCGCCAGCAGGCAGCTGCACGACGCCTGGTCACCGTCGTCGATCACCCCGGACGGCCCCGGCGAGAGCGTGACGACCGCGTCCTCGCCGCAGGTGATCCGGACGCCCTCGTCGCCGGCCGTGACGGGCAGGGCGGCGTACTGTTCGATCGCCGCGTCCAGCTTCTTGCGCAGCCGCGAGGTCAGGCTCTCGACGGCGGCGGCGACCACCTCCGGCGTCACCGGTGGCAGCGGACCGCCGCTGGAGCCGGTCGGGGCCGTCTCCGGAGCGGCTTCGGGAGTGGTTGACGTGGAGGGGTTCACCGGTGTTCTCCGCGGAGGCGGTCGCCCACCCATCGGGCGAGGGCGAGCGGGCTGAGCGCGGCCACGGGCATCCCGGCCGCGACGAGTTGCTGGGCGACGGGGATCGAGTAGCGGGGTACGCCGTCGTCGTCCAGGGCGGCGCATCCCATCAGGTGCACGCCGGAGCCGGCCAGCGCGCGCACCTCGGCGAGCAGGCCGCCGATCGGGTAGCCCTCCTCGAAGTCGCTGACCACCACGACGAGCGTGCGGCTCGGGACCGTGACCAGCGTACGGGCCTGGGCGAGCCCGGCGGCGATGTGCGTGCCGCCGCCGACCCGTACCTCCAGCAGGAGGGAGAGCGGGTCGCTGACCCGGTCGGTCAGGTCGATCACCTGCGTGGAGAACGACAGGAAGTGCGTCGACAGCGTCGGCACCCCCGCCAGCACGGCGGCCGTCAGCGCCGACCAGACGACCGACGCCTCCATGGAGCCGGACACGTCCACCACCAGGATCAGCCGCCAGTCGGCCTCCCGACGGGAACGCGTGCTGAACACTGGCCGCTCCGGCACCACCACGAGCCTCCCGTCGTCCAGGCGGCGCGTGTACGGCAGATTGGCGCGCAGGGTGCGCGGCAGGTCCAGCCTGCCGCCCGGGCGGCGGGTCGGGCGCGGTGTGGCGACCCCGGTCATGGCGGGCCGCAGACGGGTGGCGAGCTCGCGGGTCAGCTCGTCCACCAGGCGGCGTACGAGCGGGCGCAGCTTGGCCACCTGCTGCTCCGGCAGGCCGCCGGCCAGGGACAGCACGGAGGTCAGCAGCTCCACGGACGGCCGGACGGAGGCGGGGTCGAGTTCGGTCAGCACGTCGTGGCGTCCGGCGTCGGCGGCGCGGGCCAGGACCTCCTCGCGAACCTCGGAGCCGAACAGCGCCTCCAGCTCCTCCGACCACTCGCGTGCCGTGGGGAACGGCGCCTCCCGGCCGCCTCCGTCCCCTGGAACGGGCTCGAAGCCGTTGGCGCCTTCGCCGCGGCCCGACCCGTACAGCTCGTCCAGGGCGCGGGCGTACGAGCGGGCGCCTGGGGGCAGCTGTTCGGACTCCCGCCCGAGCAGCAGGCGCCACCGGTCCGCGGGCCGCAGCCTGCGCCGGAGGTCGGTCACGGGGACGGCGACCGCCCCCGATTCCTCCGATGCCTCGGTCTGCGGTCCATCCGGCGGTGCCATGGCGCTCTCGATGGGGATGGGGAGCCGGAGCGCTTGGAGGGCCTCGAGCCCGGCCGCGTCGGCGGCGGTCCAGAGGGCCAGCAGCGACGGGGGAGCGTTCAGGGCCACGTCGAGCCGGTCGCCGAGCCGTTCGGACACCACCCCCAGCAACCGGCTGCGCCCGGCCGGGCTGAGCGTGTCGAACCCGCCGCGCAACGCCGGCAGCCGGTCCAGGAACTCCTTGTCCGTGAGCCCGTCCACCCGGTTCATGAGCGGGTCGAGCGCCGCGGGCGCCGACTGGAGCAGCGGACCGGCGGCCGTGAGCACGCCCGTCAGCAGCCGGCTCAGCCGCAGGCGGCCGTCGGGGCCGGTGGCGGTGTCGATCCAGCCGGCCGCCCGGTCTCCGAGCGAGGCCGGGCCGTCCAGGTCCAGCAGCACGCGGGCGGCCAGGGCCGCGCCCTGCATGAGGGGCGAGGCCGTACGCGCGAGCACCGCCAGGGCGTCGTCCATCCGCAGGCCCAGGCGCTCCTCGCCGGCCCGGGAGGCGAGGGCGACCAGGGCGACCGCGTCCTCCGGCTGGTCGCTGCCCGCCAGCCCCGGCAGGGCGCGTACCGCCGCCTCCAGGAGGGTGCCGGCCAGCTCGGCGGCGTGCTCGCGGCCCTCCGGCGTGGTGCCGGGCAGGTGCCGGCGGCGCAGTGCCTCCATGAGGTCGAGGGCCTGGAGCAGCTCGGCGAGGGTGGCGGTGGCGGGCAGCGTGACGGCGGCGTCGGCGAGGCGGTCGTCCACCAGGTCGGGCAGGTCGCAGCCGGCGGCGGTCCGCAGGCCGTCGAGGATGAGGGCGCAGGTCGGGCCGCCGTCCGCCGACTGGCGGCGGTACGTCTCGCGCAGCGTCCCGGCCGCGGCCTGGGCGAGGGTCACACCGCGTACGCCCGCCAGGTCCAGCAGGGCCGGGACCGCGGGGGTCCAGGACAGGCGCCACCTGGTGGTGAGCGCGGCTCCGTCGCCCGTGCCCATCACCTCGATCGGCTCGCCGTAGTTGACGCCGCAGACGAGCAGGCGCTGGAGGGCGACCTCGCGGCGGGCGTCGAGGTCGGAGCGGAGCGGATCGAGACGTACCTCCCGGGGTTCGGGATTGTCGGGACACGGGAGGCGCAGGGCGGCGAGCTCGGTCTCCACGGCAGGCCCGAGCCCGGAACGCGGCGTGCCGGGCGCGGTCCTGCCCCGCTCGGTGCCGACGAACACGGTGTCCAGCGCCCGCGCCAGGGCCCGTCCCCGGCCGAGCGGCTCGCCCTGGCCGAGCACGGTCGTCACCGCCTCCAGCAGCTCGCCGCGTCCGGGGGCGGGCAGCCCCCGCAGGCCGGCCAGGTCGCAGGCGAGCCGCAGCGCCTCGACGGCCTCGCCGGTGCCCGCGGTGTGCCCGGCCGCGCGCAGCTCCCGGCACAGGCTGGTGAGGGCGCGCGCGGCGCCGTCCCGGACCTTCCCGGGGTCGCCCCCGGCCGCGAACACCGCCTGCTGCCAGCGCGGGTCCCGGATGCCGGCCGGATAGCCGGACCGGGAGTCGAGCAGGTCGAACGCGTACGGCACGAGCGAGGTCACGGGCACCGGCCCCGCCACCCCGGCCGATCCCGCAGCGAGTCCGGCGATCTCCTCGGAGGGCGTCCCCGCGGCAGGGGCGGCGGTCTCGCCGGAGGGCGACGCCACGGCGGGTCCGGCGGTCTCGCCGGAGGGCAGGGGCAGGGCGGGGGCGTGGAAGGCGCCGATCACCGCCGCGACCCGACGGCCACCGGCCGCGGCGGCCGCGAGGACGCGGCGCATGTGAGCCTCGCGGGCCAGGTCCATCGCGGGCACCCCGCCCGCGGCCTCCGCGTCGCGGCGCAGGGCCCAGCCGACGCCGAGGGCGGCGCGGCGGACGGCCTCGGGCTCGCAGCCGGGAGCGAGCACCTCGACGGCGCGGTCCCACATGTCGTCGCCGTCGCGCCCGCTGCCGGCCCTGGCCAGCCCCTCGGCGAACGAGACGGCCCGCGGGCCCGCCTCCTCGGCGAGGGGAGCCTGCGCGGTGGCGTGCCAGCCGCGGTCGGACAGCGGAAGGTCGCAGCAGACCACCTCCGCCCCGCGCTTCCAGGCCCACCGGATGGCCACCAGCTCGGGCGAGAAGTCGGCGAACGGGTAGAACCCGAGCCCGCCGTCACCCCGCGCCCCCGCGAGCGCCACAGGGGCCTGCGTCCCCGGGTCGGCCAGGTGCACGAGCCAGGGCTGGAAGTCCGCCGGCAGCTCGACGCAGACCACCTCGGGATCGGCGGCGTCCAGCAGCGCGGGCAGCACCACGGCCAGGGCGGGGCTGTGGTGCCGCACCCCCAGCAGGTACGGCCGCGACGAGGCCGCCAGCGCGGCGACCGCCTCCCGGGGATCCACGTCCGGCACGGGCGGATTGAGGCTCTGAGCGGTCAACGGAGGTTCTCCCGCAGGTCCCACAGGCGGCGCCACATCGCCGACCCGTCCTCCGCGCGCCTGCGCACCGGCCCGTCCCAGTAGCCCAGCAGCCGCCCGTGATCGGCGGGGTCGTCCTTGCGCACGACGCCCAGCAGGTGACCGGGCACCAGGTCCAGCACGTCGCCGGTGGGCAGGTAAGCCGCCGCCACCCCCAGCGAGGCCGCCACCTGCACGGCCTCGGCCGTGGACATGACGGTGCCGGGGCGTTCGACGTCCCAGCCCTCGGCGGAGCGGCCGGAGCGCAGGTCGCGGAAGACGGTGACCAGCGCGTCGAGCACGGCGTCGTCCACGCCGAAGGCCGCGCCCGCGCGCTCGACGACGGCCGTGGCCTGGCGGCGCACCAGGGAGACCTCGGCGTCGGCGTCGGAGATGGGGCCGACGGTCTCGAAGTTGAAGCGCCGCTTGAGCGCCGCCGACATCTCCGAGACGCCGCGGTCGCGCAGGTTGGCCGTGGCGATGACGGTGAACCCGGGCGCCGCCGCGACCTGCGCGTCCTCGGTCCCGGCCAGCTCGGGCACGCTGACCCGCCGGTCGGACAGGATCGACACGAGCGCGTCCTGGACCTCGGGCAGGCAGCGGGTGATCTCCTCCACCCGGGCGACGCGGCCGGAGCGCATGGCGGTGAGCACGGGCGAGTCGACGAGCGCCGTCCGGCTGGGGCCCTGGGCGAGGAGCAGGGCGTAGTTCCAGCCGTAGCGGAAGGCGTCCTCGGTCGTGCCGGCGGTGCCCTGGACGGTGAGCGCGCTGGTGCCGCACACGGCGGCGGCCAGCAGCTCCGACAGCATCGACTTGGCGGTGCCGGGCTCGCCGACCAGGAGCAGGCCGCGCTCGCCGGCGAGGGTGACGACGCAGCGTTCGACGAGGGCGCGCTCGCCGACGAACTTGGGCGCGATCTTCATCCGGCCGCCCAGCGTCTCGTCGCCGCTGCCGCAGATGAAGGTGACGACCGCGCGCGGGGTCAGCGCCCAGCCGGGCGGGCGGGGGCCGGAGTCGTGGGCGGCGAGGAAGGCGAGTTCGGCGGCGTGGCGCTCCTCGGCGGGCAGCACCTGCCGGGCCGAGGGGGCGCGATCTTCGGTCAAGGTCATGAGAAGAGAAGTCCTCTGAGTCATCGGTGGATGGATGGGCGCGCCCCGGAGAAGGGGCGCGCCCCGAGCAGGGTCAGCGGCGGCGTCCGCGCTTCACCTTCAGCTCCTCGAAGCGGGGCGCGTCCCCGTCCCGCACCCGGCCCCAGGCCCTGGCGTACAGCTCGGCGGCGGGCTCGGCGGGGACGAGCGGCACCCCGGACGACCCCGCCACGTCGAACAGCCCCAGCTTCCACTGCTCCAGCGGCAGCCTGGGCGCGCTCTGCGCCGTCCACCCGCCGGGCAGGAACAGCGAGCGCCCCGCCCGCTCGCGGGTGGCCCGCACGACCAGGTCGGTGTCGGCCAGCTCGGCCTGGGCCGACTTGAGCCGGGCGGGCTTCCAGCCGGTCCACCGGGCCGCGTTGCGGTCGGTCGGGTCGGGCATGGCCAGCAGCATGAGGTACGCGGTCGCGGCGTCCTCGCCCAGCCCGAACTCCTTGGCCACCTCGACGACCAGATGGGGCACGGAACGGCTGGGGTCCTGCGGCCACCACGTGCCGTCGGCCCCGCGTTCCCCGGCGAGCGGGTCCCCGGGGTCGGCCAGCAGGGCCTCGAAGCGCGGGCCGCGGACGGTCGCCAGCGCGTCCATGACCGGGAACGGCTCCTCCGACCCGATGAGGGCCCGCAGGTAGGGGTCGTCACCGGCCTCGTCCAGGAGCGACATGCGCACGGCGGGCGCGGGCCGGTCGTCGTGGGTGGCCATGACGACGGCGCCGTACCTTTCGTACCCCTCGCCGGTCTCGGTGGGCGTGCCGGCCGCCTTGCGGAAGGCGGGCAGGTCGACGTACCGGCCGAGGTCGAGCAGCAGGCCGGGGGCGGCCAGCCGGTCGCGTACGGCGGCCAGCGCGCCGGGCAGCGCGGCCCGGATCGGGTCGCCCGCGGGCAGCCGGTGCGCGAGCCAGCGGGACATGACGATGACCGTGTAGAGGGTGTCGGCCGTGAAGCCGGTGGCGTTGTCGTCGGCGGGCCTGGCGCGGTCGCCCCGGATGGCCCAGACCAGGTCGCGGCCGAGCTCCGGCTCGCCGGCCGGGTTGATGAGGGCGCGCAGCGCGCGGCCGGTGTCCCAGCCGGTCCTGACCGCGCGGGACGCCTCGCCGAGCAGCCATTCGGGCACGGCCGTCCGGGGGCCGATCTTGCCGTTCCAGACGGCCGCGGCGGCGGCCACGTCGGGGCCGTCGCTCCAGAGCCGGGCGGGCTCCAGGGGCAGCAGCGCGGCGACGACCGCCCGCCGGATCCCGGCGCCGAGCTTGCGCAGCTCGTCGCGGGCGACGGCGGCGTCGGCCACCTTCACGCCGATCGTGGCGCGGGTCTCCTTGGCGAGGAAGGAGCGCTCGTACGAGTCGACGGCCGGCAGGCCCGCCACGACCAGCCGGGCCATCGTCAGGGAGACGCCGGTGAGCCGGGCGAACTCCTCGGCCGCCTCCGGCCGCCAGGGCGCGGGCCCGCGTTCGGCCAGCTCGGCGCGGAACGCCTCCAGCCACCCCTGCGGCCGGTCCACGCCGACCGGGTCGGAGGAGCTCAGCGTGTACGGCTGGGGCGCCTCGAACCGCCCGGACGGGTCGTGGAACAGCGCCCGCCACCGGGTCCCGGAGACCTCGGGCGAGTCGTGGCTGAGGAACACCAGGAACGCGCCGCCCTCCAGCGGCAGGACCCCGAGCCAGGTGCCGTCGCGCCACTCGCCGTCGGGCTTCTCCAGATACCGCTTGGGCAGGTGAACGCTGACGCGGCGCCACCGCGAGGGGCCGGCCGCCATGGGCAGCCCGGCCTCGGCCAGGGCCTGGAGCAGCCGCTCCGACGTGACGCGGTGCTCCTCCGGGATGGTCGCCGATCCCGTGCGGTAGGCCACCGCGGCCAGGTGGTCGAGCATCGGCTCCCAGTCCAGGCTGGAGTACGGCAGCTCCGGCAGGTCGAGGTGGATGCGGCCCACCCCGGCCGGAGCCTCGTCCGCCAGCGCCTGGATCCTCCGGATCTGCTGGAAGGCCCCGTCGGCTTCGTGGCGCCAGTAGTAGTAGGAGGAGGTGGAGACCTCCAGCCCGCTGAGCGCCTCCTGGAGCGCGTCGTCCGTGGGGCCCGCGGGAGCCTGCTCGCGATGCCCGCCGGCCAGGGACTCGGTGAGCCTGGCGGCGACGGCGTCCAGCGCGGCCTGCTGCGCGCCGGCGAACCGTACGATCCCGGCGATGCCCGCCACCAGCCCGTCGTGGCTGACCTGGGGCAGCAGCTCCCGGATCCGCGCCGGCAGGTCCTCCTCACGGGCCGCGGCCAGCAGCCGCGAAGCGGTCTCCGGGCCGAGCTCGCGCAGGGCGGCCGACCCCTCGGGGTCCCTCGGCCGCAGGTGGTGCCAGTAGCGCAGCGGCGGCAGGATGATCGTGCCCTCGCCGAACGTGCCGGGGGCGGCGTCGGTCTTGGCGGTGGCGACGCACACGCCGTCGGCATCGACCAGTTCGACCCGGTAGCTCCCCTTAAGGACGGCCACGGGCCGGTCGGTGCCGGGGAAGGTCAGGATGCGCGCCGGCTTGCCGCCGCCGGGCGGGAGGGTGATCGCGCGGCCGGACAGGTCCTCGCCGCGCAGCGAACCGTCGGACAGCCGCGTCACCCGCCACCCGAACAGCCCGCCCACGGGCACGCCCCCCGGGGTCGCCTCCTCGGACGGGGCGGGCAGCAGCCAGCCGCTCTCGAACGTCGTGCCGGCGGGGATGTCGGTGAGGAAGGCAGGCATGCTCTTCCTGCCGTGCTGCCCGCTGACCGGGTCGTACTCGTGCCAGCCGAGGGTGTCGTGGTCGGACCCGTCCCAGGTCCACACCCAGTAGGAGGTGCCGTCGGTGATCACGGACCGTTCGGCGGGGACGGCGGTGTCGCCGGGGTGCAGCACGCCGAGCCCGGTGGTGCGGCCGCCGCCGGGCAGCGCCAGGGTGACCGGGTCGTCGCCGCGGTACCAGTCCAGGCGCGTGCCCCGGGTGCTGCCGCTCTGGCTCTCGACGGCGTGGACGCGGTCGGCCGAGGTGTGCCAGTAGCCGCGCAAGGCGTTGTCGGCGGCACGGGACGGCCAGTAGACGAGCAGGTCGCCGTCGACGTAGTGGTAGCCGATGTCGCTCCACGTGTCGTTGGGCGGGACGCGCAGGTCGTGGGTGAGTAGGGTGCCCTCCCGCCCCAGCACGCGGACCTGCCGGGCGCCCGCCGCGATCAGGTACGGCCAGGCGTCGGCGACCACGATGTCGTCGACGTCCTTCCTCGGCACGAGGGTCGCGGCGGCCTCGTCCCAGGCCGGCCAGCCCAGCTCGTCGAAGATCCCGGTCCGCAGCGTACGGGCGAGCACGGGGGAGACGTCGGCCGTGGCGGCCCGGCGTACCTCGTCCTCGGCCAGGACCAGGGCCTCGCCCGGCAGCCAGGACAGCCGTCGCAGCGCGTCGGGCAGCGCGGGCAGCCCGGCGGATGCCGACCGCGCGCAGACCTTGCGCACCCACTCGGCCAGCAGCGGCCGGCCGCCGTCGGAGGCGGCCAGCAGGCGGACGGCGCGCAGCCCGTCGGAGTCGCCGGTGAACGAGTCCGCCGCCCGCTGGAAGGACGGCGTGAACCGGCCGTCGGCGGCTAGCGCGGTCAGGTCGCGCTGCCCCTCGCCCTTCGCCCAGTGCTCCAGCCGCAGGTAGTCGCTCTCGCCGGGGTCGGCCACGGGCAGGCCGAGCGCGAGGAACAGGTCGAGCAGGTCGACGTCGTACGGGTCCGTCAGCCGGGTCGTGGTCCCGGCGAGCTCGGCGCGCAGCCGGCCGGCGGCCCGCTCGACGAGCGAGTAGAGGACCGGCAGCCGCGGAGGCAGGCCCCAGGTGGCGTTGCGGGTGGTGAGGAAGCGCCGGAGCCAGCCGGACACGCCGTCCTCCGGCACCTGGCCCGAGACGAGCTCGTCGACGGCGCCGGCCGTCTCGAGGATGTCCAGCCACACACCGGGCACGTCGTTGTCGTGGCTCTGCGGCATGACGGCGAGCAGCGTCGCGCGCACCTCGGGCTCGCGCGCGGCCAGCGCCCCGATCACCGCGCGGTGGGCCTTCCACCAGCCGGTGGCGGCCCGCAGGGTGGCGGGCAGGGCGAGCAGCTCGCGCAGGTACGCCTGCTCGGTCGCGTCGGCGTCCACGCCGGCCGCCCTGGCCAGGCGGCGCAGGTCGGTGGCCATCTGGGCGGAGGGGGGCATCCCGCCCGCCGTGCGCCGCACGCACAGCTGGGAGAAGCGGCGCAGCGCCTCCTCGGCGGACACCCGGCCGGCCAGCTCCTTGGCGTAACCGGACAGCACCTTGACCGGCAGCGCCCCCGCCAGCGCGAACTCCAGGAACACCGAGTCGAGCCGGTCCTCGTCGATCGCCAGCCCGTGCTCGGCCTCCGACTTGCGCGCGCTGGAGAACATCTGGGCGGCGTAGGTGGCGTTCTCCACGCCGGTGAACACCCGTCCGGCCTGCTCGTAGAACGTGGGCAGGAAGTGCGGCACGGACGCGCCGAGCCGGCGGGCCAGCTCGTGGTAGCCGTCGAGCGCGTTCTTCGGCTTGGACTTGGCCTGGCGGGCGATCCGCTCCAGCTCCGGCACGACGGCGAGCGCGTGCTGCCCGTCGCCGGGGTGGTGCACCAGCACCCACTCGGGGAAGCCGAGCGAACGCCGTAACCCGAGCCCGACCACCGCGGGCTCCCCTTCGGGCTCCAGGCCCAGGAACCCGGCCGCCAGGTCCTCGGCCGCGCCCAGCTCGCCCGCGACCAGGCGCACGACCACGCGGTCGTCGAGCGCGGGGTGACGGTAGCGGCGGACGGTCATCGGCACGGCGCCCTCGACCGCGCTCTCGGTGTCCGGCGGCAGGATCGCCCCGGCCTTCAACAACTGCTCGCTCATGCGCCCTCCTTCGTCGGTCGCATGAGCGAGCCTCGGCTGTGTTCGATTGGTCGCTCGCTCATGCGTCCTTGCCCTCCTCGACCTTGCGCCCCGCGTACAGCGCCGCGGCCATCCGCATCCCCTCCGACCAGGCCACCGGGCCGACCTCGCGTAGCGGCAACGTCCTGCCGTCGAGGTCCTGCCAGGTCAGACCGCCCGTGCTCACCTCGTCGTCCCAGTACGGCTCGCCGATCCAGACGCTCGCCTCGGTGATGGCCCCCGCGTCGCGGACGCGGCAGGTGGCGTAGCCGCCGGTGACCCGGTAGCCGAGCGTGGTGGCCCGGGCGGCCAGGCCGAAGCGGGAGTCGTACGTGCCGCCGGAGAACTCCGTCACGGTCGTCGCCCTGCCGTCCAGGTCGGCGGGCTTGCGCCAGGTGGCGCGGTGGATCTGCTCGACCTTCTGGACCACGCCCAGCTCGGCGGCGAACTCCCGCAGGTCGTCGAGGTCGGGCAGCAGCACCGGGTGGGGCAGCGTCACCGTGCGCGGCGACAGCCGTACGGTCTCGCCGTCGAGGTTGACCACCCGCAGCTCGCCCGTCTCGGTGGCGTCGCGCAGGAAGCCCACCTCGTCGGGGTCGTCGCCGACCACGGCCAGGTCGCGCAGCGCCGACTGCCACGCCTCGTCCGGCCACACCCGGGCCAGCAGCCCGGTCGGCACGGGCAGCGACGACACCATCCACAGGTCCGCCTGCGCCACGCAGGCGGCGGCGTGGCGGTCGAGCCACTCGGCGAACCGGCGCAGCCGGCCCACCTCAGGGTGATCGCGCAGCGCCTTCGGCAGCGATTTCAGCTGCCGTCCCGCCGACCGGCCGGAGGTGGCTCGCGCCGCCACCCGGCCCTCTATCAGGGCAACCTCGTACCCTTCGCCTGCTGCCAGCCAACCCAAGGGGGTTCCCGCCTTCCAGAAGCCCGAATCCGGGCATGAAATGTCGAATGAGCAGGGATTTTCGTGCCCCTGCCGCTGTTGTTGCGCCGAACCTAGCGGCACTGACCGACAAATGCGCGGATCTCGCAAATTATCGGGCGCGTGCCCTTGTCGCGGCCGCGCCTGCCCGTCGATCTGCACGGCCCCGGCCCCTGCCCGTCCGTCACCCGCATGCGGCGGTCGTGACCCCTGACCGGCGGCTCGGCCGTGACGGGACTCCCGATAGTCTGGCGACATGATCTTAGTGACCGGGGCCACCGGCAACGTCGGCTCCGAACTTGTCGCCGCGCTGGCCTCGGCCGGCCGGCCGGTCCGGGCGCTCGTCCGCGACCCGCGCCGCGCCGCCCTCCCGGCCGGCGCCGAGCCCGTGACCGGGGACCTCAACCAGCCGGAGAGCCTGGCCGCGGCACTCGACGGCGTCCAGGGGCTCTACCTCATGCCGGGCTACGCGGACATGCCCGGCCTGCTGGCCCGCGCCCGCGACGCCGGCGTGCGGCACGTCGTGCTCCTGTCCGGCGGCTCGGCCGCGCTGGAGGACCTGAGCAACGCCGTCTCCCGCTACATGACGCTCTCGGAGCGGGCCGTGCGCGAGTCGGGGCTGCCCTGGACGTTCCTGCGGCCCAGGTCGTTCATGTCCAACGCGCTGCGCTGGCTCCCGCAGCTCGAGGCCGGCGACGTGGTCCGGGTGCCGTTCGCCGACGTGCCGGTCGCGGCCGTCGACCCGTACGACATCGCGGCCGTCGCGGCCCGCGCGCTGCTGAGCGGCGAGCACGAGGGCCGGATCCACGAGCTGACCGGCTCCCGCGCGCTGCTGCCCGCCGACCAGGTGGCCGTTCTCGCCCGGGTGCTGGGCCGGGACCTGCGGTGCGAAGGGCTGACGAACAGCCAGGCGCGGGCCGAGATGGAAGCGGGCATGCCGGTCGAGTACGTGGACGCCTTCTTCCAGTTCTTCGTGGACGGCACGCTCGACGAGGCGACCGTCCATCCGACCGTGGAGGAGGTGCTCGGACGGCCGCCGCGCACGTTCGAGGAGTGGGCGCGCGACCACGCGGACGCCTTCCGCAAGAGCTAGCTCGTCAGGTGGGTGGGGGCGAACATGCGCAGGGTCGCGGGCAGCACGACGACGCTCGGCCCCGGCGTCCGCAGCGCCCGCGCGAGGTCGCTCTCCAGGTCCTCCGGAGTGGTGTGCCAGGCGGGCACGCCGAAGGACGCCGCGAGGGCGACGAAGTCCGGTCTGGCCAGCTCGGTCCCCGTGGCGGCGCCGAACGCGTCCGTCATGTACTCGCGCAGGATGCCGTAGCCGCCGTCGTCCACGATCAGCCAGGTCACGTCGAGCCGGTGCTGGCGCAGCGTGGCCAGCTCGGCCAGGCCGTACATCGCCCCACCGTCGCCGCTGACGGCCAGCACCGGCCCGCCGGTGGCGGCGGCCGCGCCGAGCGCGGCGGGCAGGGCGTGGCCGAGCCCGCCCGCGCCCTGCGCCGACTCCATCGGCCGCGGCCAGGCGGACCAGGCCCAGTACGCCAGGATCGTCATGTCCCAGAAGCTCGGCGCCTGCTCCGGTAGCGCGCGGTCGATGGCCGCGAGCACCGACCGTTCGAGCGCGAGGTCCTGCGTGTCGAGCCGCGCGGCGACGCGCGCGAGCACGTCGCGGACCGCCGACCGGGTACCCGACCGTGCCGCCGGCTGGGCCCCCGGCAGGGGTGCCGCCCCGTCCCCGCCGGTACGCGCGCCCTTCACGGCGCGCGCCAGCTCCTCCAGCGCCAGGCGGGCGTCCGCGTGGACGGCCAGCCCCGGATGGTTGGACTCGAGCTTGCCGAGATCGGCCTCGATCTGCACGACCCGGCCCCGCGGCCGCATCGTGTGGTAGTTGCTGGACAGTTCCCCCAGCCCCGAGCCCACGACCAGCAGCACGTCGGCCTCCTCCAGGAACGCCGTCAGGTGCCGGTCCTCCAGCCACGACTGGAGCGAGAGCGGGTGCTCCCAGGGGAAGGCGCCCTTCGCGCCGAACGTGGTGGCGACCGGCGCGTCCAGCTCCTCGGCCAGCTCCAGCAGGGCCGCCTGGGCGCCGGCGCGCACCACTCCGCCGCCGGCCAGGATTACCGGGTTCGCCGCCCGTACCAGCAGGTCCGCCGCCGCGGCGACGAGCTCGGCCCGCGGGACGAGCGGTCTCGGCGCCACCCGCAGCTCGCTCACCGCCGGGATCCCGGTCTCGGCGAGCAGCACGTCCTGCGGGATCTCGACCAGGACCGGGCCCGTGGGCGCGGTGAGCGCCATCTCCCACGCCTCGGCCAGCGCCGGCGCGATCTGCCCGGCCGTCCGCACCACGCGCACCGACTTCACGACGTCCCTGAAGGACGTGGCCTGGTCCGGCAGCTCGTGCAGGTAGCCCTTGCGCCGCCCGCCCAGCCCGTCCGCCGGGATCTGGCTGCTGACGGCCAGCACGGGGACGGAGGCCGCGCGGGACTCCATGAGCGCGGGGAGGGTGCCCAGCGCGCCCGGGCCGGTCGAGACCAGGAAGGGGGTGACCGAACGGGTCGCGCGGGCGTGGCCGTCGGCCGCGAACGCGACGCTCAGCTCGGTACGGCACCCGACATAGCGCAGGTCCGAGCGGCGCAGCGCGTCGAACAGGCCGAGCGCGTGCTGCCCCGGCTCGCCGAAGACCGTGGTGGCGCCGAGCGCGGCCAGCGACTCGACGACCAGGTCGCCGCCCGTCCGCACGACTTGTCCCCGTGACATGGTCGGATCCTCTCGTCTACAGGACCTTGGCCAGGAAGGCCCTGGTCCGCTCGTGCCGGGGCCGGGCGATCAGCTCGGCGGCCGGTCCCGCCTCGACGACCAGCCCGTCGTCCATGAAGACGACCTGGTCGGCCACCTCGCGGGCGAACCCGATCTCGTGCGTCACCACGACCATCGTCATGCCCGCTCCGGCCAGGTCCTTCATCACGTCGAGGACCTCGCCGACGAGCTCGGGGTCGAGCGCGCTGGTCGGCTCGTCGAACAGCATCAGCTTGGGCTTCATCGCCAGGGCCCGGGCGATCGCGACGCGCTGCTGCTGGCCGCCGGACAGCTGGGCGGGGTGGTGGCCGGCCCGCTCCTCCAGGCCGACCCGCCGCAGCAGGTCGAGCGCCTCCTGCCGGACGGCCTCGCGGGGCCGGCCGAGCACGTGCGTGGGCGCCTCCATGACGTTCTCGAGCGCGGTGCGGTGCGGGAAGAGGTTGAAGCGCTGGAACACCATGCCGATGTCCCGCCGCTGGTCGGCCACCTCGCGCGGGCGCATCTCGTACTTCTTCCCGCCCGAGCGGCGGTAGCCGACCAGGTGGCCGTCGACCCAGATCTCCCCGGCGTCGAGCCGTTCGAGGTGGTTGACGCAGCGCAGGAAGGTCGACTTGCCCGAGCCCGACGGGCCGAGCAGGCACACCACCTGTCCGGCGTGGACCGTCAGGTCGATGCCCTTGAGCACCTCGACCTTGCCGAAGCTCTTGCGCACGCCTCTCGCGACGAGCAGTTCGTTCACGATCGGCCTCCGAACCGTCGTTCGAGCCGGGACTGGGCCAGGGTCAGCAGCGTGGTCAGGACGAGGTACCAGAGGCTGGCGACGATCAGCAGCGGGATCTGCTGGAAGTTGCGCCCGTAGATGAGCTGGGCGCTGGTCAGCAGGTCAGGCAGGCCGATGACCAGCACCAGGGAGGTGAGCTTGAGCATCGAGATCGTCTCGTTGGCGGTCGGCGGCACGATCACCCGGGCCGCCTGGGGCAGGATGACGCGCCGGTAGACCAGCGCGGGCCGCATGCCCAGCGCCTCGGCGGCCTCCCGCTGCCCGTGGTCGACCGAGCCGATGCCCGCCCTGACGATCTCGGCCATGTACGCCGCCTCGTTCAGCCCGAGGCCGAGGACGGCCGCGGTGAACGGGGTGATCAGCGCGTTGACCGGCGCGGAGAAGAATTCGGGGCCGAAGGGGACGCCGAGGCTGATCCGCGGCATCACGGCGCCCAGGAAGAACCAGAACAGCAGCTGGACCAGGATGGGCGTGCCGCGGAAGAGCCAGACGTAGGCGGCGGCGACCCGGCGCAGCAGCGGATTGTCCGACAGCCGCATGATCGCCAGCGCGGTGCCGAGTGCGGCGCCCGCCAGCATGGCCAGCGCCGTCAGCTCGACCGTGAGCAGCAGCCCGCGCATGATCGACCGCTCGAAGAGGTAGCCGGCCACCAGGTCGAGCCGGAGCGCCGGGGTGGTCAGCACGAAGTTGACCGCCATCGCGGCCAGCACCGCGAGCACCGCGGCGGCCACCCACCGGCCGGGCCGCCGCAGCGGCACGATCGGCTCCGTCATGAGCCCGCGTTGATCGCGGCGTCCTTGAACGCCTGCGCCTGCAGGTTCCACTTGGCCAGGAGCTGGTCGTAGGTCCCGTTCTCGATGACCTTCTTCAGCGCGGCCTGGACGGCGTCACGCAACTGCGGCTTGCTCTTCGGGACCGGGATGCCGACGGGCAGCGGGTCGATCGCGCTCACCGCGACCTCGAACTGCTGCGGAGCCTGCTTCACGCTGTAGGCCAGGGTCAGGTCGAGCGCGGCGACCATGTCGGCCCGCTTGGACTGCAGGGCCTGCACGGCGCTCGCCTGATCGGGGAAGGGGACCTTCTCCACGGCCGGTTTGCCGGCCCCGGCGCACTTCTTCGTGACGTCGTCCACGAGCAGGTCGCCGGTCGCGGCCTTCTCGACCGCGACCTTCTTGCCGCACATGTCGAGGGTCTCCTTGACGCCCTGCGGGTTGCCCTTGGACACCATGAGCGCCGACCCGGACTTGAGGTAGTCGACGAAGTCCACCTGCTGCTGGCGTTCCTTCTTGTCGAGCATGCTGGTCAGGCCGAGGTCGTAGCGGCCCGCGTTGAGGCCGCCGATGATGCCGTCGAAGCTGACGTTCTCGAAGGCGAACTCCACGCCCAGCACCTCGCCGAGCGCCTTGCCCAGGTCGGCGTCGAACCCGAGCACGGTCTTGTTGTCGGTGTCGAAGAACTCCATGGGCGGGAAGGAGACGCCGGAGGCCACCCGCACCTTGCCGGCCTGCCGGAGGTCGGCCGGGAGCAGCTTGGCGACCGCCTCGTCCTTCGCGCCCGCCGCGATCTCGGTCTTGGGCGCCGCCGTGGTGGTCTCCTCGGGCGCGGCGCAGCCGGTGAGGGTCAATCCGGTGAGCATAGTGATGGCAAGTGCTCTTCTCATGTGCAGCCGTGCCTTCCCGAACAGGGGCGAATGACTACAGAGTGTGGATGCCGCACCCCCAACCTTCAATCGGGGCAGCACTGAAGGCCCGCCATATCCTTTGTGGGTGACCACAAAGGTGTCCGTGGAGGACCTGCTGCGCTCTCCCGCCCTCCAGCTGCGGCTCCTGGCCGGTGAGGCCGGGCTGGGACGGTCGGTGTCGTGGGCGCACGTCAGCGAGCTCGACGACCCCACGCCCTGGCTGCTCGGCGCGGAGGTCATCATGACGACGGGAATCGCGATCCCGCGCCAGGCCGCCAAGCAGCGCGCCTACCTCGAACGGCTCGACGACGCGGGCGTGTCCGCGCTCGCCCTGTCGGCGCAGCTGCACGTGCCGCCGCTGCACGACGCGTTCATCCAGGCCGCCGAGGAGCGGGGGATGCCCGTGCTCGAGGTGCCGCTGGCCGTGCCGTTCATCGCGATCGCCCAGGAGGTGGCCGCGGCCGTGCAGGAGGACGCCAGGCAGCGCCTGGGCGCGCAGCTGCAGGTGTTCGGGGCGCTGCGCTGGCTGGCGGCCGAGGATCTCGACAGCGCGACGCTGTTCAAGCGGCTGGAGCGGCTGTCCGGCTACGAGGTCTATCTGTGCACCCCGCAGGGGCGGCCGCTGCTGCCGGGGGTGCCGGTGCCCGACGTCGCGGTGCTGCCTTCCGAGCCGGAGGCGCCGCCCACCATTCCGGGTGGTTTCGTCCTGCCCGTCCCCGCTCCGGGAGGCCCGGCGGGCTTCCTCGTCGCCTTCGAGCGTCAGGGGGCCAGGCCCGCCGGGCTGGCCGTGGTGCAGCACATCGCCACGGTGGCCGCCCTGCAGGTGGCCATGGCCCGCAACGAGCGCGAGACGCTGCGCCGCCAGGGCGCCGAGACCCTGTCCGAGCTGCTCCAGGACGTCCTCGATCCGGCCGCGGCGCGGCGGCGCCTGGTCAGGCTGGGCATCCCCGTGGACGCGGAGCTGGCCCTCGCCGTGATCAGGAACGTGCCCGACGAGGCCATCCACCGGGCGCTCGACGACGAGCCGCACCTGATGCTCCGCCGGGGCGACGACCGCTACGTGCTCGGCTCGCCCGCCCTCGGCCCGGCGATCGCCGCGCTGCCGGGCGTCGCGGCGGGCATGAGCAGGTCTTTCCCGCCGGGGGAGTCCATGCAGATCCCCAAGCGGGAGGCGGTCTGGGCGGCCTCCACGGCGGCCGAGTCGGGGCGCGCGCTGATCCACTACGGCGACGACACCACCGGCCGGTGGCTGCCCGACGACCCCTGGGCGCTCACCGCGCTGGTCGAGAACGTGCTCGGCCAGGCGCTCGCCTACGACTCCGCGCACGGGTCGCAGCTCCTGACGTCCGTGCGGACCTGGATGGAGCGCGACCGGCGCACCGAGGACGCCGCGGCCGCGCTGCACATCCATCCCAACACCCTGGCCTACCGCCTGCGCAGGTTCGCCGAGCTGACGGGCCGCGACCTGACGTCCACCGCCGCGTTCGCCGAGGTCTGGCTGGCGCTGCGGGCCGGCCGCCAGCTCGGTCTCATGGACTGACGCCGTGACAGCGCCGTGTCAGCGGCGGATCAGCGGCGGCGGCCATCGTCATGCGCACACCAAAGGGACGGCGGCGCCAAGCCCCGGCCTGACGAGAAAGGACACGCATGAGCGGCACGATCGACGCCTCGGTCTATCAGAACGCCGAACGGCTGCATGGGGCCCACCGGCAGGGCCTGATCCCGGGCGGGCAGGTGCGGCCGAGGTGGATCGACGGCAGGGCCCTGCTGGAAGGCGAGTCGCTCCTGATCCACGGCGGCATGGACGACAACGTCTCGCCGCAGCACACGCTGCGGCCGGCCGATCGGCTCCTGGCCGCGGACAAGGACTTCGACCTGCTCATCGTCCCGCCCGAGGGCTACCGCCTCAAGCCGACCCCGCTCGACATGGACCTCATCTCCGGGTTCTTAGGGTGAGCTACCCGGACATGATCCGCTGGCGAGCCCGTGCCGCGGCCGCCACGTTGACGGGCATGCGCCCGAAGACCAGGCCGTGGAAGGGAGAGATCGCCCACCAGTAGAGGTGGCCGAGCAGGCCGCGCGGGTGGAAGATCGCCCGCTGACGGTAGTAGGTGCGGCCGTCGGAACTGGAGACGCCGAGCTCCAGCCAGGCCAGGCCAGGCAGCCGCATCTCGGCGCGCAGGCGCAGCAGGCGGCCGGGCAGCACCTCCTCCACTCGCCAGAAGTCGACGGCGTCCCCCACTCGCAGCCGGTGCTCGTCACGCCGCCCGCGGCGCAGTCCCACACCGCCGGACAACCTGTCCAGCAGGCCACGCAGGCACCACGCGACCGGCAGGGAGTACCAGCCGTTACGCCCGCCGATGCCCTCGATCACCTGCCACAACGCCTCCGGGCCCGCGGCCACCCGGATGACACGGCAGTCGGTGTACAGGCTGCCGCCCGCCCAGTCGGGGTCGGTGGGCAGCGGATCGCTCGGGGCGCCCGGCGTGGAGGCCGACGACCAGCGGGTGGCCACGTCGGCCTCCTTGATCTTCTTGAGGGCCAGCGACACGGCCTCGCGGAAACCGATCAGCCCCTCCTCGGAGTCGGGCACGTACCGGACGATGTCGTGCTCGCCGCACACCGCCTCGTTGCGCAGCGACTCGACCAGCGGCCGCGCGATCCCCGAGGGGACCGGGGTGACCAGGCCCACCCACAGGCTCGACAACCTCGGGGTGAGCACCCGCACCGGAATGATCAACCGGTGGGGCAGGCCGGCCACGGACGCGTACCCCTGCATCATGTCGCCATAGGTCAGCACGTCCGGGCCGCCGATGTCGAACCCGCGGTTGACCTCGCAGGGCACCTCCGCCCAGGCGGTGAGATACCGCAGCACGTCCCGTACGGCGATGGGCTGCGTACGGCTCCGCACCCAGCGAGGCGTCGTCATGACCGGCAGCCGTTCGGTGAGGTGGCGCAGCATCTCGAAGGACGCCGAACCCGAGCCGATGATCACCGCGGCCCGCAGCACCACCGCGGGCACGCCCGACCCGAGGAAGATCTCACCCACCTCGGTCCTGGACCGCAGATGCGGCGAGAGCCGCTCGCCCGGAACCAGCCCGCCGAGGTAGACGATGCGGCGCACCCCGGCCTCCTCGGCCGCCGCCGCGAAGGTCCGGGCCGCCCTGCGGTCGTTCGCGGCGAACTGCCCTGACCCGCCCATCGCGTGGATCAGGTAGTAGGCCACGTCGACGCCGTCCAGGGCCGCCCGCGTCCGTCCGGGATCGGTGGCGTCGGCCGCGACCACCTCCGTCCGCGCCACCCACGGCAGATCCCGCAGCCTGCCGGGCGAGCGCGCCATGCAGCGGACCTCATGCCCGGCCGCGAGCAGCTCGGGGACCAACCGGCCGCCGATGTAGCCGGTGGCCCCGGTGACCAGGCAACGCGCCATCTCCGTGCCCTCCACTGCCGGTGACCCTCTAATGCCCGTTCCATCCGGCGTCGCGGCGAATCGGAAATCGGCGTAAAGATGGCTTTGCCGTGGACCGCCGCCCGGCCTGCTGATCGGCCCGCTGCCGCTGCAGCCGGTCGGCCAGCACGCTCAGACGACGCTGGATGGCGGCCGAGCGGGCACGCCCGCGTGATGGGCACTCGCGCACCCGCGGTCGAATCCGCACTGTGGCGATGACGTAACCAGACCCACATCGTGCACCTTCATGCACACTCAAAGCCCGACGGCTCCAAACCCCTCTGACCGCGCCCGCCCGGGGCCGGCGCGGTCAGGGCTCAGGCGTCCTCGTCCACCTGGATGGCGGCCGCAGGGCAGACGGCGGCCGCCTCACGTACGGCGGCGTGCCGGTCCGCGGCGGGCTCGGCCTCCAGCAGGATGACGATGCCGTCGTCCTCGTTCTGGTCGAACACGTCCGGGGCGATCAGCACACACTGGCCCGCGCCGCAGCACTTGGCCTCGTCCACGACGATCTTCATCCGATTCTCCTCCTCACCAGCGGACCGGGACCTGGCGCAGGCCGCCGACCACGAGGCCCTCGACCCGGTGCAGCTCCTCCACCGGCACCGCCAGCTCCAGGGTGGGCAGCTTGCGCAGCAGCACCTCCAGCACGACCTGCAGCTCGGTACGGGCCAGGGACTGGCCGAGGCAGGAGTGGGAGCCGGAGCCGAAGGCCAGGTGCGGGTTCGGGCTGCGGGTCAGGTCCATCTCGGCGGCCGCGTCGAAGACGCTCTCGTCGCGGTTGGCGGCGGCCATGCTGCAGATCACGGTCGTGCCGCGGGGCAGCACCGTGCCGCTGACCTCGGTCTCCTCCTTCAGGTAGCGGGGCAGGCCGAAGCCGGAGTTGGCGTCGAAGCGCAGCACCTCCTCCACCGCCGTGCGCACCAGCGAGGGGTCGGCCAGCAGCCGCTCCCAGCGGGTGCGGTCGGACAGCAGCATCCCCACCATCTTGCCGATCATGTTGGCGGTGGTCTCGTGGCCGGCCACGAGCAGCCCCATCCCGGTGGCCAGCAGCTCGACGTCCGACAGGCCCTCGCCCTCGGCGGCGCTCGCCTCGATCAGCTCGCTGAGCAGGTCGTCGCCCGGCGTCACCCGCTTGGCGGCCACGTGCTCGGACATGTACTGGATGAACTCGGCCAGCGAGGCGTCGGTCTCCGCCTGGGTGAACTTGGTCAGGTTGAGCAGGCTGTCCGACCAGTGGGCGAAGCGGTCCCGGTCGGACGCGGGCACGCCGAGCAGGTCACAGATCACGTACACGGGCAGCGGGAAGCCAAGGGAGGCCTTGAGGTCGCCGGGGGCGCCGCGCTCGACCATGTCGTCGATGAGCTGCTCGGCCATCTGTGCCATGACGGGGCGCAGGGCGGCCATGCGCTTGGCGGTGAAGTACTTGCCGACCAGGCGCCGCCACCGCTGGTGCGGCTCGCCGCTGTCCGGGATGACCGCCGCCATCTCGCTGCTGAACAGCCCGCCGTCGTCGTTGGCCGACAGCCGGGCCGCGTCGGGCGCGTTCAGCAGGCGGGTGAAGCGCGGGTCGGCCAGCACCTGCTTGACGTCCTCGTACCGGGTGAGCAGCGTGGCCTCGTCGCCGCTGGGGAGCGTGACCCGCGCGACCGGGCACTTCCCCCGCAGCTCCGCCCACTCGGCGGGCGGCTCCAGCGCCGCCTCGCTCGGGATCGGATAGTTCAGGACCTGCTCGCTCTGCGTCATGCGGTATCTCCTCAAAGGGGTACGGAAACAGCGACGTCGCGCTCTGGCGATGCGAGGTCAGGCCGTGGGGGTGAGCTGCGGCGGTAACCGGACTGCATCGTCCGGTTGTAACCGTAGCCCCACCCCCGGCATGTGTCGAGTGGGCGGGGTCGATTACGACCGGAATACCGGACGACGTCGTCCGGTTGCTACCGTACTGCTATGGCCAACACGCGTCGACCCAACAGAGGCCCCAGCGCCGCCGCCGAGAACCGCGCGGCGCTGATCGCGGCGGCCCGAGATTTGTTCGCCACCGACGGCTTCGACGCGCCCCTCACCTCGATCGCGCGGGCGGCCGGCGTCGGCCAGGGCAGCCTCTACCGGCACTTCCCCGACCGCGTGAGCCTCGCGCTGGCCGTGTTCGACGACGGCATCAGGGCGCTGGAGGAGCTGGCCACCGACCCGGCCGCCACGCTCGACGACGTGCTGGCGCTGACGACCGAGCAGGCCATCGCCTCGACGGCGTTCATCGCGATGGTCAGCGCCACCGATCCGCGCATCATGCGCCTGCGCTACCAGGTGGAGGCGCTGCTGGAGGGCCCGCTGGCGCGGGCGCGGGAGGCCGGCCGCGTACGCGAGCACGTCACCGCCGAGGACCTGGTGACGGCCCTGGGCATGATCGCGGGCCTGCTCGCCAAGATACCGGCTGGCCTCCGGCGCGAGACCGCCGACCGCGCGTGGCTGCTGCTCCGCAAGGGCCTGGAGCCCTGATCGGTCCGGTGCTCGCGGGCGGTCAGGGGCGGGGGAGCAGGGCGTCCAGCAGGAGCTCGGCCAACCGGCCGGCGGGGCGGTCGCCGTCGCCGTCGCCGTCGCCGTCGCCGTCGCTGTTGCGGGCGTGGGCGTGGGCGTGGGCGCGGTCGCTGTCGCTGTTGCGGCCGTGGGCGCGGGCGTGGCGCTCCATGGCGAGCGCCCCCGCCAGCAGGGCCCGCAGGTCGGAGACGTCGACGTCGGCGCGGACGGTGCCGGCGCGCTGGGCGGCGCCGAGCAGGGAGCCCAAGGACTCCCACACGTCGCGCTGTACACCGTCGGAAGACTTGACCGGCGATCCGGCGGCCTCCAGGGCGTCGCACAGCGCCTTGTTGAGCATCGCCTGATCGATCATCCGGCCCAGGAGCGCGAAGAACTCCTCGCCGGGCCGCTCGGCCGCCGAGAGCGTGCGGGCATCGTCGGCGAACTGCCCGATCCGCTCGTGGATCACGGCCTCGAACAGCGCCTCCTTGGACGGGAAGTGCCGGTAGATCGTGCCGGCGCCGACGCCCGCGCGCCGGGCGATCTCGTCCAGCGGCACCGCCATGCCCTCCGCCGAGAACGCGGCCTCGGCCGCTTGCAGCACCCGGGCGCGGTTGCGGCGGGCGTCGGCGCGCAGCGGCTTGTCCGGCGTCATCGATGGCTCCCTTCTAGACAAACGGGGCGCGCGTTCCGTATCGTCCGAACATGAAACGGGGCGTGCGTTCCGATTCTATTCCGTCTCTCCGAGGGGATTCACCCGTGTCCGAGAACCTTCAGGCGATCGTCGAGCACCTGCGCCAGGCCCTGGCGAGCAAGGACGCCGAGGCCTTCACCGACGTGTTCGCCGACGACGGCGTCTATGAGCTGCGGTTCGGCATGCCGGGGCGGCCGCGCCGGTTCGAAGGCGTACACGTCATCCGTGAGCACATGAAACAGGGCGCCTCCGGCGGGATCGCGCGGCTGCTGAGCTTCGACGACGTCCATGCCACCGTCTACGAGACCACCGACCCGGAGGTGGTCGTCGTCGAGTTCGAGCCGGAGGGAAGCGCCGGCGGCGCGCCGTTCCGGTTCGCCTCCTCCCTCGGCGTCATCCGCGTCCGCGACGGCGCCGTGGTCTCCTACCTCGACTATCCCAACGCCGTGGGCGCCGCCGAGGCCGCCGGCATGCTGCCCGAGCTGGCGGCCGTGCTCGCGCCCGCACGGCCCGGGAGCGCCAAGGAGGTCGCCGCGCGGCTGATCGAGGCCTCGGCGGCCGGTGACCACGACGCGATGCTCGCCCTGTACGCGCCGGACGTGGTCATCGAGATCCCGTTCGCCCCGCCGGGCGTGCCCACGCGCTCGGTCGGCAGCGACCTCCTGCGCGCCCGGGTCGCGGCGGTGAAGGGGCTGTGGCGATTCGACCGCGCGGACGGGGTCAACCTGCTGGAGACCGCGGACCCGGACGTGGTGGTGGCCGAGTTCACCCTGCACGGGTCCGTCACGGCCACCGGCAGGCCGTTCGCCTCCACGTACGTCATGATCGTGACGGTGCGGGACGGGCTCATCGTGCACTCGCGCGACTACGGCAACCCCATGGTCTCGGCCGAGCTGATGCGCGAGGTGGCCGGCGCCTGAGGGCTCCGGTCAGGGGGCGGTGAGCGCCTCGATCAGCTGCTTGGCGAACTCCTCGGGGGCGTCGGTGAAGCTGTGCCCGCCCGGGAACTCGTCCAGCCCGAGCCCGAGCCGCTCCGCCAGCACCGCGGCGGGCCGGTACGGCAGATGGCCCCTGGTCTCGCGCCCGGCGGCCAGGACCAGCCGGTCGGCGACGCGGCCGAGCGCGTCCAGGTCGGGGACATAGGACGTGAACTGCCGCAACTCATGCTCCATCATGATCGGCGCGTTGTTCATCAGCCGGGTCATCATCTCGGCGGCCCGGGGCGGCAGCGAGGCCGGGTCCGGCAGCGGGCGGAGGGTGCCGCCGATGCCCTCCATGAACCGGGCGGACGCGGCCGCGAGCCCCTCCTCGCGGAAGAGCCGGTGAACCTCCTCGACGAAGGCCAGCTGCGCGGGGGCGTCGGGGAGGACGGCGAAGCACGGCGGCTCGTGGGCGACCAGGCGGCGCACCCGCTCGGGGTGCCGGGCGAGCAGGTCGAGGCCGACGATGGCGCCGCTGCTGCCGCCGAAGACGTAGGCGGGCCGGTCGGGGGTGACGGCGTCGAGCAGCCGGCGGGCGTCCTCGCTCTGCACCTCGACCCGCTGGTCCACGGCCGGGCCGTCGAGCCGGCTGCGCGAGTAGCCGCGCGGGTCGAGGGCGATGAGCGTGAAGTGCTCGGCGAGCGGGCCGGCCAGTGCGTCGAAGATCGCCGCGTCACCGCCGCCGCCCGGCAGCAGCAGGAGCGCGGGTCCGCCGCCGCTGACCTCGTAGTAAAGCCTGGCGCCTGGTGCGTCCAGCGTGGCCATGATGATCCCCTTTCGGTCGTTCCTAGGAATATTAGCCTACTTCCTAGGAACTCTAGGTTTGGTGGGCGCGCGAAACGGGATACCGGGCGTCTGGACGTACCGAGGGGGCTAGTGAGGGGTGAAGGGGAGGTAGACGGTGCGGGCGTCCTTGCGCGCCTGCCGTGCCGCCGGGATGCGGGCGGTGGTGGTGGCGGGGAGCAGTCGCGCCGCCTCGTCCCAGGGAAAGAAGCCGAAGTCGTCGAGCTCCGAGACCTGCAGGACGATCTGGCCCGGGTCCGTGACGGTGCCGCCGTCGAACACGAAGTTGACCATGCTCTGCGGCCTGTCGCCCATCGGCAGCACCCAGTCGACCACCAGGAGCCCGGTCACCGCCACGCGCAGCCCGAGCTCCTCGTCGACCTCGCGGACGGCGCACTCGTGGGGGTGCTCGTCGGCCTCCATGATGCCGCCGGGGATCGCCCAGTAGGGCCGGTAGTTGGGCTTGACCATGAGGACCCGGTCCTCGGCATCGGTGAGCAGCACGCACGCCGAGGCGTAGAAGGCCGGAAGCGTCGCATACCACTCCGCCGGCTCCAGGAACGACTTGCTCATCCGTCCACGCTACCCGTTGCGCCCCCGAGATCCCGGTAGCGCCGGGCCGTCTCTCAGCGCGCCGGCCCGGCCGCCACGCCGGCCGCGCGCTCGGGGCGCCCTTTCCCCGATCAGGATCGCGGTGGCCGCCCCCGTCCCGGCATTGACTCTCCGGCAACGACAGCATCAGGGCGCCGGGGGAGGACGCGAGCACCTCGGCGGGCAGGTGGTCGTGGAACCCGCCGCCGGCCTGCCCGCGCCGGACGACGGCGACGGCGTCGCGCCGCGCCGGGTCCGTCGGCTCCGCGAACCAGGCGTCGCCGAAGCACTGGCGCACTCATCGTTTCCGTCTCCGCGACATTCACCCCGAGCTGCGGCTCCGGCTCGACGAACGCCCCAATTCCTCAGTGTCAAGGGCGGGTGGCTGACCGCCTGGGGCCGGACCCGCTTCTTAAAGAGACTCAAGGGCCGCCGGGCCCGGGTGGGTGGGGCCCGGCGGGTTCGAAACCTGTGTGGAGATACGGCGGGCAAAAGTTGTGGTGTACGGCTTTTGTGGCATTTTGGGCTAAATGTAACTCCCGTGTTCTCAATGGCTGCCCACACTGGAGAGGCAGCCGGGGTGCGAGCCCGGGGCTGCGTTCGAGCCGTGGCGGGTTCGCCCGCCTCGGCACTCCGAACTCGGGGGGATCACAGTGAAACGAGTGCTTCTCGCGGCGGCGCTGGCGCTGGCCGCCGGTGCCACTGGTACCGCCGGCGCAGCTGTCCACACGCGTACGCCGGTGCCGTCGCCGGAGGAAACAACCTCCATGCCGGAGATGTCGCCCTCAACCCCGGAGATGTCGCCGTCTTCGCCAGAGATGTCGCCCTCTCCTCCGGAAATGTCGCCCTCGCCGACCGCCACCGTCAGCCCGTCCGGACCCGGTTGCTCCGCGATCGAGGGCAACCTGGCCGAGGTCTCGGACCAGCCGGTCGGCACCGCCCTCTCCCAGCTCTCCGAGCTCTCCAAGCTGTCGGAGGCGGTGAAGAAGGCCGGGCTCGAGGAGAAGCTGGACTCCGCCACGGACATCACGGTGTTCGCGCCGGACAACAAGGCGTTCGACGCGATCCCGAAGGAGGCCCAGGACAAGCTGATGGCCAACAAGGAAGCGCTGACCAAGCTGCTGTCCTACCACGTGGTGACGGGTAAGAAGGCGCCGTCCGACCTGGTCGAGGGCGCCACGCTCAAGACCATGCAGGGCGGCTCCCTGACCGTGAAGGGCTCCGGGGACAACCTCACCGTCAACGACGCCAAGATCGTCTGCGGCGGCGTGATGACGAGCAACGCCACCGTCTACATCGTCGACAAGATCCTGCTGCCCCACTGACGGGATCTGACCTATCGGGGAGCGCGGTCACCACGGCCGCGCTCCCCGCCGGCTCCCACCACAGCCCATCGAGGCACCCGCCCGGTCGCGCCCGGGTGCCGCGCGGGCTGCCGATGCGTGCGAGCCCCAGGCGGTGCGCCCATCGAGGCGGTTGAGCGATCGCTTAAATCGGTCTATGGTCTGATTAAGCAGTCGCTCAAAAGGGATGTCGGGGGTGCGGGTCGTGCCTGCTGCGGTCGTGGTCGGCGGGGGGATCGGAGGGCTGGCGGCGGCGGTCGCGCTGCACCGGATCGGGTGGCAGGTGACGGTGCTGGAGCGGGCCGGCGAGTTCGGTGAGATCGGGGCGGGGCTGGCGCTCTGGCCGAACGCCACGCGTGCCCTCGCCGCGTTGGGCCTGGCCGAGCAGGTACGGGCGATCGCCGGGGTGGAGACCGTGGGCGGGGTGCGGGACCGGGCCGGGCGATGGCTGTCCAGGACGGACAACGCCGACGTCGCGCGGCGGCACGGCTGGCCGCTGCTCATGGTGCACCGGGCCGAGCTGGTACGGCTGCTCGTGGCCGCCCTGCCGTCGCACGTGCTGCGACCAGGCATCGAGGTCCGGGCCGTCCGGGCGGACGGCGACGGGTCGATGGTCGAGCATCAGATCGGGCAGGTGCGAGCGGATCTGGTGGTGGGAGCCGACGGGATCCGCAGCCGGATGCGGGGGCAGGGGTGGCCGGAGGCGAGGGCGCCCCGGTATGCCGGGTGCACGGCGTGGCGGATGGTGACCGAGCCGCTGGGCGGGCGAGGCGCCGAAGGGGCGCTGTTCTGGGGGCGAGGGGAGCGCATCGGGTTCGCCGCGCTGCCGGGCGGGCGGTTCTACTGCTTCGCGGCGGCCCGGGTGCCCCAAGGCGGTGAGGAGGACGCGTACGCCGGGCTCATGCGCAGGTTCGGCGGCTGGCCCGATCCCGTGCCCGAGATGCTGGCGGCCGTTCCCGAGGGCGCCGTGCTCCGGCACGACGTGTACACGACGCCGCCGCTGGCCACGTACGTACGGGGGAGGGTGGCGCTGCTGGGGGACGCGGCGCACGCGATGGACCCGACGCTGGGGCAGGGGGCGGGCACGGCGCTGGAGGACGCGGTCACGCTGGCCGCCTGCCTGCGTTCGGACCCGGACGTGGACGCGGCGCTCGCGTGGTACGACCGGGCGCGGCGGCCCCGTACCCAGGCGATCGTGCGCCGGTCGGCCCGGCTGGGGACGGCGTCCCTGATGGCGTGGCGGCCGGCGGCGTGGTCACGGAACCTCGCCGCCCGCCTGGTGCCGCCCGGTCTGCTGCTGCGGTCGATGGATCCCGTCCTGGGATGGACGCCGCCTGAGCCGGCGGAACGGGGTGCCGAAGCGGTGCCTGGGCTCGGTGGAAGGCCGGGGAGCGATGCCTGACTGGACGTACCAGCCGCTGCGGGGGATCGCGGGGGCGCTGCTGGGCGTACGGCGGTCGCGGCGGATGGCGCTGCGGACGCTGGCCTGGACGGGGTCGCTGCCCGGCGGCGGTCGCGCGGTCGCGCGGCTGCTCGGGCACCGGCACCGGCACCCGCCCGCGCACCTGTCGGGCACCGTGGGCGGGGTGGCGGTGCACAGCCGGCTGGGCGCGGCGGTGCCGCCGGAGGTGGCCCGGGACGCCGTACGCGCGCTGCCGCCGCTCGGGGCGGGGCTCATCCTGGTGGAGCCGGTCGGGCTCGCGGACGTGCCGCTGGTACGGGAAGCGGCGGCGGCCAGGCGGGTTCCGCTGCTGGTCCGCACGGAGGACCCGGCCGTGGCCGCCGCCCTGGCGGCACACGTGGACGCGATCCTGTCGACGGACGACGAGAAGCAGCACCAGCCGAAGCACGACGTGACGCAGACCGTCCCAGCGCACGCCACGGAGCAGGGCGCATCCGAGCGCCACGTGGGGGAGTGCGTGCACGGGCGTGGCGCGTCGGCGGGACGGTCGGCGTGCGGTGGGGGCATCGTGCGGCCCGCTTCGCCAGCCGTCCGCGCGGCGTGCGGCGGGGACATCGTGCGGCCCGCTTCGCCTGGTGTCCGCGCGGCGGCCCGTATTCTCGCCGATCCCACCACAATCGTGCTCGCCACGCCGGCGCTGCTGATCGAGGCCGGGCCCGGGTGGTTCGGGCGGGTGATGGAGGCGGCGACCCCCACCGCGCCAGCCCCCTCCCTGCGGGCCGCCGGTCGCGACCCCCGCCGGTGGCCCGCCTGGTGGTGGGGGCTGGTGACCGGCGCCGTCATCGCGGTCGCCGGGCTCGTGGCCGCGGCGGTCGCGCTCGGGCCAGTGCTGCTCTGGTACGACCGCGCCTTCCTCGACATGGACCAGGAGGCGTTACACGCGGTCAACCACCACCTGGTCCACTTCCTACGCCATGACCGGATCACGCTGGCGGGCACCATGGTGGCCGTCGGCGTCCTCTACATCGGACTCACCGCCGGGGGCATGCGCCGCGGATGGCCGTGGGCGCGCGAGGCGTACCTGGTCTCCGGAGCGGTCGGGTTCGCCGCCGTGCCCTACCTCTTCACCCACGGGTACGTGGAGCCGCTGCACACGGCGCTGGCCGTCGCGCTCCTGCCCATGTTCCTGGCCGCGGCCCGGCGGCCCCTGGAGCGCCCTCGCTGGATTTCCCGCCCGGACGGACCCGAACGCGAACGCCGCCGGGCGCTCACCGGCCAGCTCCTCATGGTGATCACCGGGATGGGGCTGTTCGTCGGCGGCGTGGCCGTGTCGGCCGTCGGTCTCGGCGGCGTCTTCGTCCCGAGCGACCTGGAGTACCTCGGAACCGGGCCGGACACGTTGCGGGCGGCCGGGACGCGGCTGCTGCCGTTCATCGCCCACGACAGGGCCGGGTTCGGCGGGGCGCTGCTGGCCGCCGCGGCGGCGATCACCCTGCTGAGCGCCTGGGGATGGCGGCGCGGTGAGTCGTGGGTGTGGTGGACGCTGACGCTAGCGGCCGTCGCCGGGTTCGTGCCCGCCGTCGTCACCCACCTGGCCATCGGGTACGTCGATCTGTGGCACCTCGCGCCGGTCCTGTTCGGGATGGCCCTCACCGCGATCGCCCTGACGCTCTCCCGCCCGTACCTGTGCTCCGCATAGACCGCTGCGTCACGGAGAATGGACGGCCGAGGCCGAGGCCGAGAAGAGCAGGGTGGAGAGCGACGGCAAGCCGGGCGGGGAGGTCGCGGAGTTTCTCGCCGCCGACGAGACGCACGGGCCGGAAGAGCTCGCCGACGTGCTCGAGGTGGTCCGCGCGCCGGCCGCGGCTCCGCGACAGGACGCCGCCGCCTCCCTGACCCCCGTTCACTACCCTGACGTGTACGTTTCCCAGACCATCTCGGGCGTGAAGCGGTTGTCGCTGCAATCCTTGAGTCTGAGGAACTCCGGATTTCCCGTCGTGCTCTTGCTCAGACACATAGGGTGCGCCGGGGCGTTCGCGCGGGAGCGGAAGGCGTACTTGTGGGGGCCCATCGGAATGGCCATCCAGACGGTGTTGCTACTGCACGGCCCCAGACCCGCCGCGGTGCCCCCGCCGTCCTGCATGCGCCCGCCGCCGAACAGGATGCACCGTCCCGTCAGTTTGTTCTCCAGTTTGACCTCGCCGATTTTTCCGGTGCTGGGAAACCTCACCTTCCATAGCTGCGAATCCTTGGCGAACGTGCTCGCGTTCAACCGGACCAATCCAGTGATCTTGCCATCGGGGGCCCATTGCACGTCCATGGCGCGAAGGGCGAAGGGAGCAGTCTTGTCCTTCGTGGTGCCCCGCAGATGGAACCATCCGGCGGGCATGGCGTTGGCGGGCGTCGCCGTGAGGGGAACGAGTCCTGCCGCCAGAATCGTGGCACCGATCAGAGCGGTGAATGTTGCGCGACGCACGGGAGTCTCCTCGCACCAGTGGTCCAGCGGGGGCACGCCTTTGTATGGCGGATTGCTTTCATGCGGACTGGGCGGCTTGCGATCTGACTTCCGAGACCGATGCCGCCGGCCGTCAATGACAGGTTCAGTAGACGGCGCAGCCGACACGGACCGCGACCTTGGGCGACCAGCGGCCCGAGGTGACGTCCTGGGCGCGGGCGTAGGCGTTGGCGGGCTTGCCCGGGGCCGAGCAGTCGAACTTGCCGGTCTGCATGCCCCAGCTGCCACCGGGGTACGCGCCGTTCTGGGCGGCTTTGACCGTGCCGCTCCAGAAGAGCTTGCCGGTGTTGTAGTAGATGAACAGTCTCACCTGGCCGACGTTGTAGTGGCTGCCGTTCAGTTTCAGCCGCTCGATGTCATCGGTCGAGGTGGTGGTGGCGGTGCCGTCGCCGTTGTCCTGCGGCCCGAGGCGGTATGTGGTGATCCACAGCTTGGCCGTGACCCTGCGATCGGCGGCCTCGGCGTTGTCCCGCAGCGCCTCGTTGCGGCTTTTCTGGTTGACACAGACGTCGTCACCGGCGAAGGCTTCCCGCCACACCATCCCCTTCACACAGGTGTGCGGGCCGTACGCGCCCGGTATCCAGTTCATGTACTTGAGCCGGTTCTCCAGCGCGGTCCGGTCGCGAACCTTCGGGGTCACACAGACCCGGTCGGTGGGACGCGCCTCCCGCCACACGTAGCCGACCAGGCAGGTGTCCGGGTCCGGTGCGGTGGACGCGGGCGCCAAGGCGATGGTCAGACCGGCGGCCGCCAGCGCGGCCGTGCCGAAGGTGACGTACTTCATGATCTTCTCCTTGGGTCAGCAGTGCTTGCTCAGGGACACGTGCTCGACCAGGTCGAACAGGTCGGAATCGAACCGGCCACTGGCGAGCCAGCGGTACCTACGGAACTGGACGGGCAGATTCTTGACGAACTTCGTGCTGCTACTTCCGGCCACCCGTATCTCACCGAGCACGGCACGGTCCTCATCGAGCAGCCGCGCCCACATCAGCCAGACGTCATCGCCGTCCACGCTGAACACCGTGGCGTCCAGCCGCGCGGTGCCGTTCGAGTACAGCGTCCACGTCGCGCCGGGGGAGATCTCGCAGTCGCCCGCCCTCATGGGGCGGTTCCAGGTGAACGTCTTCTCGTCGAGGGTGGCGGCGCTCGCCCTTTCGGTGGTCGGTAACGCGAGGCCGAGGGTGAGGGCGATCGCGGCTACGGCCGTGCCAATCGTTCTGCGTGCGCTTCTCATGAAACGTTCCTTTCCGTGGGTTTCTGCGGGGAGATCAGGTTGAGCTCGGGGCGGACTGCGGGCGTGCGTGGGTGCCAGTCCGGCTCTGAACGCCGCGGTCCTGCGGAGTCAGCGGCTGCTGAGCGCGGTACGAGGCCCGTACCAGCCGATGGCGGCGACGAGCGACCTGCATGCCGGCCGAGATGGTGATCTGGGTGCCGACGATCGCCAGGTGATCGTGGCGGCACCTGTGGCCCGGCGGGTTTCGTTCACGGAGAGTTCTCTTCGAGGATCTGGTAGCCGTGGCGGGCGGCCACCTCTGTGAGCCGGGCGGGGTCGGGTGGGCCGGCGCCGAGGGCGGCGACGTCGGCGGCGAAGCGCTCGAACCCGGTCGGCCAGGTCAGCTGGAGGAGTCGCAGGGGGTGGTCCTGGCGGTTGGCGAAGGCGTGGGGCCGCCCGCGGGGCAGCAGGACGAAGGCACCGGGGCCGGCCGGCCACGTCCTGTCGCCGCAGGAGACCTGCATGGTTCCCGACAGCACGTAGAAGGCCTCATCGTCGTGTTGGTGAAGGTGCAGGGGAGTGGCGAAGCCGGGCGGGCACTCCTGCTCCATGAGGGTCAGGGTCCCGCCGGTTTCCCGTTCACCCACCTTCACCGTCATGGTGGTGCCGAGGAACAGATGGACGGTGCCGGAGCCGGCGGGCAGGTGCAACGCGCTCATGGCCGCTCCTGGAACGTGTAGAGCCGGATCTCGATGCCGTCGGGGTCGGTGATGCCGCTGATCAGCCACCCCACGCTGCCCTCGGCAATCCCGGAGTGCGCCACGCCCAGCGCCTCAAGGCGGTCGGACCAGGCGTGTAACAGATGAAGGGTCGGCACGCCGAGCGCGACCGGGTCGAATCCGCTCAGGGCGGCGGCTCGCTCGGGCTCCTCGCGGAGCGCGAGCATGAGGCTCTGGCCGGCGTCGCGCAAGGCGGCGCCGCGCAGCGTGCCGTCCTCGACGAATTCGATCGCCACCTCAAGGCCGAGCACGCGCCTGTACCACTCCAGACTCTTGTGGATGTCGGAGACGGGGAGCTTGACGTGGTGGAACCCACTGAGCGCGGTCATGAACCACTCCTCGTTTTTGTAGTGAGACTATAGAGTGACACTATAAAGTGGTACTCTAAATCAATGCCTGACGTCAAGAACCCCAAAGGGCGCTCCGCGCAGACCAAAGGCCGCATCGTGCGGGCGGCGTACGAGCTGTTCGTGGTGCGGGGATATGCCGGGACGACCTTCCAGCAGGTCGCCGATACGGCCGAGGTGTCGGTGCAGACCGTGTACTTCCACTACGGGAGCAAGAGTCAGCTGCTCAAGCACGTGGTCGATGCAGCGTCCGCCGGAGACGACGAGCCCGTGCCGCTCCTGGACCGGCCCTGGTTCGCGGCCCTGCAGGCGGAGCGGGACCCGGTGGCGGTCGTCAGGGGGTGGACCCACGCGAGCGGCATCATCCTCGATCGGGTCGCCCCCGTGCTGGCGGTCGTCCGTGACGCGGCAGCCGTCGATGCCGACATGGCGGCCCAATGGGCGGCCAACAGCGAGCAGCGGCAGACCGCGCACGGGGCGTTCGTCGCCATCCTCTCCGGGCTGCGCGCCTTGCGGCCCCGCCTGACCAAACGGCGAGCCACCGACATCACCGTCGGGCTGCTGTCTCCGGACCTGTTTCTCGTGATGATCCGCGAATGCGGATGGACGACAGGGCAGTGGGAGAGCTGGGCCGCGGACCAACTGGCGCACGCCCTGCTGCCGCACTGACGATCAGGGACCGTTCCCGCCGCCAGGACGCTCTCGTGGGCGGCGGTGGTCTCCACCCCAGGAGAACCACGGTTGCGAGCCGCCCGATACGAGAGGCTCAAGAAGCGTGGGTCAGCGGTGCGACTCCACGTGCTCAAGGAGGCGTTTGAGCAGCCCGTCCAGCGTCTCCTGCTCCTGCGCGTCCAGCACATAGACCATCTCCGCCTCCACCTCCCCCCGAATCCGCATAGCCTCCAGCCACAGCTCATGGCCTTTGTCGGTCAGCTCCACGTCCACCCGCCGCCGGTCCTCCGCGCTGCGCAGCCGCCGTACCAGCCCGGACTTCTCCAGCGTGTCCAGCCGCCCGGTCATCCCGGCGGGCGAGAGCATCAGCTCGGCCGCCAGCTCGGACGGCGTCGCGGCCCCGCCGTGGGCGACGAGCCGGTGCAGCGTCTCGAACTCGAAGTCCTGCATCCCCACCTGCGCCAGCGCCGCCTCCTTCGTCTGGCGCAGGTGCTTGACGAGGAACTGCATCCGCGTCACGACCGCCTCGACCCGCTCGTCGTACGGCGCCTTGCCCCGCCAGCGGGCGAGATGGCGATCCACTGAGTCCACAGGGAGCAACGATACGCCGACGAGTATTTTGTTGACGAAATATTAGCTGGCGAAATACTCTGGCGGACCATGAGACTGCTGATCGGCCGGGCCGTGTCCGCCCTGGCCACCGCGTTGATCCCGACCACGATCACCCTCGCCGTGCTGCGCGCCACCAGTGACGCCGGGGCCGTCGGCACGGTGCTGGCGTGTGAGGCGATTCCGCTGCTGGTGTTCCTGCCGGTGGGCGGGGTGGTGGCCGACAGGGTCAGACCCGAGCGATTGGCGCTGGTCACCGACCTGGCGCGCGGCCTGACGCAGGCCGCCATCGCGATCGAGCTGCTGACCGGTGCCGCCGGCGTGCCTCACCTGGCCCTGCTGGCCGTGCTGGCGGGAGTCGCGGTCGCGTTCGGGCTGCCGGCGGGACCGCGGCTGGTGGCGGCCTCGGTGCCGGGGCCGGAGCGGCTGCGTGTGAACGCCCGGCTCGGCGTCGCGACCAGCCTGGCCGCCGTGCTGGCTCCCGCCCTGGCGGGCGGCGTGGTGCTGCTGGCCGGTCCCGGCTGGGCGGCGCTGCTCACGGCGGCGCTGTTCGCCTGCTCGGCGCTCACCCTGGGCGGAGTACGTACGGCCAAGCGCCCCAGCGCCCAGAACACCACGTTCCTCAAGGACCTGAGAGAGGGATGGGGCGAAGTACGGCGGCGGCCGTGGTTCCTGGCGGCGGTCCTGGCCCACGGCGTGTGGCACTTCATGGCCGGGCTGTTCCTCACGCTCGGCCCGCTGGCGGCGGTCAAGGAGCTGGGCGGTGAGGCCAGCTGGGTGCTGATCGTGCAGAGCGGCACCGTGGGGCTGGTCGCGGGGGTGTTCTCGGCGCCGAGGCTGCCCATCCGGCGGCCGCTGGTGGCCGTGCAGGTGGGCGCGGCGCTGTACGTGCTGCCGATGGCGGCCCTGGCGCTGCCGGCGAGCGCGTGGGTGATCGCGGGGGCGTACTTCGTGGCGATGTTCGGGCTCGGCGTGCTCAGCCCGCTGTGGGAGACCGTGGTCGCCGAGGAGATCCCCGAGGCCGCGCTGGGCCGGGTGCGGTCGTTCGACCAGCTCATCTCGTTCGCGACGCGGCCGTTCGGGCTGGCCATGGCGGCGCCGCTGGCCGGGCTGGCCGGTGCGCGGGGGCTGCTGCTGACCGGCGCCGTAGCCGTCGCGGTCGCGAACCTGGCCGCGATCGCCACCTTCCCCCGCCGCCGCGGCCAGGCGGCGACCCCGGAGCATCCGAAGCGGGTAGCCACGTGACCGTTGGCCCTCCGCCGCGCCCCGCGATGGGAGGCGGGGTGAGCCGGCGCATGCCGTTCACCGAGTGATCAGGCGCATCCGCTGGATGTCGAGCCCGACGGGGGAGATCGTGGCCTGCAGGCCGTCCTCGGGCACGTGCCAGCGGCCGGGGAAGGCCTCGCGCAGCGCCCGGATCGCGACGGCCGCCTGGGTGGCGGCCAGTCGCAGGCCCAGGCAGACATGGATGCCCGTGCCGAAGGACAGGTGCGGGTTGGGATCGCGCGTGGCGTCGAACGCGTCGGGGGCGGCGAACACCACCGGGTCCCGGTTGGCGCGGCGGATCGAGGTCATCACCCGCGCCCCGGGCGGAAGCGTGACGCCGTCCACGTCCACCCGGGTGGTGGTGAAGCGTTCGGTGCCGCCCACCGGCGGCAGGTAGCGCAGCACCTCCTCCACCAGGCCGGGCGTCGGGGCCGCGGGGAAGCGTTCCAGGCACAGGACCGCGTGGTAGATCAGCCTGGTCGTCGTCTCGTGGCCCATGACGATGAGCGTGGTGACCAGATCGAACAGTTCGCTCTCGTCGAGCGCCGCCGCCAGGTCCGGGATCATGCCGCCCCTCGGCTTGGCGACCACCTCGCGGAGGCAGCTGCGTAGTTCGGCCAGGTCCTGGTGGAAGCGCGCCTGCCGTACGGGGTCCGCGGCGTTGGCGCCGGCGAACTCGGAAATCGTGACCGTCCAGCGGACGAAGTCGGATCCGCGTTCTGGTGAGATGCCGAGCAGCCCCGCGAGCGTGGCGACCGTCAGCGGTGAAGCGAACCCGTCCACCACCTCACCGGACCCCTCGGCCAGCAGCTTCCTGGCGGTCTCGGCGATGGAGGGCCGCAGGGCCGACACCGCGCGGGGAGTGAAGACCCTGGCCACCAGGCGGCGCAGCTCGTGATGGCGGGGCGGATCCAGCGACGGAAGGCTGCGCAGCACGGGATTGTCGTGGTGAGGGGCCGGATGTGCGCCGTGGGTCAGTTCATCGGAGGAGAAGGCGCCGTGGTCGCTGAGGATCCTGCGGACATCGGCGTGCCGGGAGGCCACCCACGCCTCGAACCGCTCATCGAACTCGACCGGGCCGGGCGCGGGTGGACGGGCGAAGATACGTTGCTTGACGGACATGCGCCCACGATGCGCGTACGGCCTGGCAAACCGCTGCCAGATCGCTGCCGGCGCCCCCAGGGCGGTGGCGTTCACGCGCTCGTGAGCTCCCGGTCGTAGGCGTCCTGGGCGGCCACGATGTCCCCGGCGTGGTGGTGGCGCAGGCGCCGGCGCGGCGTTCCGTCCTCGGCAGGATGCTCGAACCCGAGGACGTGGCTGCCGTGACCGCGGAATGCCGAATATGGCGGAATCCCTTGAGCTATGCATACTCAATATGCATACTGTGTATCCATGTCGATCAGGCACGGCTTGCTGGCTCTGCTCAGTAAGGGGCCTCGGCACGGCTACCAATTGCGGTTGGAGTTCGAGGCGTCGACGGGGGCGACCTGGCCGCTCAACATCGGCCAGGTCTACACGACGCTGTCCCGAATGGAGCGCGACGGCCTGGTCGAGCCGGGCGAGTCGGACGAGCAGGGCCGGGTCGCCTACACGCTCACCGCGGCCGGCCGGGCGGAGCTGGCGCGATGGTTCAGCACCCCCATCGTCCAGTCCGACCGGCCGCGGGACGAGCTGGTCATCAAGCTGGCCATGGCCGTCGAGGCCAAGGAGGTGGACGTCGCCGAGGTCATCCGCCGGCAGCGTACGGCGACCATGCGCGCCCTCCAGCAGCTGACCAAGGCCAAGCGAGCCGCGACGGGAGGCGCGGCTCAGCGGTTGGTGCTCGATTCGATGATTTTCCGGGCCGAGGCCGAGCAGCGGTGGCTGGACCACTGCGAGGCCGTTCTCAAGGAGGAAAGATGACGGTCGTACGGCTGGCCGAGGTGGCCAGAGTCCATGGCGAAGGGGCGACGGCCGTACACGCTCTCAAAGGCGTGAGCCTGGAGGTCGACGCGGGGGAGCTGGTCGCGGTCATGGGGCCGTCCGGGTCCGGCAAGTCGACCCTGCTCAACCTCGCGGGCGGGCTGGAGCGGCCCACGTCGGGGACCGTGCACGTCGACGATCAGGACCTGGCCGCCGTACGCGACCTGGCGGCGTTACGGCGCCGCAGCGTCGGCTACGTCTTCCAGGACCTCAATCTGATCCCGTCGCTGACAGCGGCGGAGAACGTGATGCTGCCGCGCGAGCTCGACGGCGTGCGCCCACGCCTCGCCCGCGAGCAGGCCACGGCCGTGCTGGCGGAGGTCGGGGTGGAAGACCTGGCCGACCGCTTCCCCGACGAGCTGTCCGGTGGCCAGCGCCAGCGGGTGGCGATCGCCCGCGCTCTGGTCGGCGAGCGGCGCCTGCTGCTGGCGGACGAGCCGACCGGTGCGCTCGACACCCGCACCGGCGATGAGATCCTGCAGGTCCTGCGCGCCCGCTGTGACGTGGGCGCGGCGGTCCTGCTCGTCACCCACGAGCCGCGCTACGCCGCCTGGGCGGATCGGGTGGTGTTCCTGCGCGACGGGATGATCGCCGATTCCACGGACGGGTCGCTGGTGAGCGCCCGATGAGCGCCGTTCGTGTCGCGCTGCGCATCGCCCGCCGCAACGCGTGGCGCTCTCGGGGGCGAAGCGCGCTCATCATGGTGATGATCGGCTTACCCGTGTTGGTGATCACGACGGTTCTCACCCTCATCGAGACCATGAACGTCAACCCGCAAGAGGGGCTGGTGGCCCAGCTCGGCGCGGCCGACGCCCGCCTCATGCAGGCGCCCGAGGGTACGGTGCTCCGCCAGGAGCCGAACGGGACGAGCTGGAGCTCGGGTGGCGGACACCCGGCCGTGGCCAGGCGCAGCGCCGCCGAAGTAGGGGCGCTGCTCGGCCCGGGCACCCGGGTGATCCCCTTCGACACCGGTGTGCTCCAGCTGGGCACCGAGCGGGTCGAGGCGCTGAGGACCGACCTGCGCGATCCCCTCACCAAGGGGATGCTGCCGCTGAGCGAGGGCAGGTTCGCCTCGGCCGCCCGCGAGGTCGTGGTGACCTCCGCGTTCGGCCGGCGGCCGGGCGATCTCCTGCGGCCGTCCGGCGCGGCGCCGCTGACGGTGGTGGGCGTGGTCGAGCACCCCTACCGGCCCGCTCTTCGACAGGTCGTGGGTCCCGATCTCCCGCTGGCGTCGGTGGATGAGTTCTGGTCTCCGGGCGAACACGGCACCGGATGGCTCGCCGACACCGCCGAGCCCGTGTCCTGGACCCGCGTGACCACGCTGAACGGCGCCGGCCTGCACGTCACCTCGCGCGCCATGGTGACGGACCCTCGCTCCTGGGCTCGGGCCTCGGCCTTCGACGTCCAGTACACGGTCGGGATCGGCGCGATGGTGATCATGGTGGTGCTGGAGACCGTGCTGCTGGCCGGGCCCGCCTTCGCGGTCGGGTTCAGGAGGCGGCGCCGGGAACTGGCCGAGATCGCGGCTCAGGGCGGCTCGGCCGGGCAGCTGCGGACGATCGTGGTGGCCGACGGCCTGGTGCTCGGCGGCGCCGCCACCCTCGTGGCGGCGGTGCTGGGCATCGCGGCCGGAACGCTCGGCGCCCATGCCGTGGCCCGCTGGGGAGCGGGAGCCGGAGCGCGCTGGGGTCCGACGGCCGGCCCGCCGGACGTGCCGTGGCCGCCGGTCCTGGCCGTCGCCGCGCTGGGCCTGCTCGCCGGGATCGTGGCAGCGCTGGTGCCCGCCGTACAGGCGGCTCGCCAGGACACCGCGACAGTGCTGGCCGGCCGGGCGCCCGCGGTGGCCGACCGGCCGGGATGGCCGGTGGTGGGGGCGGTGCTGGTGGTGGCCGGACTGGGGGCGACCGTGGTGGCGCGGCGCCAGCCGGGCTCGGTGTGGGTGCTCGCCTCCGCGGTGCTGGTCCTGCTCGGGCTGGTGGTGCTGACGCCCTGGCTGGTCCGCCGCACGGGGCGACTGGCCGCGCGGCTGCGGCTCCCGCTGCGGATGTCCGTACGTGACGCGGTCCGTCACCGATCCCGTACGGCCAGCGCCGTGGCGGCCGTCATGGCGGTTACGGCCACAGTCGTGGCGGTGGGCATCGGCACTTACAGCGAGTACATGGACCGGCGCAACGCCTACACCTCGGCCCGCCCGGCCGGCATGCTGGCGATCTGGGCCGGCAACATCGGCGACGAGGCCTGGACCAGGCTCCGCGCCAAAGCCGCCCGCCAACTGCCGGGCGTGCCGCTGGCCGCCGGCTATCAAGCGAAGGACACCCAGGGCCACCGCTACGCGTTGCGGTACACGGTGCGATGGAACGGCACCCGTACACGTCGCACGGCCGCCATCGGGGACCAGACCCTGCTCAGGCTCCTGCAGGGACGCGATGATCCGCAGGCGGCCGCGGCGCTGGCGAGCGGCAAGGCCGTGGTGTTCGACGCGGCCGCGGTGCGGAACGGCAAGCTCGCGCTGCGGGCGAGCTCCACGGCCGGCCCCGCGCGCAAGCTCGAAGTGCCCGCGGTGCTGGCCACCCCCGCCGGCGAACACCAGGGCGGCGCCCTGCTGCCGCGAGCCCTCGTCGAGCAGGCCGGCTTCGCGACGGCGGAGCGCCAGCTCTACGCCATGTACCGGCCGTCGGCGAACTCGACGCTGGGGCGCGACCTGGCCAAGGTCACCCCGCGCGTCACGGTCGCCTCCGAGGAGGGCTATGGCAACGTGCCCGATCCCAGCCTGTGGGGCTGGCTCGGCGGCGCTCTCGTCCTCGTCGTCGGCGGCACGCTGGCCGCCACCCGCCTGGCAGCCGCCGACATGCGGCCCGAGCAGGCGACGATGGTGGCCATCGGTGCCCCGTCCAGGACGTTGCGGGCGGTCGTGGCCGGCCAGGCTTTCTACATCTCCGGGCTCGGCGCGCTGGTGGGGCTGGTCGCGGGAACGGTGACGGGCCTGGCGGTGACTCGGCCGATGACGACGTACGGCGCCGGAGATCCCGCCACGATCGCCATACCGTGGCTCTTCCTCGTCGCCGTGGTGGTCGGGCTGCCCGTTCTGGCGACTGCGGCGGCGCTGATCAATCGGACCGGGCTGCCCGTCGCCCGCCGGCTCCAGTGACGTCTTCCACGGCCTGGACCGGCCGGCCACCGTCCCCGCTGCCGGCCGCGTGACCGGGGGCGCAGCGTCCATGGCACGCTTTCCACCTGAGTGCCTGTTGGAGGAGAGCCATGGAAGACGACCTGAACCCGCGCGCGAGCGGTCGTGGCGTCCGGATGTCGCAACGTGCGCGGGCCGTCGCTCCGTTCTACGCGATGGAGTTCGGCAAGCATGCCGCGACGCTGGAGTCCGAGGGGCGTCACGTCATCAAGCTCAGCATCGGTGAGCCGGACTTCGGCGCGCCCCCGGCCGTCCTGAACGCGATGCGCGAGGCCATGGACGGCAGGCCGATGCCTTACACGGCGGCACTCGGGCTGCCCGAGCTGAGGCAGGCGATCGCGCAGTTCTATCGGAACGAGCACGGTGTCGAGGTCGACCCTGCCCGGGTCGTCGTGACCGCCGGAGCCTCGGCCGCCCTGGTGCTGGCCACCGCCGCACTCGTCGACACGGGCGACGAGGTGCTGATCGGGGACCCGTCGTACCCGTGCAACCGGCAGATCGTCGAGAGCTTCGGCGCCCGCGTCACGCTCATCCCCGCCACCGCCGGGACGCGCTTCCAGCTGGACGCGGCATCGGTGAAGTCGAGTTGGACGGACGGGACGCGCGGGATCATGATCGCTACCCCGTCGAACCCGACGGGCACCTCGGTTCCGGCCGACGAGCTGGCAACGATCTGCGAACTCGCACGCGAGCGGGACGCCTGGCGCATGGTCGACGAGATCTACCTCAACCTGAGCGACCACGACGACCGGGGCCGGCCACCCCGGAGCGTCCTGTCGTCCGACCCCGACGCCGTCGTCATCAACAGCTTCTCCAAGTACTTCGGCATGACCGGCTGGAGACTCGGGATGGTGCGTCGTCCCGGAGCTCCTCGTGCCGGCGATGGAGCGTCTGGCCCAGAACTACTTCCTCTGCGCCTCCGCTCCCGCGCAGCATGCCGCGCTGGCCTGCTTCACCCCCGAGTCCCTCGAGGTCTGCGAGGCACGCCGCGCCGAGTTCGCCAAGCGGCGGGCGCTCGTCCTGGAGGGCCTGGCGCGCATCGGACTGCCGGTTCCCGTCCCGCCCGACGGCGCGTTCTACGTCTACTTCGACGTCAGCCACACCGGACTGACCTCCTGGCGGTTCTGCGAGCGAGCGCTGCACGAGGCGCACGTCGCCCTCACCCCGGGCCGGGATTTCGGCGTGCACACCGCCGAGACCCACGTGCGGCTCTCGTACGCGGCGTCAATGGATGATCTTCGCGAAGGGATCACCCGGCTCGGGAGGTTCGTGGCCACCCTTCGATGAGCTGCGCGGCGGCCCGCCGGCGGGTCGAACGACCCGGGCCGACGCTCTGTCGCCCTGCATCGCTTCCGCCGCTCAAGGAGTCGCCGGCCGGGCGGATGGCTCAGCTCAGGGCGGCGGCGGTCCGCTCCCGGAGCAGGGCCTCGTGGGCGGGCTCGGTGCTCAGGGTCGCGGTCAGCCCGGCTTCGGCGGCGTCGGAGAGGACCGCCAGCAGGGTGGCGAACTGCTCGGGAGGCTCGTCGCCGAGCAGCTGCTCGGCGTGCGCCACGAAGAGGGCGACGGCGCCGGTGTCGCGCAGCGAGTCGGTGAGCGCGTCCCAGTTGCGGCCGAAGTAGGCGGGCAGGCGCAGGGCGCGCGCCACCTCCTCGAAGAAGGCGGCGCGGGTCCGGCAGGCCCGCCCGTCGACCACCGCCGGCGCCGGGCCGGCGGACACCGTGAGCCAGGGCGGCAGCGGACGTTCGGCGGAGGTCATGGGCGTGCGTCCCTACAGGCGGTAGAAGTCGGTGTAGTGGTTGGGCGAGAACCACACCACGCCGGTGCTGCGGTTCACGACGATCCGGTACGCGTCACGCGCGGCCCCGCGTGCCCGGGAGTACACGTCGTACTCATAGTAGGTGGCGCCGCTGGGCAGCTGGCCCTCGCGGTTGTAGAAGCGCCCGCCGGTGTAGTTGTAGCGGCCGTCCGGCTGCTTCCGCTATCCACACAGAGGAAGCGGGCACCATGGAAGACATGCTCACGACGGACTACGACGGGTGCGGGCGCTGCTTGGTGGGGGTGCGGCGGCTGAGCAGGAAGACCGACGCCACCAACAGCCCAGAGCGCCAGGCAGACCAGATCCTACGGGCCACAGAGGACGTCGGAGGGCACATCGTGGCATGGGCGGATGACTGGGAAGTCTCCGGTGCCACGGACCCGCTGACGCGGCGGGGGTTCGGGCCGTGGCTGCGAGGAGAGATGGGGCCGTACGACGGTATCGCGGCGGCCACCGTCGATCGCGTCGGGCGCAACGTTCGGGACACGTTGAATACGCAGGCTCTACTGACCAGTCAAGATCGCGTTATCGTGACAGCCGATCACGTCGGAGTGTGGGATTTCAGCGACCCGAACCAGGAAAACGAATGGCTGATAAAGGCGTGGGGATCGCAAATGGAACTGCGTGCGATCCAGAAACGCAACCGCGACGAGGCGGTACGCGCACGCGCAGCAGGAGAACCCAAACAACGCCCGTCGTATGGATACACGTATGTCCGTCTCGCCCCCAAGGCAAAGATCGATCACGTAGCGATCGATCCAGTAGCCGCACAGGTTATCCGGGAAGTGGCGCAGCGGATTCTCTCGGATGAGACGGGAAAAATTACATGTGCGACAGAGGCGGCACGCCTGACACGCGAAGGGATTCCTTGCCCGTCCGATCGGCTCCGCCAACTGTATAGCCGTCCAATGAAGGGCGGACCGTGGACCGCGAAAGCCGTCAAGCATATTTTGTGCAGCGAAGCTGCCCTTGGGTACCTGATGCACGACGGAAGGCCGGTTATTGGTTCTGGCGGGCGGCCAGTCCACATTGCCGATCCGTTGTGGGATCGCGCGACGCATGACGCTCTCGTCAAGAAAACTGCGCCGAAACGCAACGGAAGCCGAGCGCCGAAGAGCACGCAATTGCTGTCAGGTATCGCTTTTTGCGGCAACTGTGGAGTGCGGCTCCACGTCACTGGTCGGTACGGATGTATCGCGCGGGTACGTGGGATACCCGCGTCGGCGCATTGCAAGCCCGCCCCCATCATGGGAATCACGGCACTGGATGCCCTCGTAAGCGAATGGTTCCTCTCCCGCTACGGTGCCGGAGAGGTCATGCGAAAAGTCTACGATCCCGGTACTGGCCACGCTGCGCAGATCGCGGAGTTGACGGCTACACGCACGCGGTTGCGTGAGGACCGTCAGGCCGGGCTATACGACGATCCGGAGGAAGCGGAATGGTTCCGCACCGAATATCGGCGTATCGGAGAGGAGATCGCGACACTGAAGGCACTACCGGAACGCAAGCCGGGAATGCGAATGGTGCCCACCGGTCGGACGATTGCCCAGGAATGGAGTGCAGGAGATTCCGTTAAGCGGCGGGAAATGCTCGCAGAGTTTGAGGTCCGTGTGGTGTTGCACCCCACCGGACACGACCCGCGCGTAGCGATTACCGGCATGGAGATCAGCACGGATGGGATCGAACTGACCGGCTAAGGTGGCACACACGCAAAGAAACCGCCCGGTACCTACGTGGGATAGGTCCGGGCGGTTTCGTCTTCTCACGTTCCCCTGATGCGCCGAAAGCGGACCCTCCCTTCTTGGAACGGGTGTCAGGCGGGGGTGAACACGGGAACCAGGTAGCGCACTGTGCGCCCCATGCGTGTGGTCACTCGTACGTCGTGCATTGATAGCCGCCCCCGTATCGGTAATGCGGTCCTGGGGCATCTCAGCACGGTGGCGACTGACCATGGCGCATATGCCAGGGCGAGGAGACAAGAACCGGAATGCTCGGTGTCGAGACGGCACCAGAGCGTTTCGGTATCCGCCTCCACGACCACGACTGTCAGGGCCGCTTGCGGAATACAGATCTGCCATTCGTCTTTTGCGTGGGAGTGGGTGATTCCGTCGGAAATGGTGGCTACGACGTGGGACAGTCGGCCAGATGGGCTAGTGATCTGCCATCCTGCGCCAGTCGCCGCGTGGACCCAAGGGAGTAGATGTCCATCGCATAGATTGCGCGCGGGCGTCTCCGAGTGACTGGCCGGGGGTACTCTCACCTTCTTTCCACTTTCTTGATTCGATGCTTTTGATCTGCTCGTCGGGTATCACCTCCTTCCGGCCGAGCGTTCCGAACCGCTTCCCGATCTTCTGGTGTCGTTGCGGTACCACCTACGGTCTTGGCTACGCTCCGTGTTCGTCTCACCGTCTCGTCTCAGTGCGCGTGTGCCGCCTATGTACGCGCAGACGTGCGGGAGACTGAGACATTGAGACGATGAGACGACTACCGAGAGTCGGTGACTACGCGGGGTCGGGGTTGGGGTCGAGGCGCGCACGCCACCGTCCCCGGCTGACCTGACGCACTCTCCCGTCGTTTTCGAGCTGAGCCAATCGCCGGTAAATGGTCGGGCGGCTCATTCCCGTTGCGGTTTTCAGCTCGTCTACGGTTATTCCGTTCTCGGGGGCGTCGCGCAGGACGGTCCACAACACGCTGTCGCCGCGTTTGGGTGCGATTTGGCGGGCGTGTCGTGGCGATGTCCGCTCCTCGTCTATCGAGGCGTCTGCGTGCCTCTCAGCCCTCGATGTGGCCTCGTCCAGAGCGGCCAGAGACACCGCGTCGAGGGGTGGGCGGTGTTCGGCGTGCCGTTCGGCGGTGGCCTGTACTCCCTCGTCGTCGAGGAGGTAGGTGCGGGCACGGCGGGGAATGTCGTGTTCCGGAGAGCTGATCAGGAACTTGCCGGGGGCGTCGAGCTTGTGCGGGTGCCATCCGGCCTTGACCATGCCCTGTCCCAGGATTAGGTCACCGTCGCGGGGTTCCCGGACACGGAAGCACAGCCGGACATCCATCTGGGAGCGGACCGCGCTCTTGCCCATCGCGTCCTTGGAGGGGCGTTGCGTGGCGGCGATCAGGTTCACCGCTGGTGCGCGACCCCGTCGGGCGATCGAGTCGGCGTGGTCGATCGCACGTGGGGCTTCGCTGGCCAGCTCGGCATACTCATCGACGATGATGATCAGTGCCGGTCTGTCCGGCGATGGTTCCCACACGCGTTCGCCGCGCCTGGTGAGGTCGTCGGCCCGTCCGTCGAGGATGACCACGGCATCGGCGAGTAGGCTCTCCGCCTCCTGTGGGGTGGTGGCCAGCCGGTCGATGCACGATACCCAGGGCATCAGCTCCATGCCGCGCTTGAGGTCGACCGCCCAAAGGATCACATCCTCGCAGGCGGTCAGGTCCCCGAGCAGGACGTTCACGCCGCCCGACTTGCCCGCCCCCGACATGCCCGCGAACAGCCCATGCCGCCGCAGCAGGGGGACGCGGACGGGTGCGCCGTCCTCGAACAGCCCCAGCTTGGCCGGTTGCGTGATCGAGGTGATGGACGGGCCTGGCCAGGTGATGGCGTCGGCGTGCGGGTCGGTCTCGATTACCCGTACGTCGGCGCGGTTGGCCTTCTTGCTGGCCACCGGCTGGACGCGGACGCCTCCGCGTGTGGTGCTCAGCGCCGATTCCAGGCGGGGAACGGCGCTGAGGGCGTCTTCGACGGTCTGGCCGAGCCCCAGCCCGAGCCGGAAGCGGTAGCCCCACAGATCCACGATCGCGGACTGAACGCGGGATCCGGCCAGGCCGACCGCTTGGGCGATGTCCGGCCAGGCGGCCAGCGTGCGCTCTACGCGCACGCGGGCACGCCTGCGGCGGTGCGCCCACCAGGGCACGGCCAGCACGAGTGTGCCGATGCCGAGCACGGCGGGCAGGGGTGCCGTGAACGGCCCCAGGTAGGCGGCCAGGGTGAGCCACGCTCCGGCGAACGCCGTGGTGACGGCGGCGTAACCGCGTTCGATCGGACGGGGCAGGTTGACCCATCGGCCCCAGATGGCCACCGCGCCAGCCACGATGACAGTGGCGATGATCACGGTGGGCCACCATGCGGGGAACCAGCGCCGCAGGATCACACCCGCTATCAGGTCGGACGTGGCGATGGTGAGTGGGGCGAGTTCGGACCGGTACCGCCAGACGGCGCGGGCGATGCTTGCGATGACCAAGGGTGCGAATTCAAGATCCTCGGTGATCAGGGCCATGGGTTCGACGCCGTAGCGGCGCATGCGGCGGGCGTTGCGCCGCATCTGGGCGCGTGAGGCGCGGTGGCGTGGGTTCATCGGCCACTACCCGCCGCGCGTCGGGCATCGGCGTGGTGTTGGGCGTGCAGCTCGTCACGCACGTAGAACAGGGGGTCGTGCTCTCCCTCGTCGTCGGCCGCCAGGGTGGCGCGGATGGCGGCGATCAGGTTCGCGCGCCGGGAGCGGAGGGTGGACAGCTCGGCGCGGAGTCGGTCGATTTCGCTGATCAGGGCGGGGGTGTCGGCCAGGGCGTCGAAGATGTGGCGCCATAGGTGGTCGAGGGCGGGGGCGGACTTGGCGAATGCCGTCAGCAGTTCGGCGGCAGTGGTGTTGCGGGTGGCAGCTCCTTGCAGGTCAGCGTGTGGGTAGGGGTGGCGTTGGGTCATTAAGCATCACCTTCTTCGGTTGGCGGACGGTTCAGCGGCCAGTGATCCAGCTCAGGGCGGCACCGATCACGGCGCGGATGTCGGGGGCGAGCGTGGTTGCGGCCAGCAGGAAGCCGAACAGCAGCGCGATGATCGCGTGCCAGAGCTTCAGGCCCAGGTAGCGCCAGGCGATGAACACCAGCGCACCGACCACGAGCACCAGCGGGACAGTGACAGTCACGAGGATTCACCTCCTCTCACGGGGTTTCGCGGGGGTCTGGGGACGGGGCTAGATGCCGTCGTGCCGGGACTTGCGGCGGCACCAGCGCCAGCGAGCGCGGCACTTGCGGCACCGCAGGGTTCCGGGCGTGGCTGCGCCGCAAAGGCACCGGCCAGGCTGGAGCGGGAGTGATCGCATCAGGGCTTCACCTCCTCCCGGCGTAGGTGGTCGGCCGGCGGTGGTGGGCGTGGGTGCCCAGCAGGCGGCGGCTCAGGGTTCCGGTGGGGGCGTGGCGGCGGTCCTCAGCGCGAATCACGGCGACCAGCACCACGAACAGCGCCAGCGTGGCGACCGACAGGACCAGGCCCAGGAACACGACGAACAGTGCGAGGTCCACCGCTCACGCCCCCTCGATCTCGTCGAGGGTGATCACGTCGCGGTAGGAGTCCAGAGCGTCGTGACGCGCCATGGCCGCCTGTGTGACGTGGAGGACTTTGTAACGGACCACGCCGAACTCCACACAGACGGCGTGATGTCCGTGCTGGACGGTGGGCGTGACGCCCAACAGTGTGGCCACCTGCTCGACTTCGGCAATCGCCTGTGCCTCGGTGGTGGCGTCGGTGTCGTAGAGCGTGTGGACCACCACCCGCACCGGTCCGTACCTGGGAACGGGCAGTTGAGGGTGACTGTCCAAGAACGTGGCCAGGGCACGCAAACTGGTGATCAGTTCGCGGCGGTAGTGGTGCTGAGCTGGGCTCATCTAGATCACATCCCTTCCGTTTCCGATGACCTACGAGGCGAAGGTAGGTTTCGGGGAAGGGGTGAACCCATCGCGCGGTGTGATCATGTGGTGAGATCAAAAACATCCGGCGATGAGATGGATTAGATCCTGCGGTGAGATAAACCCCAGCTCACGGCTCCCGCCGTAGCTTCGAGGTCAATGCCGACCAGGCTAAACAGGTCATAGGCAGGGCGATCAAGGCGCGTGTCCAGGCAGGCACCATGCCCGCCCCGCCCGTTCCGCGAGCACCACCGCTGCAAGGGCACCGGCCGTATCGGCCATGTGTTCGGCCGTGGCTGGCGCTTCTGCCCCCGCTGCATCGGCACCGGCCTACGCCGGGGACCCTGATCCCAGCAAACGGGAGGAGCTTCCCAGCGAGGGCAATGCTGGGAGGAAAGTAGCGGCTTATGTACTGGCCAACATTGAACCCCGCTGCGCCCAGCGCGGTGGCGCTGAAACAGAGTGAATGGAGCATCAAAGAGGAGTCGGAGCATGTCCGTTCCCTTTGACCGTTTTGGGTGGATCGAGCTCCCTTCGCTGGGTCTCTCCTGTTGCAGACAGGTGCACAAGTGGTGAAGTATCATTCCCTCGACCGCATAAAGACCGTACTGCACTTCAGTGCCAAACAAGACATTTAACTTCAAGAGGGACCGAAATTGGCCGATCTCGATAGTGCCTTTCAGGAGTACTATCCACCTACCGATGAACAACGTCGTAAAGCCGTGACCGAGAGTTTAGTCTGCCTCGATACGAATGTCCTTCTCGATGCGTACCGCTTCGCGCCAACTGCTCGCAATGAGCTGCTCAGCGTTCTCGCCAAACTCGGAAACAGGCTATGGATTCCACACCAAGTAGCTAGCGAATTCCATAGGAACAGAATTAAGGTCATGGGCGACCAGGCAAATGGGTATAGCGAGACTCTCCGTGCACTGAAGGAACTTGAGGAGCATTTTCGAGAAAACGTCGCAAGTAAGGTTAAGGGCCTCAGACAGTCAGTGGCGCTTTCGGAAGCGCAGGAAAAGGCAATTATCGAGCCGTTGACGCAAGCAGTTGCCGAGACAAGCAACATAATTACTGGCTTGATGCAGGATCACGGCGTAAGTCTAGACATGATTTCGGAAGATCCAGTACTCGGTCGCCTTGAGGCTCTACTCAAAGGGAAAGTAGGAGAGCCGCCGAATCCCGACGAGAAGAATAAGGATATCGAGGAGGCGAAGCGGAGGGCTAACGAACAGATACCGCCTGGGTATGCGGATAAGAATAAATCGGATGCGAGTGGCGACTATTTGGTCTGGGCGCAGATTCTACGAGAGTCCGCGCGTCGCGGCATGAATATTCTACTTGTCACAAGGGACGTAAAGGAAGATTGGTTCCGTAGAGAAAAGGGCAGAACTCTCTCGGCCCGCCCCGAGCTAATTCGCGAAGCTCATGATGTAGCGCATGCCGATTTGGTCATCATGGAAACAAAGCAATTTCTATTCCACACAGGAAAATATCTCGATGCGGCGGTAAGCGACGACTTGATAAGACAGCTGGAGACAATGCCGACTGTCGATCGAGGCGACACAAGGAAGGACGAAGCTTTCTTCCAGGAGGAGATTGACCTCCTAGCCAAACGACTCCAAGCAGTGAATGAGATCATCACACCTAAGGCAGCAGAAGTAGAAGCGCTTATCTATGATGAGGGCGACAATGGCGAACGCAGGCGTCAGCTATTGTCGGAGCTAAGCGATTTAGCCACAGAGAGGGAGCGTTACGGAAGCAGGCTCAGAATCCTGCTAATGGCCCAGCTAGCGGCTCAAGAGGAGCGCCGGCCGAACGTTTTGACCTCCGACCTATTGCAGGAATTCGCTAATCCAAGAGTTACAAATCTTGCAACGCTAGACACCCTGGAACTGCGACGACTCGCTGAAGGTATAGGTATAGTCCCCGCGAGACGTATGCGTAAATCGCAATTAATCAATGCAATCTTAGAGAGGGTGCAAAAATTGAAAGATCTGGACTCCGAAGAGGGGTAACGAAAGCACTGCTACTTCCGCGCGGAGACGTCATTTGCGCAGTGTCGATGGAAGCTGCGCCGGTTCGCGGAGTGACGCCCCCAGCGCCTGTCGCACAAGAGGGACCCCCGACAGAGCCCTTGAGAACTGGCACTCTCATGGGAGTGCAGAAGGCTCTGCCGGGGGCGTTGACGCGACGGTGCGGGACACGGTGGGCACGGGTGTGAGCGAGCCCGTCACCGCACCGTCGCGCGTCTCACGAGTCCCGCATTCGTGTCCGAATACGAGACTGCAAGTACAGGTGATACAGCGCGTTGGCGCTGTATCCGTCACGGATGTCATCGATATTCAGATCGAAGGCATCCAAGAACTCGACTCTCGACAACGCTCTGCATGTCGAGTGACGCTGCCCCAGCCGCGTTGCTTCATCGGCCACCGAAGGGGCCTCTTCCTGCAGCGGTACTTTGCGATCCAGGTAATCGATGGCCTCAGTAATCGTGACAACATTCGCGCCTATTGCCCCGGCTATCTGTCCGGGAGTGAGCCCTTTGGAGCGTAGGCCAGCAATGTCCTTGAGCACTGCACGTGAGATGCGCGCCATGCGTGATCACGCCCCATCCGGTGCGGAGCGATCTGCGGCGTGCAGATCCACATACCGGGCGGCGATACGTCGGGCCGCCCGCTTCGGGTCCGCCGTGGAATGGCTGGCATACACGGGTCGGTCGCGGCGGTCGTTCCAGCCGGTACGCCACCAGAAAAGATCACCGTTGGTCCACACGAGCAGACCGCGCCAGACCGACACCACGGCCAACCCGTAGCCGTCGTTCACGTCAGCCGTGATCCCATGCAATTCCAGCTCACGTTGTAGCTGGTCAGCCATGGCAACGGCGGTCATGGAGGTGAGACGTGACGCCTCTTGCTCCAAGATCATGAACCGGCCTCCCGCAACTTCGCTTTACCGAGCAAAGAACGGGCGGAAGCCAGACAAATGAGGATCTTCGACTCTTCCTCAGATCAGCTCTGACCTGCGCCGCGAACTGATGTGAGGCTTCCAAGCAAACCGGTTCTGAAGAATCTCACCGTGATATCTCACGGTGTGATGGACTAGAAGGGCTCCACTACTCCCGAAAGGCTGCGCTACCAGGGGAACGGAACGCCGCCATGACGATGGACCAAGAGCACCTTCGATCGGTGCTTGACGCTGTTTTCGCACGTCAAGACATGGAAGATGCTTGCAAGCGCCGTGACATCGGCGGAGTGATCCGCATCCTCAACAAGTACGGCGTCACTCAAGGCCAGATCGCGAACCTCACCGGTAGATCGCAAGGACGGATCAGCGAGTACAAGAGCGGCAAGCGCGTCCCGACCGCTAAGCATACATTTGAGGAGTTTGCTGGCGGTTTGGGCATGCCTAGCCACTTGCGTCGCCATTTGGGCTTGTCGTCCTCTGGTGGCAAGGGCGGTGCGCAGGTCGTCAGTGACGGTGTCCAGATCCCCACGGACACCTTTGACTTGCAGCTCTTCGCTGAAGCGATCGGGAAAAGGGGCGAGCCGTTGAAGCGCCGCGAACTACTGGCCATGATTGGCCAACTTGGTGCCCAGTCCGCTCTAGCTCAAAGTGAGGCATGGGAGAAAGTCGCCTTTGCTCTCTCAAAGCCGAGCGCCATTGATGAAGTAGTGGTGCGAGAGATGGAGGCTAGAGCCGCTGGTTTCCACCGTCTCGAAGAAATGCTGCCCGCGAGTACGATTTTCAAGGGATTGGCGGCTCACCTGAACGAGGTCGGGACCATCCTGAATGGCACAGCCACCGATCCCAAAGACGAGCTTCGCAGACGACTGATCGTGGTTGCGGGAGAAAGCAGCGTGCTTGCCGGTTGGATCGCGACAGATCTGGGCAACATATCCGCCGCCCGAAACTTCTATGACACTGCCGAGAAGGCTTCTACGGAAGCCAATGATCCAGCCATCATCGCGTGTGCGTTTGGGTATAGAAGTTATATACCAAGCGGCAAGGGAAACCACGGACGGGCGCGCGCCCTACTGGCAACCGCACTACAACACCTGCCTAAGGATACGTCGCCCGGAACCACGTCATGGCTGGCTGCGAGACATGCTGAAGAGAGCGCGGCCCTAGGAGAAGCCGAAGCTGCCCTTCATTCATGGGATGAGGCGCGCGAAGCCTTTAATATCGCTGATCCGGAAGAGGATCGCGTATGGACGAGATTTCTAGACCAGGATCGTTTTGATTCCTTCCAGATCTCTACCTATGCCCAAATCGGTCGGCTGGATGAAGCCGAAGCGGTAGCGCATGCCGTCATTGCACGTCTGCCGGAAGTAGAGAGAAAGCGGGCAGGAATCATCCTCGGAGACATTGCCACGGCTCATATCGTGCATGGCTCTGTAACAGAAGCAGCCAGAGCGGCTAGGGAAGGTCTCGCCGTCATTCGCGAGACAGAATCCGGCATCTGGCTGCCACGATTTATCGTCCTCGGAGAAGCGCTAAGGCGTTGGCAGACTCAACCACCAGTCCGCGCATTCCTAGAAGAGTTGGCCGTTACGAAGCGTCAATTCTCCGTGTCTCCGCGCTGATCCAGTTCAGGTAGTCGTCACTTCCCGCAGCAATTTCAGTTGCGATGATTTCAGGTGTCTCGTAACTGTGATTGGCCTTGATGTGGTTCTCAAGCGCGACGAGTAGAGAGTGCGTGGTCTTGATGACCAACTGCCATTCCCGCTCGTCGCGCAAAGAGCCTTGCCACCAGTACAGGGACCGAATCGGCCCGATGATCTGTACCCCAGCGGCTAGCCGTTGCGAGGTGATGCTATGCGCCAGGGCCACGCCCTCGTCTGCGCTTGCCACAGTGGTCATGACCTGTATGTAACCCTTCACAACCCAGTTCCCCTTGAGTCGAAAGGCGGTGATCACTTCAGCCCCTACAGTAGAGGCATCGGCGCACTGGGCGTGTCAGGACTGAAGTGTTCTCGGCTGGTAGATCCCACGCGGGCATGGCCCGGCTGGGTGGTTGAGAGGCACCCCGGGGCGCGAATAACAAACGCCTGGCCGGATCGGCCGGCCCCACATCGCCACCGACGCCGACCACCGCCGCAGCCCCCCGCCGACGGCCTTAACTCCTCAGTCTTACAACGTGAGAACGCTTGGCCCTGGCCCAGAGCCGACCCTTGACAACCGGGCCTGGTCGAGCACCTAGGTCAACTTCGCCCAGATATGCAGCTTTCGCTCTACCATCTCCTTATGGCTCCTGGTCGGCACCGGCGCCCCGCCCGAGGGGGGATCATGCTCACCCCAGAGCAGACGGCGCTCATCAGCGTCTTTGCGCTGTTTGTTGGCGTTTGGGGCGCTTCGGTCGAAACTGTTGGGTTATTCCAAGGAAATGCCACCGATGGTCTGAGCATGAATGCCCTGGAATCGGCAATGGCGGACAGATCTCAAGCGGTGAGGGTCGTAGCTTGGAAGAGTTCAAACCGTCTTTCTGTGGGGGAAGATGGCGACCTTGTGTGGCCTTTTGATGATCTTCCTGTTCTATACGACGACGCAACAGAGGTTTCCTTGGGGGAGGGGGAGCACGTGACCGTGAATCTTATAGGAAGGGATGTTCGCATAGAGAACCATGGGGGCACTGTCAGCGTGTCGGACATTCACAGCACGTAACTCACGCTTGAGGCCTCTTTGTCGACCTGACAAGTTTATCGGGTGGTTCCCCCTGCTCAGGAATCGACGACGCATCAAGCTCTGGCTAGTGTTCTTAGAGGAAGTAGCCGTCCGGCTGCTTCCGCTACGGGCGGCGCCGGCCGCAGGGCTGCAGGAAGCCTGTAATAGGCTCATAGTGGGAAATTCATCACATGCAATGTCCGCGATGTTAGAATGTTCCCCATGGACGCCTCCTTAAGTGCGAGTAGCAGCGATCCGCGAGTGAAACGATGGCAACGCCTTCTCAACGCAGACGCTCCCCGCCAGCTAGAGAGTATTGAAATTACCAATTCCAATATTTTCGCCGATCAAACTATTGACTTTTCCAGAGTCACAGCTGTTATCGGCCGCCACGGAACAGGAAAAAGTCTCCTGCTGCGCACGATAGAGGCGCTATTTGGATACATTACGCCATCTTATGCGCCTCCATTTCTTGAGCAGAATTCTCAACTTCGCAAGTATTCTGTATCGCATCCCTCGGGTGAATTTCGAGTCAAGGTCCGATCTCCCCAAGGGGTCATCGTAAAGGAAATAGACCTACAAGTCCATGCAAGCGATCGCGCAAGGGAGTGGGAGTCGCTTTTCGCTGCTTATTACGCTACGCCAATAGCCGCCTTCTCTGACATTGATTACATGTTTGACAACTACCACCCAAGGGCTTTGGCGAGCGAGCGAGATGCTACCAGGATGGAGCTAGACGCGATCAGGAATATAGTCGGTCGATCGTACGAGAAGCTCACCTATCGCACGCTATTAAGCGATACGGTGTCGGGCGTGGACTACTACAACCTCTTCGTGTCGGGCATCGAAGGAGGAAGGGAAGTGAATAGCTGGACGATGAGCCAGGGGGAACTGTGGGTGCATCATGTCCTGGGACATTTCCTGTCGCACGATCTGGACAATGAGTGTATCGCGCTCCTCGACGAACCTGAAACCTTTCTTGCTAATGCCGCTCAGAGGCCCTTCATCGATCAAGTTGCGCGTGAAATCTTAAAGAGGAAAGCGCAACTCATTGTGGGCACGCACTCCTTCGAGATGCTGAACAGATTTCCCCTAGCAAATATTCGTCTATGCCTACGCCTGAACGGGAAGATTCATATCGTCCAACCCACAACTTTCTCCATGATCAAAGACTCTTTGGGCGTCGATTCGCCTACGGGAGGGGTGATCTTAGTTGAAGACGCATTTGCCGCCGATGTGCTGAAATCTCTCTTCTCCATATACGACGTTGCCTTGAGTCGAGACGCAGAGATTGTGCCGTGCGATGGCGAGTCGGGCGTTAGATCGACCATTCGCAGCCTTCGGCATGCTCGGCGCATTCACTTTGTCGGCGTGTTGGACGGTGATCAGAGGAATTCGGGATCGCATCTAGATGCAGATCCAAAAACCATCCTCTATCTACCTGGTAGGTCATCCCCTGAACAAGAGTTGATGAGTAGCGTCCTACGCTACCCGCGCTTTTTTTCTGAGCTTTCCGGTAGATCTTTAAGCGATGTTTTGGCAGCCGTAGACGCATGCATCTCGCTAGATCATCAATACCAAATCGACCGATTCGCGCGGCATTTAGGCTTCCCTGTAGACGTCGCCACCGCCTATCTAGTGCGTACCGAGTTGCAAGACGCACAGACCGAGCAGGAGGCGCGGGATCTTGTGATGCATATTCGCGCCTGCATAACAGGTCGGGTCTAGCGGCGCATATTTGGGGGAAGCGTATGCGCATCAAGGTGGGCGCTGCTATGCGGCGCCCGGACAGGCCCCGCGATCATAAGGCGGTTCCTGCTCGATCTACTTGACCAACGCGGTGTCTTGCTGTGCTTGGTGAGGGGTAGCCCAGGAGCGATGGACGGCGGATCAGGCGCAGGTTAGTGTGTTTAGAGGAAGTAGCCGTCCGGCCAGGAGTACCAGCCGCTGGAGGTGGGGTAGCCCTTGGAGGCCCAGATCGAGCCGGCCGAGCGCGCGTCGGCGCACCGCGAGATGGTGCAGGAGTTGTAGACCGAGGCGTCGGCGGGGGTGATGCCGATTAGGCCGACGAGGGACACGAAGGCGGTGATGGCGAGGGTGAGCCTGACCGCCCAGGAACGTCCGGAGCGTTGCGGGGTGTGCACGAAGCCTCCTCGTGGGGGGTGCGACGGACACCCCAATGATCCCCGCAGAATGGGGCAAATAATGACAAATATCACTAAAGGAAAGATGAACAGTCGGGATTGGCCCAATAAGCCGGGCCGCAAATGGCCCATCTCGTAGGGCCGAATGGGCCATAGCGTGCTGGGCATGCAGAGTTCTCCGCGATCCGACACCGTCTTGACCCTTCTCCAGGAGCAGCACCCCACGGTCCCCGAAGGGGCCTGCGCGATGACCGCCCTGATCGAGCTGCCGCCGGGGGATCCGGGTACCCCGCCGCACCGCCACGCCGGCCCGGTCTTCGGCTACATGCTCGAAGGAGAAATGATCTTCGAGCTCGAGGGCGAGCCCGAGCGGGTCATCCGCGCGGGCGAGGCCTTCTGGGAGCCGGGCGGTGACGTCATCCACTACCAGGCGGCCAACAACCTGCACGACACGTGGAGCCGTTTCGTCGTCGTGATGCTGTGCGCCCCGGGCGAGCCGATGCTCACGCTGGTCGACGAGGAAGAGCTCGAACGCCGCCGCGACCGCCGCGCCCCGCGCGGCTCGACGGGCTAGGAAGCTCCCTCGGGGGCGTCGGTGCGGCCCCCGGGGTGGCGGCTGTGCCAGATCAGGAAGACGACGCAGGACACCAGTGACCACGCCCCCAGCACCAGGAACGGCGCCAGGCTCTGGTGGCCGCGGAAGTAGACGGCGGTGTGCTGGGCGTTGACCGACGCCCCCGGGGGCAGCCAGCGGCCGATGGCGCCGAGCGGTGACGGCAGCAGCGGCCACGACACCGCCCCGCCGGAGGAGGGGTTGCCCAGCAGCACCATCAGCCCCCAGGTGGGCAGCATCGCCCAGCGCCCGAGGAAGGTGTTGAACATGGTGAACACCATCCCCGTCGTGAACATGGTCAACGCCAGGATCGACCACGACTCCAGGACCGGCAGTTTCAGCGCGCCCAGCAGCCAGTCCACGATCGCGACGATGGCGAACGCCCCGAGCCCGGCGAAGGCGGCGGTGAAGGCGATCCGCTCGCCGGGATTGAGCTGTTTGGCGTTGGCGCTGAGCTGGGCCGCCCCGGTGAACCCGATGATCACGGCGGCGAGCGTGATGTAGAAGATCGCCAGGCCGCGCGGGTCGGCTCGCTGGAGCGGCTTGACGTCCCGCACCGTGAGGCGCACGCCCACCCGGGCGGCGACGTGCGGAGCCTGCTCGACGAGCAGCAGCGCCACCGACGCGCCCGAGGCGCTCGAGACGTCCATCTCGACGTCGTCCCCGCGCGCCACGAATATCGCGAAGACCCGCTGCTGCTCGATGGCCCGCATGGCGTCGGCGTACGTCGGCTGGAAGCGCAGGACGAGCGAGGACTCCAGGGACTTCTCCAGGCCGCTGACGAAGGCCCTCCCGCGTACGGTCTCGGCGCTGACCCCGACGACCGCCACGGGCATGTGGTGCGGGGTCGGGGAGGCCATGGCGTACGTGTACGACCCCGCGAACAGCCCCGCCCCCGCCGAGAGGATCAGCGCCAGGACGGACGCGGGAAAGTACGGCGATTCCTTGAAGGCCGCCCACCAGTCACCCATGCGCCCACGCTAGGCACGCGCCCGCCGGTCAGGGCCGCTGACATTCCCTCCGTGACGGCTAGCGAAGCCTTTCGTGACGGGCCCGTTCCCCGAGCGCGGCGGCCCCGGTCGAGCAGGTGGCTACCCGGCCGCCGCCGTGCGCAGCGCGCGGTAGAGCAGGCGGCTGTCGCCCAGGTGGTGGCGCAGGAGCTTCTCCAGACCGCCGATCGGAACCAGGTTCTGCGGCGCGCGCGGGTCTTTGTAGTCCACGCCGGCCAGCGGCGGCAGGGCGAGGGTGACCGCGTCGGCCAGCCGTACGACCTGGGCCGGGTCCAGGTCGGCGCTGGCCTCGCAGCGCGCCACGCCCGCCCACGGGGCCGACGACTGGACGGGGAGCCGAAGGTACCAGGCGTGCCGCCGCCAGCTCGTGCCCATCAGGAACACGGGCGTGCGCTGGCCGGGCGCGAGTGCGGCGACCACCGCGGACTGCGGCGGCGGCAGGTAGGCGGTGTGGTGGGTCTTGATGTAGCCGATCGTGCGCGGCAGGTGCGTACGCCCCCGCAGCGGCCCGTCCACCAGCAGCAGGTCGTCGCCGCGGTTGCGGTGGCGCACCGCCAGGTCCACCTCCAGCTGGGTGACCAGCCGCTGCAACGCCAGGGACAGCTCCTCGAAGCTCGCGTCGGCGGCTTTGCCGGGCTCGTACGTGGCGTGCCTGGTCTTGACCTCGGGCGTGTGCGGCGAGGCGGAGATCAGCGACCGGTTGACCTGGATCTCCGCCAGGTCGGCGCCGTCCGGGCCGCAGCGGACGATGCCGGCCGCGTACGACGCCGCGATCCCCGGGACGGGCATGGGCGCGTCGGGATCGTGGACCCACACGCGGGCGTCGATCCTGCGGACCCCGTCGGCCACCAGCAGCGTCCCGGGAGGGGAGGCGTCGGGCCCGGGGGTGACGGGTTTCCAGTCGGCGGCCGGCCGCTCGATGTCGATGACCAGCTCGGCGCTGGTGGCGCCCATCTCGGAGAGGTTCTCGACGGCGAGGGCGGCGGCGTAGCCGGGGTCCCACGGGTCGACGGTGAATCCCGTCATGGAGCGATGGCCGCCTTCCGCACGTGGGAGCCCTTGCCGTCGCGCCTGACCTCGAAGCGCACCGGCACGCGCTCGGCCAGCGCCGGCACGTGCGTGACAACGCCGATCAGGCGGTCCTGCCCGGCGGCCAGGCGTTCGAGGGTGGTGGCGACGGTGTCGAGCGTGGCCGGGTCGAGCGTGCCGAACCCCTCGTCCAGGAAGATCGAGTCGAGGCCCCGGGCCACGGCGCCGGACAGCGCCAGGGCCAGGGCGAGGGCGGCCTGGAAGGTCTCGCCGCCGGACAGGGTGCGGGCGCTGCGCCGCAGGCCGGCCTCGCCGTAGTCGATGACCTCGATGTCGCCGGTCTTGTCGCCGAGGGCCAGCTCGTACTGGCCGTCGGACAGCTCGCGCAGCGTGTCGGAGGCCGAGGCGACCAGCACGGCCAGGGCCTCGGCGCACAGCCAGCGCTCGAAGGCGTTGGCCCGCAGGCGCAGGGCGAGCTCGTGGGCGACCTTGGCCTCGTGCTCCTTCTGGGAGATCTGGAGCTCGAGGTCGGCGGCGCGCTTGCGCTCCTCCTTGAGGCGTTCGAGGGCGCTGTCGGCGCGGGCGACGGTCCCGGCGACGGCGGCGCCGAACTGGTCGGGCGAGGCGTCGCGCGGGGCGACCACGCCGTGCTGGGCCAGCCGCTCGGTCAGCCGGCGGCGGTCGGTCGCCAGCCGGGCGCCGGCCTGGGCGAGCTGCTCCTCGCGCTCGGCCAGCTCGGCGCGGGCGGCCTGCGCGGCCCGGTCCCGCCAGCCGAGCAGCTCGGTCCACGCCTGGTGCAGGTCGCGCCGGTCGAGCAGCGGCGGCGGGTCCTCCTGCTGCCCGGAGACGAGCAGCCGGTCGCGGGCCGCCTCCAGCTCCCGCCAGGCGCTCTCGGCCTGCCGCTCGGTGCGTTCGGCGCCGGCCCGCGCCTCGTCCAGCTTCCCGCGGGCGGCGCGCAGCGCTCTGCGTGCCTGGGTGGCCAGCTCGTCGGCCTTGGCGATCGCGGCCAGCCGGCCTTCGAGCTCGGCCCGGTCCCCGGGGGCGGGCAGCGCGGCCAGTTCGGACTCCAGCCGGGTGGCCTGCGCGGTGAGCATCGACGCCGAGGTCTCGGCGCGGGCGTGGGCGGCCCTGGCGCGCTCGGCCCGTTCGCGGGTGCCCGCGAGGACGCGGTCGGCGGCGCGGATGTCGGCGGGCGGCTCGTGCCGGGGCAGCTCGGAGACGGGGTGCCGGCAGACCGGGCACGGCTCGCCCACGGCCAGCCGCGGGGCCAGGTGGGCGGCGGCGTGGGCGTCGCGCAGCCGTTCCCGCTGGGTCTCGGCGGCGGCCAGCGCCTCTTCGGCCGCCGCCCGCGCGCCCGCCAGCTCTTCCAGCGACGCGGCCGCCGTCGCGGCCTCGGCGCGGGCGCGGCC
>NZ_JBIEIS010000015.1:0-265745 GCF_043496855.1 Nonomuraea sp. JJY05
CGTGGACCACCTCGAGATCGCCGCGCTCCAGCATGATGCGCAGGAACGCGGTGGACCGGGATCGGGGCACGGCCCACAGCAGGATGGGCTTCGGCGCGGCACTCATTGCGACCACGCGGTGGGTCGGCGGTCCCAGCGGTGTTCGCGCAGCTGCGCCAGCAGTTCTTCGCTCAGCGGTTCGGCGTCGCTGGTGGCGAGGTTGGCGCGTACGTGGGTGAGGTTGCGCATGCCGGGGATGACGGTGGCGACGTCGGGGTTCTGGAGGATGAAGCGCAGCGCGAGTTCGGGCATCGTCATGCCCTCGGGCACGATCCGCGCCAGCCGTTCGGCGCGCTCCACGCTCGCGACGAGGTTTTCGGGCACGAAGTAGGTGTTGCGCCAGTCGCCTTCGGGCCAGCGGCTGTGGCGGGTGAGGGTGCCGGTGAGCGTGCCTTCGTCGAAGGGCACCCGTGCGACCACCGCGACGTCCAGCTCGCGGCACGCCGGGAACAGCTCGTCTTCGGGGGCCTGGTCGAAGATGTTGTAGATGACCTGCACCGCGTCGATCAGACCGGTGCTCAGGGTCTGCAGGACGTTCCAGGGTTCCCATCTGTTGACGCTGATGCCGACGCCTTTGATCAGTCCGCGTTCCTTCATCTCGATGACGGTGTCCTGCCAGGCCGCGTCATGCGCCCAGGCGTCCTCCCAGACGTGGAACTGGAACAGGTCCACGGACGGCGTGCCCAGCCCTTCGAGGCTGCGGTGCAGGTATTCCCAAAGATGATCCGGTGGATAGACCTCGGACAGTTTGGAGTCGCGGGTGGACGGCCAGTTGCGGTCCTTCGGCGGGGGCTTGGTCGCGATGTAGAGGCGGCGGCCCGGGTGCCGCTTGACCAGCCGCCCGAGCATCCTTTCGCTGTGTCCGCGGCCGTAGATCCAGGCCGTGTCGAAGTAGTCGCACCCGAGCCGCACGGCCTCGTCCAGTGCGGTGTCACCGGTCTCGTCGTCGGCGCCGGTCCATCCGCCCTCGCCGCCGGCTATGCCCCACATCCCGTAGCCGACCTCGCCGACCATCCAGCCCAGCCGGCCGAATCGACGCTCACGCATCGTGTCCTCCTTTCACTCCTGAAACGGCGGTCGCCTGGCTCCAGCGGTTGCCGCCCGAGCCGAACCGGGTCTGCTGCACCACGGCGCCGGCGACCTTCATCCGCTCGACCCGGACGATGCCCCGGTGGACGGACAGGGTCACGCTGCCGCCGACCTCGCCGACGAGCCGGTCGATCGCGTCTCGCGCGGCCTGCGCGGCAGGCTCGAGCCAGCGCGCCTCATACATCGCGGCGCCCAGAACGGTCGCCAGCCGATCGTAGAGTTCGCGTCCGGCCGCATCGAGGCTGGCCTGCAGGACACGCGTCCAGGCGCGTTCGAGCAGTTCAAGGCCGGGCGCCTCGTAGATGCCCCGGCAGACCGTGCCGATGATGCGCCGCTCGACCACGTCGCGAAGCCAGATGCCGTGCCGTGCCCCGAGTTCGTTGGCCCGCGTCATCCACTCGACCGGGTCGGGGCCGCTGCCGTCGAGGTCGGCGACCCGTCCGTCGCGGAAGGTGACCGTGACGGTCTCGGGCTCGTCCGGGGCCTGCCCGGGCCAGTTGCTCCACCGGGGCTGGAGCCGGGTGACCGGCGTTTCGAGGTCTTCCAGCTCGGCCGACTCGTGCGAGATGCCGGCGAGGTTGGCGTCGGTGGACCGCTCGGCGCCGCTGCCCGGGTCGAGATGCAGCTCCTGCTCGGCGACGGCCGCGAGCATGGCCTTGCGGTCGGGGAATCGCTCAAGCGCCTGCGGATCCGTCCACGGCTCGATGACGGACAGCTCCGGTGCGACCTGGGCGCCGTAACGCGCGAAGCGGCGCTGGTCGTTGCCTCCGCCGACACAGCCGTGAGCGAACGTCCGGCATCCGTCGGCCCGCATCAGCGGCGCGAGCTCGCTGACGAGCACGAAGCGCGCCGCGCCGGTCGTGTTCCAGTAGCCGCCGTCGTGGCGGGCCCGGTAGCGCAGCAGATCCGACGCCACGGCGGCCATCGACGAGCGTAAATCCATGACGACGACTTCGTCCCCGGATCTTCGCAGCGAAGAAGCGAGTGCCTCCATGTCCGCGCGATCTGATTGGCCAATGTCGGCGATATAGTGCCTCGTCGGAGTGGATAGTTCGTGAAGCCAGACTCCGACGGCCAGGGCGGAAAGTCCGCCCGATTGGAATAATCCGACACGTGCGTTGCCATTGGCTTGCCGCACAGCCTTCCCCTAACGCTGGTGGACGGGGCGCGATGTCGGCACCGTATAGGCCGACCGCCACCGACGCTACCCACGGACGGCGAGCATAACCTCGGCACGCCGATGATCTCTCATTTGAATTGATCATTTCGTGGCGCCTGCTGATCATTATCCGTTCTTGATACGGAGAACGCGTCCGTGGATTGACCGGCGCCCGCTCGGGTAAGGCCGGGTATGAATCCCGGCCTGACCCGCCAGGTTAATGGCCGCCCGTACCTTGCCCGGTGACATCCGCCGGGGCTGTGGCGAGATCCGGGGTTGCGAATCCAAGCCACGTGTTCCAGTATGGAAGTAACCTGTAAGCCGCTTATACCGGTTACTCGGTATGTCCTGCGGCACTCAAGTCGTCCGGCGAAGGGAGGAACGCGTGTCCACCGCAGACCGGGAAACGAGTGACCCCGGGCAGCGCACCCATGCTCACGTCAACGTCACGATTCCCGAGCTCATCACGCACATTTCGGTACGTTGCCGCACCGATGGAGGAGCCGTCGCCACTGCGCGGCCGTCACCGGCGCGGCATCGGAGGGTGTGACAGCGCCGGCGCGGCACGCGGGCCCGGCGGCGCCGGGCCGGGCGGAGCGCCGAGGCACCCGGACGCGACCTCCGCACGATCAAACTGGGCCAGGAATATCCGGCTGCCTGCGCGCATTAGCCGGAGCCCGAAATTCGGGTGACCCGCGGCCACTTATCAATACCCTTGTCATGCTCGCCGAGGGCCGGGCCCTGGCTGCCTGAAACTCACAGACCTGAATAGTGACCGATCTGCCTGATCACGAGGATCTGTTGCCGGTCGAGACTATGGGAGCGCGATGCCACGCCATCAGCAGACGCACCTGAGCGAACATGCCCTGACCGCCATTAACTTATCCCTGGGACCACAGAATGCGTTCCCCCGGGAAAGCACAGTCCTTGACCTGTTCCGCGCACAAACAGAGAACGCACCGGACCGCCCCGCCATCCGTTACCGCGACACCACCATGAGCTATGCCGACCTCGATGCCGCGGCCAATGCGACGGCCAATCGACTGATCGGCACCGGTGTCCTGGCCCGGCAATTGATACCCGTGCTCGCAGCGGACGGGCCCGAATTCCCGGCAGCGCTCCTCGGGGTGCTGAAAACAGGCTCGGCCTTCGTGCCGCTGGATCCGGCCTGGCCGGCCGACCGGCTCAGCGCGATCATGGCCGAACTCTCGCCGCCCGCCATCGTGGCGTCGCCGGCGACCATGGAGACCGTCGCCGAGCTGGAGCCGGCCCTCCCGGCAGTGATCGTCGACTGCGCGGAGCCGTACGATCCGGCTGACCGGACACCCCCGCCGGCCGGCCGTGAACCTCGGCCCGAAGACCTGATTTACGGGTTCTACACCTCCGGCTCCACGGGCACGCCCAAATGCGCGCTCAACCACCACCGCGGCCTGGTCAACAGGTTGACCGCGATGTCGCGCCGGTTCGGCGACGGGGCCGAGCACGTGACGCTGCAGAACAGCCGGTCCACGTTCGACTCCTCGATGTGGCAGGTGTTGTGGCCGCTGGTGTCCGGTGGACAGGTCGTGCTGCCGCACCGCGACGGGATCCTCGATCTTGAGGAGACCGCGATGACCATCGGCCGCTACGGCGTCACGATGACCGACTTCGTGCCGTCCGTGCTCGCGGCGTTCGTGTCGCTGCTGGAGACCCGCGAGGACCTGCGGGAGGCGACGTCGAGCCTGCGGCGCATGCTGATCGGCGGGGAGGCGGCCGGGCCCGGCGTGGTGCACCGGCTGCGCGCGCTGCTGCCCGGACTCGAGGTCACCAACACGTTCGGGCCCACGGAGTGTTCGATCGGGTCGGTGTTCCACGAGGTCACGGACGCCGACGTGGACCGGATCCCCCTCGGGCGCGCCATCGACAACACCGCCGCGATCGTGCTCGACGACGACCTCAAGCCCGTCCCGGTGAACACGCCCGGCGAGCTGTATCTCGGCGGTGAGTGCATCGGCGCGGGTTACCTCAACGATCCCGAGCGCACCGCGCGGGTGTTCGTGGCCAACCCGTTCCCGCAGATCCCGGGCGGAAAGCTGTACCGGACGGGCGACCTGGCGCGGGTCGGCGAGGACGGGCTGCTGTACTTCATCGGCCGGCTCGACGAGCAGGTCAAGCTCGGTGGGGTGCGGGTGGAGCTCGGCGATGTGGCCTCCGCTCTGGCCGACCATCCGCTCGTGGGCAGCGCGGTGGCGGTCGTGCTCGGTGAGGCGCCCCAATCCACTTTGGTCTGCTGCGTCACGCCGCGCTCGCCGGACGATCCACCGTCCGCGGAGCAGCTTCGCGGGTACGCGGCCGGGAAACTGCCGGCCGAGCAGGTCCCGCACCAAATTGTGGTACTGGAAGCGCTTCCACTCAACCGCAACGGCAAAGCGGACCGCAAGGCGCTTGCCGCGCTCATCGTGGCCGAGTCCGCGTGGCAGGCGGACCCGGAAGAGCATGTCGAGCCGCCCGCCGACCCGATGGAGGAGCTGGTCTGCTCGGCGTGGCGCGAAGTGCTCGAACGGGAACAGGTTTCGGTGGTCGTCCCGTTCTCCGATTACGGGGGCACCTCGCTGATCGCCTACCGGCTCACCACCGCGGTCAGCCGGCGGCTGGGAAGGCCGGTGCGTCCCAGGGACCTGCTGGTCGAGTCGACCGTGCGCGCGCAGGCGGCGCGGCTGACCAGGGGCATCGACGACGACAGCGCCGAACTGGCCTACATCAAGCACGACCTGGCCTGGCGCCCGCCGCAGACCTTGCTGCTCACCGGCGCGACCGGGTTCGTCGGGGCGCACATCTTCGCCGAGTTGCTGATGCGCTCCAACGCCGAGCTGATCTGCCTCGTACGGTGCTCCGACCCCCCTGACGGCGCCCGGCGGCTGACCGAGGTCCTCGATCAGTACGGGCTGACGTCCGCCTGGCAGCTGCTGCCCATGGCGCTCAAGACCGGACGGGTCGAGGTGGTCCCCGGCGACCTGGGCAGCGAGCTGCTCGGCCTGCCGCAGTGGCGATTCGACGCGATCGCGTCGGCCGTGTCCGGGGTCATCAACGCCGCGGGTGCGGTGAACTTCCTGTCCGGCTATCTGGACCACCGCCCGGCCAATGTGCTCGGCGTGCAGGAGCTCATCAAACTCGCCTCGGGCGGCGCCCGCGTGCACTCCCTGTCCACCTTGAGCATCTTCCCGCCCGGCGGGCCGGCCGCCCCGCGCATCACCGAGGATCAGATCCCGGAGACGGACCAGGTCGCCGCGGACGGCTACAACAGATCGAAGTACGTCGCGGAAAGCCTGCTCGCCGACGCGCAACGGCAGGGCGTCAGCTCGGTGGTGTACCGCCTCGGCGAGGTCTGGCCGCACCGGGCGACAGGCGTGGCAAATCCGGATTCGCTGGCGCACAACCTGTTGTACGCGTGCGCGCGCACCGGATGCGTGTTCCCGACCGAAGCCGAGACCGACGTGACGCCGGTGGACGTGGTCGGCCAGTTCGTGGCGCGCGCCGCGACCGGCGAGATCAAGGTGCCCGACGGCGCGATGCACGTGCTGTGGCCGGCGAGGCTGCGCTTCGCCGAGGCGTTCGGCGTGCTCGCCGACCGGTGCGGGCTCGACCGGGTCGGCTACGCGCAGTTTCACGAACGCCTGGAGGCCATCGCCGAGCCCGACGAGAGGCTCGCCGGGCTGCGCCTGCTGCTGCCGCCTCCGGCCACCGGTTGCGACGCGGCGCCGGTCGAGTTCGACCAGCTGTTCACCGACGGCTCCCGGCACTTCGACGCCCGGCGGTTCAGCCGGCACGCGGCCTCGCTGGCGCGGCCGACGGCGGACGGGCTCAGGACGCTCGATCGCTATCTCAGTGAGCTGACCGACATTCCCGCCTTCGTACCTCAAGAAAGGTAGGCGCAATGGAAGAGAAATTCGTCGTGGTGATCAACCACGAGGAGCAGTACTCGATCTGGCCCGCCGGCCGGGAGATCCCGACCGGCTGGCGCGAGGCCGGAGCCGAGGGCGGCAAGAGCGAATGCCTGGCACACATCGCACGGGAGTGGACCGATCTGCGCCCGTTGAGCGTGCGACGGTGAAGGAGGAGAGCGAGACCATGTCCACCCCGAACGAACGCAACGTCGCCGACATCAGGCGCGCCCTGCTGGAGATGAAGGTCCGCCAGCGCGTGGCGGAGAAGGCCGAGCGGGAGCGGATCGTCGCCGTCCCGCGCACGGGCAAGATGGCCATCGCCGAGCAGCAGCGGTTCCTGTGGTTCCTGCACCAGATGGTCGCGGGTGCACCCGTCTACAACGTGCCGTTCGCGATGCGCCTGCGCGGGCCGCTCGACGTGCCCGCCCTCTCCGAGGCGCTGCGCGGGATAGTCGCGCGGCACGAGAGCCTGCGCACCCGGTTCGGCGACGAGCACGGTGTGCCCTTCCAGACCGTCGATCCGCCGCCCGAGACATGGGACCTGCCGGTGACCGACGGGAGCGAGGAGTCCGTTCAGGACTGGATCGACGGGCAGGTGCGCGAGGAGTTCGACCTGCGCAACAGCCCGCCCCACAGGTTCGCGTTACTGCGCCTGGGCCCTGAGGACCACGTGCTGTCCATCGTCTGGCATCACATCGTCATCGACGGCTGGTCCTCGCGCCAGTTCGCCGAGGAGCTGACGGCCCGCTACACCGATCCGGAGGGCTCGGAGTTCCCCGAGCTGTCCCTTCAGCCCGCCGACTTCGCGGCGTGGCAGCGGCTCTGGCTGCTCAGCGAGGAACCGGCCAAGCAGATCGAGTACTGGCACTCCGCGGTGGACGGGATGGAACCGCTGGAGTGGCGTACCGACCGGCAGCGCCCGTCGGCACCCACCGGGGCCGGCCGTATCTACGAGACCCGCCTGCCCGACGACCTCGCCCGCGGGATCCGCGACCTGGCCAAGGCCGAGGGTGTCTCCCTGCTCGCCCTGACGATGGCCGGCTACCAGGTTCTGCTGAACCGCTACACCGGCCAGCAGGACATCGCGCTCGGCTCGGTCCTGTCCGGGCGGACGCGCTCGGAGATCGAACCCATGATGGGGTTCTTCGCCAACACGGTGGTGGTCCGCGGCGATCTCCAGGGCAACCCCGTGTTCCGCGACCTGGTGCAGGCCACCAACGACAACATCCTCGAGGCGATGGCCCACCAGGACGTGCCGTTCGGCCGCATGGTGGAGGAGCTCAAGCCGGAGCGGCTGCCGGGGCGGAATCCACTGGTCGCGCACCTGTTCACGCTGCTGCCCGAGCCGATGATCGCGCGCTGGCGCCTGCCCGGCGTAGAGGTCGAGATGCTGACCCCGCAACCGGAGACGACCCGGTTCGACATCACGTTCCAGATCAACGACCTGCCGGACGGCGGCTTGGGCGTGTGGATCGAGTACTCCTCCGAGCTGTTCGACCACGAGCGCATCGAGCAGCTGGTGGAACACTTCTCCACGGTCATGGCCGACGCCCTGTCCAGGCCGGACGCTCGGGTGGATTCGCTGGACATCATGCCCAACAGCGAATATCTACGCGTGCTCACCGAATGGAATCCCACCCCCGGTGAGCGGGACGAGCGCCTGCTGCACGAGCTGTTCGCCGCTCGCGTGGCCGAGGCGCCCGACGCGGTCGCGATGCGTTTCGCGGGCGAGGACCTGACCTACGCGCAACTGGACGAGCGGTCCAACCGGCTGGCGCACGCGCTCGTCGAGGAGTTCAAGGTGACGCCGGGGCGCGTGGTCGGGGTGCTGCTCGAGCGCGGCTTCGATCTGCCGGCCGCCGAACTCGGCGTGCTCAAGGCGGGCGGGGCCTGGCTGCCGCTGGACCCGCAGTATCCGCCGGAGCGGCTGGCCTACCAGCTCGGCGACGCCGACGTGGCGGCGGTGGTGACGACGTCGGACCTCGCCGACCGCGTGCCCGCGGACGTGGGACGGATCCTGCTGGACACGGACGCGCTCGACGAGCGGGCGGCCTCGCCGCCCTCGGTGCGCGTGGCGCAGGAGGACACGGCGTACGTCATCTACACGTCGGGCTCGACCGGCACCCCCAAGGGGGTCATGGTCCCCCACCGGGCCGTGGTCAACTTCTGCACCGCCTTCCAGCGGATGTTCTCGGTGACGCCGGACGACCGGATCCTGCAGTTCTCCAACCCCGCCTTCGACGTGAGCGTCTCGGACGTGTTCTCGACGCTGACCGCCGGCGGGACCATCGTGGGCGCGCCGCGCTCCGAGCTGCTCGACCCCGAAGCGCTGCAGCGGCTGCTGGCCCAGGAGCGGGTGACGATGGTGGACATCCCGCCCGCCGTGCTGGGGCTGCTCGACCCGTCCGCTCTGGACGATCTGCGGGTGTGCTTCATCGGCATGGAGCCGTTCGGCCCCGATCTGGTCAACCGGTGGCGCAAGCCGGGACGCGAGTTCCACAACGGATACGGGCCGACCGAGGTCACGGTGACGTGTGTGGATTACCTGTGCCCGCCGGAGCCGTTGGACGGGCCGCCGCCGATCGGCCGGGCGATGGCCAATCAGCGGGCCTACGTCCTGGACAGGGGACTGCGGCCGGTGCCGGTCGGCGTTCCCGGGGAGCTGTACATGGCGGGCGCCGGTCTGGCCATCGGCTACCTCGGCCGGCCCGACCAGACCGCCGAGAAGTTCCTGCCCGACCCGTTCGCCGTCACCCCGGGCGAGCGCATGTACGCCACCGGCGATCTGGTGCGCTGGAACGCCGACGGCAACCTGGAGTTCCTGGGCCGGGTCGACCGCCAGGTGAAGCTGCGCGGGCTGCGCGTGGAGCTCGGCGAGATCGAGCACGCCATCGAGAGCTTCGACGGCGTGCGGCAGTGCGTCGTGACCGTGGGCGACGCGGGCACGACCTCGGCCTGGCTGGCCGCGTACGTGGTCGGCGAGTTCGAGCCGGACGCGCTGCGCGAACACCTGGCCGGGCGGCTGCCCCTGCACATGGTGCCCACCGACTACGTACAGCTGGAGCAGCTCCCGCTGACCTCGACCGGAAAGGTGGACCACGCGCGGCTGCCCGATCCGCGCCCCGACGGCGACACCGGACAGGCCGAGCTGACCACCGAGACGCAGCGCCGGCTGGCCGAGATCTGGCAGAGCCTGCTGAGCCTGGAAGCCGGCCGCATCGGCGCGCAGGACAACTTCTTCGTCCTCGGCGGCAACTCCCTGCAGGTGACCCAGATGATCTCGCGGGTGCGCGACACCTTCCAGGTGACGCTCGACCCGCGGCGGCTGTTCAGCTACCCGCTGCTCAGCCAGTTCGCCGCGCAGATCGACGACGCGCAGCGCGCGCTGCTGGGCGAGGACGAGGTGGCGCGGCTGGAGGCTCAGGTCGCTGATCTGCCCGAAGAGGAGATCGATCGGCTGCTGAAGGAGTCGGGCTGATGGCCGGTTCGCGTCCCTCCACGCTGGAGGAGAAACGAAGCGCGCTGCTGCGGCTGCGGTTACGGCGCAAACGGGAGGAGGCCCTTGCCCGGCAGCGGGTCGCTTCCGCCCGGCCGGCGGGACGGCCGCCGCGCCTGTCTCCCGTCGTGCCGCTCAGAACTGCGGGCACGAGGCCACCGCTGTTCCTCGTGCACGCGGCGGGCGGATCGGTGGCGCCCTACGCCGCGCTGGCCGCGCTGCTCGGCGACGACCAGCCCGTCCACGCGCTGGAGGATCCGGGCCTGCACGGCGGCACGATCGGGGAACGGTCGCTGCCCGGTCTCGCGGCCACCTATCTGGCCGCGGTCCGCGAGGTCCAGCCCGACGGGCCGCTGCAGGTGGGCGGCTGGTCGGTCGGCGGAGCGGTGGCGCTCGAGATGGCGCGCCAGGACGGCGACGTCGCGTTGACGTTCGTGCTCGACACCGCCATCCCGGACGACGCACCACTCCGTCCCGGCGATGACGAGCTGAGGACGTGGTTCGCCGCCGACGTCGCGGCGATGGGCGCCGAACCGGGCGAGGCCGAGCTGGCCGAGCGATTCCCGGTGTTTGCCGCGAACGTGCGCGCGCTCCTGGCGTTCCGTCCTTCGCGGGTGGACAGCCGCGTGGTGCTGCTGTCCGCCGAGGGCTCGCAGCCCGGAAGGCTCGACCGATGGCGTGCTTACGCCGATGACATCCAGGTGGTGCGGGGCGACCACTACACCATGCTCCGACCCCCACACATCGAAGCGCTGGCGGAAGCGATGCGCGACAGACTGAGCGAGGTGAGTGTCCGATGATGCCGGCCTTCACGCCGGAACAGGACGGCTTCCGGGAAGAGGTCTGCAGGCTGCTGTGCGAGGACGCGGTGCGCGCGGAGATCGCACAGTCCCGGCGGATGCCGTACGGGCAGGAGAGCGGGCTGCTCGAGGTGCACCGGCGGCTGGGCAAGCTCGGCTGGCTCGCGGTCAACTGGCCCGAGCGTTACGGCGGAGCGGACGCCACGATCGTGGAGAAGGCGATCCTCACGGAGGAGATGATCCGCCACGGCGTGCCCGACAACGTGCACTCGCTGGGCATCGACATCGTCGGGATGGCCATCCACCTGTTCGGCACGCAGGAGCAGAAGGAGCGGTTCCTGCCGGGCCTGGCGCGCGGCGAGATCACGGCCAACGTGCTGTTCAGCGAGCCGGACGTCGGATCCGACCTGGCGTCGCTGACCACGCGCGCCGAGCCGGACGGCGACGGCTGGCGCCTGTACGGCCGGAAGATCTACAACATGAAGGCGCAGCACAGTGATTTCGCGCTGTGCGCGGCCCGCACGTCGACCGGCCCGGTGAACTTCTTCGGGATCACGCTGTTCCTGGTGCCGCTGCAGAGCATGGGCGTGGTCATCGAGCCGGTGTGGAACCTGTCCGAGGAACGCTTCGACCTGGTGGCGCTCGACGGGATCCGGGTCGGGCGCGAGGACGTGCTCGGCGAGGTCGACGACGGCTGGCAGGTGCTGGGCAAGGTGCTGCCGCTGGAGCGCACCGGACTGGACCACTCCGCCAAGGCGGAGCGCACGCTGGCCGCGCTGCGTGAGCACGCGCCGCCCGGCTGCGAGCAGCGGCTGGTGCAGCTGGAGACGCGGGTGCGCGCGGCGCGGCTGCTGGCGTGGCGGTGCGTGGCCAACCTGCACGACGGGCGCCCCGACGAGGTGCACTCGGCCACCGCCAAGTGGTACACGTCCGAGACGGCCAAGGAAGTGTCGCTGGCGGCCGTCGAGCTGCTCGGGCCGCAGGCGCTGCTGGACGCACGCGATCCCGAGGCGATCGCCGAGGGCGTCTTCGACGCCGCGCTCCGGGAGGCTCCGGGGCTCACGCTCGCCCAGGGCTCTTCGGAGATCATGCTGTTCTTCGTCGCCACATCGAAATTGGGGTTGCCGTCATGACCGCGGTGGAAACCACGGCGATAGCCGACTTCTTCGACGATGATCTGGCGCCGCTGGTGCGGCGGATGGCCGATCGGCCGCGCTCCGGGGACGGGGGCGGCGACGATGACAGCCGCGAGATCCGCGCGATGGTGTGGGAGGGGCTCGTCGGGCTCGGCGCGCTCCAGGCCTCCGACACCGTGCGACTGGCCGAGCTGCTCGGGTCGGTGCTCTATCAGGGACCGCTGCTCGACACCCTCACCGCTCGAGAGCTGCTGCGGGACGACGAGATCGGCCAGGCGCCGGTGGCGCTGGCGGTCGCGGCCGAACCCTGGTCCGATCAGGACGGGGTGATCTCCGCGCGGCGGGCCTTCGTCGGGTTCGCGGCGGAGGTGGACCACTTCGTCGTGGGCGGCGTCGACGACACCGCCGGGCTGCGCCTGGCGCTCGTGCGGGCGGGCCATCCGTCCATCACGATGCGGCGGTACGAGGAGACCAGCCGCGGCGAGGCGTACGAGGTGGAGTTCGCCGGCACGCCCGTGGCCGCGCGGGCCGGCTCCGCCACCGAGTGGGAGGCGGCGCTGGCCGGCGCGCGGGTGCGCCAGGCGGCGTACCTGGTGGGCCTCGCGCAGGCGGCGCTCGATCACGCCGTCGACCACGCCAAGGCGCGCCGCCAGTTCGGCCAGCCCATCGGCAAGTTCCAGGGCCTGGCGTTCCGGCTCAGCGAGCTGTCGATGCACATCGACGCGACGCGCCTGCTGGTGCACGACCGCGACGCGGCCGCGCACGCGGCGGCCAACCTCGCGGCGGCGTCGGATCTGGCCCGCACCGTCACGACGCGGACGATGCAGATCCACGGCGCCGCGGGCATGCGGTCCGACAACGACGCGCAGCTGTACTACAGGCGGGCGGCGGCCGAATCGGTGCGGCTCGGCACGCCGTCACAGCTGCGGCGCGAAAGCTGGGGGCCGTGATGACGGAAGCCGCGGCGGCCTACCTGGCGCAGGAGTAGGCCGATGAACCTGGTGATACAGAAGTACGGCGGAACATCACTGGGTGACGTGAGCAGGATCAGTCACGCGGCCAAGCGCATAGCCGCCGCGGACGGGTCCGTGGTAGCCGTGGTCTCCGCGATGGGCAGCGCCACCGACGCCATGCTCGACCTGGCGCGTAACCTCACGGCCACGCCACACGCCCGGGAACTGGACCTCCTGCTCAGCACCGGTGAGCAGGCCTCCGCGGCCGCACTCGCCCTGGCGCTGAACGAACTGGGCGTGCCCGCCCGCTCGTTCGGCGCCCGCGACGGCGGCATCATCACCGACGGAGTGCACGGTTGCGCGCGCATCGTCAGCGTCGACCCGGTGCGGATCCGCGAGTGCGTCGCGACCGGCCATGTCCCCGTGGTGACCGGTTTCCAGGGCATCGCCGCGGACAGCGGCGAGCTCACCACCCTGAGCCGAGGCGGCTCCGACACCACCGCCGTGGCCCTGGCCGCGGCGCTGCGGGCCGCGGCCTGCGAGATATTCACCGACGTCGAGGGCGTGTTCACCGCCGATCCGCGACTCGTCGCCGAGGCCCGTAAATTGGACCTCCTCTCGTACGAGGACATGGCCGAGCTGGCCGCCGGCGGCGCTTCGGTGCTCGCCCACTCCAGCGTCGAGTACGCCAGCACCCATCGCGTTCCCATTCACGTGCGATCCAGCACGACCGAGACGGCCGGCACCTGGGTGACCGGCCTGCGACCGGCCGCCCCGCTCGGCAGCGAGCGGTTCACCGCCGTCGGCGTCGCCCACCGGACCGCCCAGCTGCGCTGCCGGCTCGACGGGGTCGACCCCATCGCCCTGACCACGATCGCCGCCGCGCTGGCCGACCCGGCGCTGCACGTGGACATGGTCAGCCACCTGGCCCCGTGCTCGCTGCGGTTCGTCGTGAACGCGGCCTGCCGGGACCAGGTGGACGGCGTGCTCGCCGGCCTGCGCTCGGCCGAGGCCTTCAGCGGCTGCCACTGGTCCGGGCCCATGGGGAAGGTGTCGCTGGTGGGCCGCGGGTTCTGTACCCACCATCCCCAGGTGCGGCTCCTGCTGGACACGCTCAGGGCCCACGGCGTCACCGTGCGGGACATGACCGTCCAGGCCCGGCGGATCTCCATCACCTGCCCCGAGCACGATGTGCTCGACGCCGTGACGCACCTTCACCGGATGTTCCTTGACTCGACACCCGCGAGAGGAATGTGAAATGAACGAAGCATCGACACACGCGGCCGGGAGGGTGGAGGGCAAATTCCAGTCCCGGCATTTCTGGCAGCTCACCGTCATCTGCGGCACGCAGTTCCTGGTCGCTCTCGACTATTCGATCATCAATGTCGCCGCCCCGAGCATTCGCGAGGGCATGGCATTTTCCGGAGACGGCATCGCCTGGGTTCTTTCCGCCTATCCACTCGCTTTCTGCGGCTTCCTCCTCCTCGGGGGAAGGGTCGCCGATCTGTTCGGAAGAAAGCGGGTGTTCATCTGGAGCATGGCCGGCTTCGTTCTCGCGTCGCTCCTCGCGGGCCTCGCCTGGTCGCCGGCGGCTCTTGTCGCGGGCCGTGCCCTGCAGGGGGTCGCCGCCGCGTTCATCGCCCCCGCGGGTCTGGGGCTGCTCCAGGCGGCCATCCCGGAAGGAGCGCGACGCGAACGCGCTCTCGGCATCTACGGGTCGGCGCTGTCGGCGGGGTTCGTCTCCGGCATGGTGCTCGGGGGTGTGCTCACCGAGTACGCCGGTTGGAGGTCCGTCTTCCTGATCAACGTGCCCATCGTCCTGGTCGCCGGGCTGCTCGCGAGGGCCTGTCTCGATGAGAGCCGGGATACGCACGCATCCCGCCACCTGGATCTCGTCGGCGTCGCCTTGGCGACCACGAGCATGGTCGCGCTCGTGTTCGCCCTCACCGAAGGGGAGAAGTACGGCTGGCTGTCGGCTCCGATCCTGCTCTGCGCCGGGATCGCGGTGCCTGCCGTGGCCCTGTTCATCTGGGTGGAGTCCCGGAAGGACAACGCCCTCGTGCCGATCTCCATCTTCCGCACCTCCGCCATCGGCGCGGCCAACCTGGTCACCGTCCTGCTGATCTGCTCCTACGGCGGGATGCTGTTCATTCTCACCCTCTACCTTCAGACGCATCTCGGGCTGGGCGCGCTCACGACCGGCTTGACGTTCGCGGTCTCGGGCGCGATCGCGATCGTCACCGGAATCTACGCGGGCAAGCTCGTCGAGCGCTTTGGCCTTTACCGCGTATTGCTTTCCGGGATCGTCATCGAGACGTTCGGCATTCTGGTCCTGGTGGGCCTGCCGGAAGGTCACGGACTCGCTCTCGTCCTGATCGGCACCTCCGTGAACGCGTTCGGCCACATCCTCGCGCTGATCACGACGAGCATCGCCGGCACGAACGGCGCCGACGAGGGGCGGCGGGCCACGGCCGGCGCTCTGATCAACGTCTCTCAGCAGCTGGGGTTGGCCGTCGGGGTCGGGGTCGTGACCTCGGTGGCGGCCCACTTCGCCACCGCTTCCGGTGGACCCGAGGCCATCCTGGCGGGCTGGCGCTGGGCTCTTTGGTGTTCGGTCGGGTTCGCGGTCGTGGCGGTCTTCACCACCGTCCTGCTGCGGAGACGTTTCAAGGGAGAGATCACGTAGATGCCGGCCCTGGCCCACTGCCGAGAAACCATATATACTCGGTATAATGGTTACCTTGGCTCCCAAGGCCCGGCCACCCTGGCAGGACGCCCACTTCATCGGCGGCCACCCGGTCCTGGACCTCACGAACACCGTCTTCGATCGCACCCACCCGGCCGAGGACGGCGAGCTGTTGAAGTCACCCTCGGACGTCTTGACGTGGTGCGCATCCGCGGGCCTGTTCGAGGAGGCGCCGACGTTGGCGGAGGCAGCCGCGAGCGGCCTCGTGCCAGAGGTCCAGGTTGTCCGCGAACAGGCGTGGGCCGTGTTCAGCGCGGTCGCGCATGGTCAAGCGGTGCCGGCCGGACCTTTCGGCGCACTTCTCGAACGGGCCGGTACGGGTGTGCGCGCCGAGCTGGTGCAGCAGATGGATCCCGCGCTCGACCGCTTCACCGTGGACTGGGCGGTGCCGGGAGCGATTCCCGCGGCCCTGTCATTGCTGGTGGTCCAGGCGCTGTTCACCCTTCCGCGCGACCGGATCAGGGCATGCGGAAGATGCGGTTGGCTGTTCCTGGACTCCTCGCGGGGCGGACGCCGCCGCTGGTGCAGCATGAACATCTGCGGCAATCGCGAGAAGGCGCGCCGCCACCGTCAGGGCCGGACGCACCGCTGACCGGCCGGGCGCCTCATCCGGCGTCACGCAGCGCCCGCCGCATGATCGGTCGATCGCCGCGCGGGCGGGCCACCTCGGCGAATCCGGCAGCGAGAAAGGCGCTGGCTATCCCGGTCATCGCCGTGTCCGCGCCCGCGCGTTTCCCGTCGCGGGGTTCGACCGGATAGCCCTCGGCGGTCGTGTAGCCCGCGGCGGCCGCGTACTCGCAGACGGCTTCGAGAATGGCCGGCAGCAGCCCGGAGCCACGATGTTTCCTCTGGACGAAGATGCACGTGATCGCGCAGACCGGCTCGTCGTCGAGGTTCGCGAGCAGCGGCGAACGCTCAAGCCTCGGGAACGAGGAACGTGGCCCGAGCGAGCACCATGCCACCGGCGTGCCGTCGTCGTAGACGACGACGCCGGGCGCCGGCTCGCGCTGGGCGAGACGCTTCATCGCTCGTTTGTTTCCCTCGCCCTTGCCTTCCATCCATTCCGCGATGGAGAGCCGCCAGTGCATGCACCAGCACCCACGGGCGCCTCCGTTCGTCCCGAGAACCGTCTCGAAGTCGCTCCAGGTCTTCTTGGACAGCTCTTCGACAGTCAGGGAACCGGACGCTTTTCGATCGCCACGAGCATTCATCGCCGCACCGCCAATCTGGAGTGAATAACCGGTATTGCGCTTTTATAGGTTACTATAGTCGAGCACGGTTGCATGGATTCATCTGGGTTAGCGACGACGGAGGGCCGATACGTGGCCGAAGAAGACGTCCTGGACATGCTCGAAGCCGAGGCGATCCACGTGCTGCGCGAGGTCGCCGGCGCCTTTCGCCGCCCGGTGTTGCTCTATTCGATCGGCAAGGACTCCTCGGTGCTGCTGCACCTGGCGATGAAGGCGTTCGCGCCCGGCCGGATGCCGTTCCCCGTGCTGCACATCGACACCGGCTGGAAGTTCCGCGAGATGATCGCCTTCCGGGATGACACGGCCAGGCGGCTGGAGCTCGACCTGCGGGTGCAGACCAACCCGGAGCGGGTGACGCCGTTCACCCACGGCGCGCACGAGTACACCCGGATCATGAAGACCGTCCCGCTGCGCCAGGCGCTCGATGACGGCGGGTTCGACGCGGCGATCGGCGGCGCGCGGCGCGACGAGGAGCGGTCGCGGGCCAAGGAAAGGATCTTCTCGCTGCGCGAGCCCGGCCATCGCTGGGAGCCGCGCTCGCAGCGTCCGGAGTTCTGGTGGTCGGCGAACACCGAGCTGGCCGGCGGCCAGTCGATGCGGGTGTTTCCGCTGTCCAACTGGACGGAGCTGGACGTCTGGCACTACATCCGGCGGGAGGGCATCCCCGTGGTGCCGCTGTACTTCAGCGCACCGCGCCCGGTCGTCGAGCGGGACGGATCGTTGATCATGGTGGACGACGAGCGTTTCCCGCTGTCGCCCGGCGAGCGGCCGCGGCTGCGCCACGTGCGCTTCCGCACGCTCGGCTGCTACCCGCTGACCGCGGCCGTCGAGTCCAAGGCCGAGACCCTCGACGAGATCATCGACGAGATGCGGCTCGACCGGCGGTCCGAACGCGCCGGCCGCCTCATCGACGGCGAGGGCGGCACATCCATAGAGAGCAAGAAGTCGGAGGGGTACTTCTGATGATTTCGGTGCTTCGAGTGGTCGCCTGTGGCTCGGTCGACGACGGCAAGTCCACCCTCATCGGTCGGCTGCTGGCCAACACCGGCAGCGCCACCGAGGACCAGCTCGACTACGCGCGGCGGACCAGGCGCGGCGGTTCCACGATCCCGGCGGGAGCGGTCGACTACTCGCTGCTGACCGACGGGTTGGAGGCAGAGCACGAGCAGGGCATCACCATCGACGTCGCCCACCGCTTCCTGGACCTGCCGTCCGGGCGCCGGGTGATCATCGCCGACGCCCCTGGACACGAGCAGTACACCCGCAACATGGCGGTCGCGGCGTCCACCGCGGACGTCGCCGTGTTACTCGTCGACGCCACCAAGGGGGTCCGCGAGCAGACCCATCGGCACCTGGCGATCTGCGCGCTGATGGGCGTGCGGGCCGTCATCGCGGTGGTCAACAAGCTCGACGCGGTGGGCTACGACCAGGCGGTGTTCGACAAGCTCGCGGGCGAGGTGCTGTCGGCGGCGGCCGGCCTCGACATGACGGCCGGCGTGATCCCGGCCAGCGCGCTCGGCGGGGACAACGTCGTCGACCCGTCGCCGAATCTGCCCTGGTACGACGGGCCGACGCTGCTCGGCGCGCTGTCCGCTTGGGAGCCGCCCGGCCGGCCGCAACCGGACGGCGCGGGCGACTACCGGCTGCCCGTCCAGTACGTGATCCGGGCGGACGACTTCCGCGGTTTCGCGGGCACGGTGGCCGCCGGCTCGCTCCGGCCGGGCGACACCGTCGCGGTCGCCGGCAGCGGCGTGGAGTCGAGGATCGACCGGCTGCTCGGCCCCGGCGGCGGCGACCTCGACCGCGCCGGCCCCGGCACCCCCGTGACGGTGACGCTGGCCGACGAGGTCGACGTCCGTCGCGGGGACCTGCTGACCACGCCGGGCACCCTCGGCAACGGGCTCTCCCCCGCCACCGCGTACTCCGCCACGCTGGTCTGGACCGCCGAGGAGCCGCTGCGGCACGGCCGCTCCTACCTGCTGATGGCCGGGTCGCGAACCGTGCCCGCCGTGGTCACGTCCGTGCGCGACCGGCTGGACGTGGTGTCCGGCCGGCAATTCGCCGCACGCACCCTCGACCTCAACGACATCGGCACGGTCGAGCTGACCACCGACACGCCGATCTGCCTGGACAGCTACCGGACGTGCCGGGACACGGGCAGCTTCCTGCTCGTGGACCGGGTCAGCAAGGAGACCGTGGCGGCCGGCATGGTCCGGCACGCGCTGCGGCGCGGCCGCAACGTCGTTCCCCACGCCTACACCGTCGACCGCGACGCCCGGCAACGGCTGAAGGGGCAGCGGGCCAAGGTGCTGTGGCTGACCGGCCTGCCGGGCGCCGGCAAGTCGACGCTCGCCAACGCGCTGGAGCGGCGGCTGCACGCCATGGGGCTGCACACCTACGTGCTCGACGGCGACAACGTCCGCAGTGGCCTGAACAAGGACCTCGGATTCACCCCGGAGGATCGCGCGGAGAACGTGCGCCGCGTCGCCGAGCTGACCCGCATCATGCTGGACGCCGGGCTGATCGTGATCGTCGCGCTGGTCTCGCCGTTCCGGACGGACCGGGTGGTGGCCAAGAGCCTGTTCCAGCCGGGCGACTTCGCCGAGGTCTGGGTGAACACGCCGGTCGAGGTGTGCGCGCGCCGGGACCCGAAGGGCCTGTACGCCCAGGCGAAGGCCGGCACGCTGCCCAACCTGACCGGCCTCGGCCAGGCCTACGAGCCGCCGGAGCACCCCGACCTGGTGGTCGACGGAGCCGGTTCGGTCGATGACGCGACGGAGGAGCTGTGCGCCCTGCTGCGTGACTGAGATGGTTCGCGCCGGCGTCAGCGGGTGAACAGGGCGCGGTGCAGCATCTCCCGTGCGCGTTTGTGGCGGTCGTCGCGCCGGGCGACGTCGCTGGTGGCCACGGCGCTCTCCCCCATGGAGATGGCGAGCATCAGGTCGTCGACCTCGACGACGGGATGGACGATGCCGGCCGCGCGGCCGGCATCGAGGAGAGGCTCGAAGCAGGCCGCGATGCGGCGGGCATGCTCGATGAACCATTGCAGGTCGGCGTTGGACAGGACCTGGGCGAGGCCGCGGTTGTCCAGTTGCAGGTCCAGGACGAAGTCGAACAGCTTGACCGCGCCGTCCAGCTGGTCCCGCAGCCCGGCGGCATGGTGCTCGATCTGGGCGACGTTGTCGGCGAAGACCGTGGCCGCGAGCTCCTCGCGGGTGGCGAAGTTGCGGTAGATCGTGGTGCGGCTCACTCCGGCGGCCCGGGCGATCTCCTCCAGCGCGACGTCGTGACCGCGTTCGGCGAACATCCGCCGGGCCGCGGTGAGCAGCCGGTCCCGGTTGCGGGCGGCGTCCTTCCGTGTCACTGGCGACCCACTTTCACGCACGCTCCCACCCTACTTGCCAGTTAACCGTACATGATTGTACGTTTAGCGGCGACAGAAACGTACACATATGTACGTTTTGAAATGGATCGGAGCGGACCATGCGTGGTTTGAGTAGGCGCGCGCACCGGTTGCCGGTAACACGAGCGTCGCGGCCACCGCGGTGAGGGTGACCAGCGCGTTGCGCAGGGGTCTTACGTGCATAGCCCTTCCTTCGTGAAGCAGGGACAAGTCAGCGCGAGACGAGCACCCGCACGTCCCAGGAGCCAAGGTCCAGCGACGTGCCGGCGGGGACGGCGGCGCCGGCCACGACGTCGGACAGCTCCACCGGCGCCTCGACGCGGGCGGGCTCCCAGCTCCAGTTGTGCACGACGTGGACACGACGCCCGTCCGGGGACGTCCCGGTGGTCGCGGTGACGGAGGCCGGCACGTCCCGCCAGCCGCTGACCGGGGAAGGCGCCAGCCACGCCGCGAGCGCGCGGGCGAGGTCGCGTCCGGGCACCGTGCCGGCGTAGGTCACGCGGCCCGCGCCGTGGCGGCGGGTGGTGATCGCCGGCCAGCGGCCGAAGTGCGGATGGACGTAGGTGGCGAGCACGTCGGCGTCCACGACGGTGAGGCCGTCGGCCCAGCGGGTGGCCGTCGCGTTCGCGGGCAGGTCGAGAAGGCCGCCGGGCACGGCACGCACGGGGAGGTCGCGCGTCAGGTTGCTGAACTCGTCGTAGCGCACGCCCGCCGCCTCGACGAGACGTGCGGGTGCGGGCTCCCGCCGCGCCCGGGCCTCGTGGTCGGCGTAGGCGGTGCGCGGGCCGAGGACCAGGTGGCCACCCGCGTGGGCGTAGGTCGCGAGCCAGTCGAGCGTGGCGTCGCCGGCGACGTACAGCGCCGGGACGACGAGGACCGGGTGACGGCGCGCGGCCTCCTCGGGCGTTGTCCCGGCCCGCTCGCCGCGGGGGTCGTGCAACTGCCGGGCGTGGACGATCCGCACCTGGCGGCCGGCGTCGAAGGCGCCCCGGTAGAAGGGGTCGAAGATCCGGTGGTAGGCGGCGGCGTCCGGGCCGCCGTCGGGGGCCGGCAGCGGCGGGTGCTTCTGCATGAGCCACTTGCTCGGCATCGAGTAGACCATCGTGATGTCGGCGTCCGGCTCCAGCCCCGCGACCAGCGGGCCGGCGGCCTCCAGCTCCGCTCCGAGGCGGGCGAGCTCGGCGTAGGTGCGGCCGGGCTGGTTGCTGTGCGGCAGGACCCCGCCCCAGTAGGTCTCGAAGCCGAAGTTCAGCGTGTGCCACTGCCAGTACTCGATCATCCGGGCGCCGCGCGCGACGTGCGCCCATGCGGCCTGCCGCCACTGGCCGTCGTAGGCGGGCCGGTTGTCCCACGGCGTGCCGATGTGCATGGCGTTGGTCTCGGTGACCAGGAACGGCGCCTGGCGGGAGGAGAACATCCGGTCCGCGGTCTGGTACATCGACCACACCCCGGTGGTCGCCCAGTTCTGCTCGACCTCGTCGGGAGTGCGGTCGGGGAGCTGCAGGGCGTCCTGCATGTAGTAGTACGGGTTGCCCCCGGCGACGTCGAGGCGGTCGGTCATCTCGTCGTCCTCGACCCCGGGCCGGGTGTAGGAGATGCACGTCGTGACGAACTGGCCGGGGCGGGCGTACTCGCGGACGAGGTCGGCCTGCCAGCCGATGAACTCCGTCACCTGGCGGGCCTGGAACTCCCGCCAGGCGACGTCGTACTGCGGCTGGAGGTTGCCGTCCGGCCTCCACAGGTCAGCCCACGCCGACAGGCGGTGCGACCAGTAGACCAGGCCCCACTCCCGGTTGAGGGTCTCCACGTCGCCGTATCGCCCGCGCAGCCAGTCGACGAAGCGCTGGAAGACGCCGTGGTTGTGCAGCAGGTGCAGGCCCGGCTCGTTGTCCACCTGGAAGCCGATGACCGCCGGGTGATCGGCGTACCGGCCGACGACCTCGCGGATCACCCGCTCGGCGTGGAAGCGGAAGGCGGGATGGGTGAAGTCGACCTCCTGGCGGGCGCCCCAGCCGATGCGCTGCCCGGTGGCGTGCTCGCCGGTGATCTCGGGGTAGAGCCGGACCAGCCACGGCGGGACCGCGTACGTCGGCGTCCCGAGGATCACCGAGATCCCGCGCTCGCGGGCGCCGTCGAGCACCGGCTCCAGCCAGTCGAGGTCGAACCGGCCGTTGTCCGGCTCCCAGGTCGACCAGACCGACTCGCCGACCCGGATGACGGTGAAGTGGGCTTCGGCCATCAGGTCGAGGTCGATCTTCAACCGTTCCGGGGACGGCTGGTACTCGTGATAGTAGGCAGCGCCGAACAGGACATGGGCCGGCAGAACCGCCATGGGGGAAACCTCCGAGGGAGTGGAAGGACGGCTCATTGCTTGACGCCGCCGGTTGTCAGACCGCTCTGCCAGTACCGCTGGAGCAGCAGGAACGCCACGACGAGCGGGATGACCGAGAGCAGGGACCCGGTCACGACGAGGGCGAGCAGGTTGCTGTCGGCCCCGGCCCCGCCTCCGACGGCCTGGGACGCCCAGGAGGCGAGGCCGACCGTGATCGGGTACAGGTTCGGGTCGTTGAGCATGATGAGCGGAAGGAAATAGTTGTTCCAGGTCGTGACGAGCGTGAAGAGCACGACCGTCACCAGGCCCGGCGCCAGCAGCCGCATGGCGATCTGGAAGAAGATCTTGGCCTCGCCGGCGCCGTCGATGCGGGCGGCCTCCAGGATGCTGTCCGGGACGGCGTCCTGGGCGTAGATGCGCATGAGGTAGAGGCCGAAGGGGCTGACGAGGGAGGGCAGGATGACGGCCCAGGGGGTGTTGACCAGCTCCACCTTCGCGAAGAGCAGGTACGTCGGGATCGCCAGCGCGGTGGTCGGCACCATGATGGCGCCGAGCACCAGGTTGAAGGCGGCGCGGTCGCCGCGGAAGCGGAACTTGGCGAATCCGTACCCGCCGGCGGCCGCCAGGAGCGCGGCCCCGAAGGCGCTGACGACGGCGTATCCGATCGTGTTGAGCAGCCAGTGCCCGAAGACCCCGTCGTCGTGGCCGAAGGTCGCCCCGATGTTGGCCAGCAGTTGCGGGCTGCGCGAGAACCACAGCCCGAACGTCGTGAACAGGTCCTGGGTGCTCTTGGTGGCGGCGACGACCAGCCAGAACAGCGGCAGGAGAAAGTACGCCAGCGCGGCCAGCATGGCGATCGTCAGCGGCGTGCTGTGCCGCCGGCGGGCTCTGCCCGGTGCGGTCATGGCTTCCTCCCGCGGTTGGCGGTGAGCAGGACGGCGTAGGAGACGATCACGATGACCACCCCGAGGAGGAAGGACACCGCTGCCGCGTAGTTGATCTGCTGGCTGGTGAAGGCGAGGGAGTAGGCGTAGAGGTTGGCGGTGTAGGCGCTGTCGATGACGTCCGGGGCCAGGCGCTGCAACAGGTTCGGCTCGTTGAACAGCTGGAAGCTGCCGATCACGGAGAACACCAGGGCCAGCAGGAGCGCCGGGCGCAGCGCCGGCAGCTTGACGCTCCAGGCGATCCGCCAGGCACCGGCCCCGTCCATCGCGGCGGCCTCGTAGAGCTCCTGGGGGATGGCCCGCAGGGCGGCGTACAGCAAGATCATGTTGTAGCCCACGAACTCCCAGGTCACGACGTTCGCCAGGCTCCCGAGCATCCAGCCGTCGCTCAGGAAGGGCGGCACCGGCAGGTGGAGCGCCTTGCTCAGCTGGGCGAACGGGCCGTAGTCCGGCCCGTAGAGGTAACCCCACATGAGCGAGGCGACGACGCTCGGGACCGCGTACGGGACGAAGACGCCGAGCCGCACCACCCGCGCGAGCCGCAGCACCCCGCTGTCGAGCGCGAGCGCGAACAGCAGCGCCAGCAGCAGCATCACGGGCACCTGGATCACGAAGAACGCCGCGACGCGGGCGACCCCCTTGATGAGGAGCGGGTCCTGGACGGCGGTCACGTAGTTCTCCAGCCCGACGAACGTCGCCCCGCCGATGAGCCGGTCCTGGAACAGGCTGAGGTAGGCGGCGTAGCCGAGCGGAGCCAGGAAGAGCAACAGGAACAGCACCAGGAACGGGGCGACGAACAGCGGCCCCGCCGCCCGTTTCCGGCCGCGGCCGCGTCGGTGACGTGTCGCCGCCGCCCGGTGCGGATGCTCGCGCGAGGCCGTGGTTATGGCGGTCATAGTCGGCCCTTTCTGCGGTGGTGGGGGGGGGGGGGGGGGGGGGGGGGGGGGGGGAGGGGGGGTCCCGCACGGTAAGTGCGGGACCCGGCGGCGGTCACTGGTCCTTGACGGTGAAGCCCTGGCTCTTGGCGAACGTGGTGATCCGCGTCTGCCACTCGTCGAGCGCGGCGGCGGTGTCGGTCTTGCCGGCCAGGGACTTGCCGACGGTCTCCGTCCAGTCCGTCACCACCCGGTCGAGGAACGGCGGCCACTGGAAGGAGCTGTTGACCGTGCCGCTGATGTCGGCGAACACCTGGTTGACCTGCTGACCGCCGTAGAAGGCGGGCTTCTCGCCGACGTAGCTTTGGTCGGCGAGCAGCGCCTTGGTCGCCGGGAAGAAGAACTGCTTGGTGGCGAACAGCTTGGCGCTCTCGGGGTCGCTGTTGAGGAACTGGGCGAACGTCGCGGCCGCGATCGGGTTCTTGGTCGTCCTGGTGACCGCGCTGGTCGAGCCGCCCCAGTTGCCGGAGACCGGCTTGGCCGGGTCCCACTGCGGCAGCGGGGCCGCCCGCCACTTCCCGGCGGTCGACTTGGCCGCGCCGGACAGGAAGACCGGTCCCCAGGCCGCGGTGATCCAGGTGGCGTACTTGCCCTTGTTGAGCGCGGAGTACCAGGCGTCGGTGAAGTCCGGCTCGGCGCCGATGACGCCCTCCTTCGCGAGCCCGCCCCAGTACGTGGCGAGCTTCTTGGAGGTCTCGTCGTTGACCTTGATGGAGATCTCGCTCTTGTTAGCGTTAACGTAAGGCTTCGCCCCGGCCTGCCAGAGCAGGCCGTGCCAGGCGGCGGCCTCGTTCGAGGCGAGGTTGGTCAGGTAGACGTCCGGGTCGGCCGCGTGGAGCTTGCGCGCCGCGGCGGCGAACTCGTCCCAGGTCTTCGGCACCTGGATGCCGTGCTTGTCGAAGATGTCCTTGCGGTACAGCATGCCCATCGGGCCGGTGTCCTGCGGGATCGCCCAGACCTCCCCGCCCGCGCCGCTGACCTGCCCCCACGTCCAGTCGACGAACCTGTCCTTCAGCGCCGAGGCTCCGTAGGGCCGCAGGTCCAGCAGGCTGTCGGTGATCGTGAACGTCGGGATGTACTGGTACTCGATCTGCACGACGTCAGGAGCGCCGGTGCCCGCCTTGAGGGCCGTGCGCAGCTTGGTGTACTGCGGCACGCCCTGTCCGGCGTTGACGACCTTGACCTTGATCGCCGGGTACTTCTTCTCGAAGAGCGCGACCTCCTGCTGGATGTCCGGGACCCAGGTCCAGAACGTCAGCTCGGTCGGGGTGGACATCGCCTTGTCGATGTCGGCCTGGCTCGCGGCGGCGGAGGGGGCCGCCGAAGCGGCGCCGCCACCGGCGCCGCTGCCGCCGCCGCACGCGGCCAGCGCCACGCACAGCGACATCGCTCCGGCCGTGGCGAGAACGAGCCGGCGGCTGATCGGGGGGTGAGCAGATGGGGGCATGGGGAACTCCCGTCAAAGGGCAAAGACGATCGGCACGCCCGGTGAAGGACGGACGTGGCCGGGGCCACTCGGGTGGCCGTGACGGTCTGGCTTGACGCTGATCGGCGCTGATCAGCGAGAGGTCGCACGCGCGCGTCCCGGGGTCCTCCGGGGCGGGGGCGCGGTCGAGGCGCGGACGACGAGCTCGACCGGGTGGTCGGCCGCCGGTGGAAGGTCTTCGTGCGGCTGTTCGATGGCATGGACGAGGAGCCGGAGTCCCCCCGTCGCCACGGCGTCGAACGGCTGGCGCACCGTGGTGAGCGGAGGGGTCACGTACGCGGCGACGGGGATGTCGTCGTAACCGACGACGCTGACGTCGTCCGGCACCCGGCGACCGGCCTCCACCAGCGCGCGGATCACGCCGATGGCCATGTCGTCGTTGGCGGCGAACACGGCGGTCACGTCGCGGTCGGTGGCCAGCTGCCGGCCTGCCGCGTATCCCGACGCGGCCGACCAGTCGCCCTCGACGACAGGCGGTTCGCCGAGGCCGCGGGCCGCCAGCGCGGCCCGCCACGCCGCCAGCCGCTCCCTGGCGGCATACCAGCGCTGCGGGCCGGCGACGTGGTGGACGGTCGCGTGCCCCAGATCCAGCAGATGCTCGGTGGCGGCGTGGGCCAGCTCGTCGGAGCCGACGCCCGCGGTCACCAAGCGTGGGGCGGAAAAGGGCAGGGGGGTGCCGAAGACGAGAACGGGCACGTCGGCGCGGATGAGCTCCGCCCCCTCGTCGATCGGCTCGGAGATGACGATGCCGTCCACGCCCTGCTCCAGGAGCGATTCCACGGCGCCGGCGATGCCCGACGGGTCGCCCTCCATGGTGTTGACCACGCGGAGCGCGTAGCCCGTGTCGCGGACGGCTCGTTCGATTCCCATGAGTAAGGAGGCTGGGCCGTACAGGGCCGTGCCGAGCGTGACCACGCCGATGGAACGGCTCCGTCCGGAGGCGAGCGCCCGGGCCGCGTTGTTGAGCCGGTAGCCGAGTTGCTCGGCGGCGGCGAGCACACGCCCGCGCACCTCGGCGGAGACGTACGGCTCGTTGTTGAGGACCCTGGACACGGTCTTCTGCGAGACGCCCGCCAGGCGCGCCACGTCGACGGCCCGCGGCGTGGAGGCGCTGCCGCCCCGCCTCAGCTCTCGTGTCATGGTCACTCTCCCGATGCCGGCCGACCTCGCATCTACCGAGGTCAACCATGTGACTGCGCAGTCATGTCTGCGCAGTCATATCTACGCAGCCCGGGAGACACACGTCAAGAGTCCGCAACACATCCGTAACCTGCGGAGCGAGTGACACGGCCGGGAGGCGCCGCGACAGAAGGCCGACAGCCGCGCGACAGGCGCGGCTGGTTTCCTGGCAGAGGTCAACGGTGGCGCCGTCCCGCGCTTGCGGCGAGGGCGGTCGTCCCCACGGAGAGCCATCGGGAGGCAATCATGAACCAGTCGTATGCCGGGTTCGCCGGCGACCCCGCTCTGGAGCTGGACCAGGCGTTCAAGGTGAACACGCTCAGCGAGGACCGTGCCAGTGCCACCATCAGCGCGGTCACGCGGATCTGCTCCGGAACGGTGTCCTGCTGTGCCTGATCTTTCCGGGTACGCCCTCGCGGGCGTACCCGCCCCTTTACGCGCGGCTCCGCTGGCGGAGCGCCTCCAGGCCCCCTCCCCCGGCCCGCCGGGCGAGGACGCCAGGCGACGGCTGGCCGGGTGGCGCTCCGCCAAGCCGTTCGACACCCCGGGGCTCTGGCAGCGGCGGCTGGCGGCCGACGGCCTGGACGAGGATCGCCTGCTCGCCCTGCTGGCGGGTCCCGCCGGCACCGGTGAGCAGCCGGAGTGGATGGGCTTCGTCCACGACAGCGGTTTCCTGCTCGACGGCGGCCCCGGCGCGGACTGGGAGCTGACCCGGATCAACCTGCTCTCGACGCTGGTGGCCCCGCTGCCACGGCACGGCCGCGAGCTGCTGCGCGCACGGCTCGACGGGCTCGGCGGCGCGCTGTTCGAGGACGGGGTGTTCCTGGAGCAGGCGTTCGGCCCGCTGACGGAGCTCCTGCATCGCCTCGTGGCCCGTACCGCCGTGGTGGAGCTGCGGGAGGCACGCGACGCGGGCGCGCTGGGAGAGGGCGGCAGCGAGGAGCGGTTCGGCCGGTTCGTGGCCGCTCACGAGCACGCCGAGGGCCGGGCGCGGCTGCTGGAGCGGTATCCGGTGCTCGTCCGCCAGCTCGCCGTCGCCGTGCGGAACTGGGTGCGCACCAGCGCGCTGCTGGCCGAGCGGCTGGTGGCCGACGCGGACGCCCTCGGCGTGACGAGCCCGCCGGTCGAGCTGCACAGCGGTCTCGGCGACCGGCACAGGGGCGGGTTCACCGTGTGCCGGCTGCGCTTCCAGGACGGCCTCCAGATCATGTACAAGCCGCGGCCGCTCGCCGTGGACGCGCACTTCCAGGAGTTGGTCCGCTGGTTCAACGACCACGGCGCCGGCCGTCCGCTGCGGACCCTCAAGGTGCTGGACCGCGGGGACTACGGCTGGGTGGAGTACGTACGGCCGCGGCCGTGCGCGAGCCGCCAGGCGCTGCGCGACTTCTACCACCGGCAGGGTTTCCTGCTCGCGCTGCTGCACCTGCTGCGGGCCACCGACTTCCACGCGGAGAACCTGATCGCCGCGGGCGACCAGCCGGTGCTGGTCGACCTGGAGTCGCTGCTCGCCCCCGAGCTGCCGCTGCGCGACACCAGGGTGACGGCGGTCGAGCACGCCATGGGGCAGCTCACCATCGGGTCCGTACTGGCCGTCGGGCTGCTGCCGCAACCGGCCTGGACGGCCGAGGACGGCACGCTCGTCGACGTGTCCGGCATGGGCCACCCCACGAACCTGAACAGCCCGATGCCCGTCCCGTTCCTGGTGGACCTGGGCAAGGACACCATGCGCATCGAGCTGGCGCACAAGCCGATGCAGACGCCCGATCACCGGCCCGTCACGCCGGACGCCCCGCTCGACCTGAACGAGTTCCGCGAGGACGTGCTCGACGGGTTCACCGAGGCGTACCGGATCTGCGAACGCGAGCGGGAGGCGCTCGCGGGCGTGCTGGAGACGTTCCGCGGGGACCGGGTCAGGGTGATCGTCCGGCCGACCATCCTGTACGAGGCCATCCTGCGCACCGCCTTCCATCCGACGCTGCTGGGCGACGGCTCCGACCGTGACCGGCACTTCGACGCGCTGTGGCGGGAGTCGCCATACCTGCCCGCGCTCGACCCGTGCATCGCCGCCGAGCGCCGCGACCTCTGGAACAACGACGTGCCGTACTTCAGCGCCGTCACCGACGGCGACGCGCTGCTGGCCGGTGACGACGAGCCGGTGCCCGGAATCTGGTTGCGGCCCGCGATGGACGCGGTGCTCGAACGCCTGCGTACGCTCGGGCCCGAGGACTACGCCAGGCAGCGCTGGCTGGTGCACGGCACCATCGGCCTGGCCGCGGCGAACGACCACAGTCTCCAGGTCATGCCGTCCTACCGGCTCGAACCGGTCGCGGGAGAGCCTGACGCCCTCGTGAGCGCCGCCGCGCGCATCGGCGAACACCTGCGCGAGCTCGCGATCACGGCGGAAGGCGGCGCGCAGTGGTTCGGCGTCAACGCCACCACGGACGGCCAGTGGTCGCTCGGAAGGTTGCGGCCCGACCTGTTCCACGGGCTGAGCGGCATCGCCCTGTTCCTGGGCCACCTCGGCGCGCTGAGCGGCGACGACCGGCACACCGAGCTGGCGCGCGCCGCCTTGGAGACCGCTCTCGGGCAGGTCGGGCGCGGCCTGCTGGGCCGGGATCTGGGGATGATCGGCTATGGCGGCTTCGTGTACGCCCTCAGCCACCTCGCCGCCCTGTGGCAGGACGACCGCCTGCTCGGCCAGGCGACGAGGCTGCTGGAGCCGCTGGGCGCCGCGATCGAGGCCGACCGCGAGTACGACATCGTCGGCGGCTGCTCGGGCGTGCTCGCCTGTCTGCCCAGCCTGCACGCCCTGACCGGGGAGCGGCGCGTGCTGGAGGTCATGGACAAGGCGGCCCGGCACCTGTTGAACAGCCGCACCGGGCCGAGCTGGTTCTCCGACTCCCTTCGGGGCCATGCGGATCGCCCCATCTCGGGCTTCTCCCACGGCACGGGCGGCATGGGCTGGGCGCTGGGCCAAGCGGGCGAGCTGCTGTCGGAAGACGCCTACGTACGCGCGGGCATCGAAGCGATCCGCCACGAGCAGGAAAGCTTCGACCCCGGCACGGGAACCTTCGCCGAGCTGCGCGACCATTCCGCGCTGGACATTCCCGCCGACGCACCGCCCACCACGTTCTGGTGCTACGGCGCGATGGGCATCGGCCTCAGCCGGGTGCTGGCCTCCCGATGGCTGACCGGGCCGCTCGCGCGGGCCGAGGTCGAGGCCGCCCTGACGGTCACCAGGGCGCACGGCTTCGGGCGCAGCCAGTGCCTGTGCCACGGCGACTTCGGCAACCTCGAACTCCTCCTGCAGGCGGCCACCCTCAGAAACGATCCTGGGCTGCGCGCCGAGGCCGCCGGCCTGGCGCACGCCTCCGCCGCCCGGCAGGAGTGGGCGTGCGGCACGGTGAGCGGGGTCCAGGTGCCGGGCCTGATGACCGGGCTCGCCGGCATCGGGTACGGCATGCTCCGCGCTGCCAGGCCGGACCGCGTTCCCGCCGTGATCGCCCTGGAGCGCCCGAGCCACCAGGCGTGACCCGCTCAGCCCGCATCGGCGCTCCCGTTGCCGCCGGGGGCGGACACCAGAGCGGCGATGTAGTCGGAGACCGCGGCGACGGTGGGCTGCCGCCACAGCAGGGTCGTCGGCAGCGAGCACCGGAACCGTTTCTCCAGCCGCCGCCGGACCACCACCGTCAGCACCGAGTCCAGCCCCTGCTCGACCAGCGGCCGGTGCGGTGACAGGTCGGTGGGGGCCAGCCGCATCTCCTTGGCGATCTGCGCGCCGACCTCTTCGAGCAGGAACGCGCGCAGTTCCGCCGGCCCCAGGTCGGCGATCGATTCGGCGGGCCGTACGCCTTCGGAGCCGTTCTCCGCGGCGGCCGGCACGTCGATCACCGGGTAGCGCAGTCCCGACAGCCAGCCGACGACGGCGCCGCCGGCGTCGGTCAGCCGTACCTGCACCGTGTCGCCGCGCTCGGGGTCGAGCCACACCTCGATGTCCACCGTGTCCGGCGGCTCTCCGACCGTGACCAGCCGGTCGACGTTCGTCACCATGCGAAGCAGCGGGTCGCCGGGGAACGCGCTCGGCGCCACCGACATCGCCGCGTCCAGCACGGGCGCCCACGTGGCGGCCGGCCCGCACCGTACCCGGGCGCGCAGCGCGCCATGGCCGCGCAGCAGCTCCTCGACCGTCCAGTCGAACCCGGTCTCCGGTACGCCGACCGCGGCGAGCCGCTGGTGGACCAGGTCCGGCTCCACCGATGTGAGCGGCCGCGCCGGTGGCGCGGGCGCCCGGCCCGGCGTGGCGGGCACCGCGGCGGTGGCGATCAGCTGCCAGGCGGCGTCCGGTTCGCCCGCGGCACGGGCGGCCAGCCGCAGCTCGGCTCCCTGCCGGACGACCTGGACCTCGCGGCGGTCGGCGGTCAGCAGCGGCGCCGACATCGTCACCTCGCCGAGTGTCTGGCCTCCGGCGGCGGCGAAGAAGGTCGCCGCGAGCACCGCGGCCGGCACGATCTCCACGCCCTCGATGGCGTGGCTGCCGGGATAGGGCCGCGTCTGGTCGTCCACGCCGGTCCGCCAGAGCCGTACGTCGGTGCCCGCGAGCTCGATGCCGTCGCCGAGCAGCGTGTGCGTGTCCGGATCGTGGCCGCGCCCGGCGGTGTCCGGGGCCGACGGCGCGCGCCAGTGCCTGCGGTGCTGCCAGGGGTAGGAGGGGAGCACGACCGGGCCGCCGGCCGGCTGCAGCCGACGCCAGTCCACCTCGAGGCCGGCGCAGTGCGCCGCGGCCACACCGGCCGTCAGGGTGACCCGCGGGGAACGGTTCCGCCGCAACGACGCGCCGACGAAGACCTCCTCGTGGCCGCCCGCGCCCAGGGTCTCCAGCACCGAGTGGGTGACCACCGGGTGCGGGGAGATCTCGACGAACGCGCGGTATCCGTCGTCCGCGGCCGCCGCGACGGCGTCGGCCAGGCGTACCGGCCGGCGCAGGTTGGCCGCCCAGTACGTGCCGGCGAAGTCATGACTCGCCCGCGGATCGTCCAGCGCCGTCGAGTAGACGCGGATGCCGGGGGCGCCGGCCGTGAGGTCGGCCGCGGCGGCGGTCAGGTCGGCCAGCAGTGGATCCATCTGCGGCCCGTGGAAGGCCACGTCCGAGGCGACCCGGCGGGCCGGGATCCCCTCTTCGAGCCAGCCGGCCAGCACCTCGGCGACGGCGTCCGGATCGCCGGAGACGACCGTCGAGCCGGGCGAGGACGCGATCGCGGCGACCACGTCCGTACGGTCTCCCAGCAGCCGCGCCGCCTCGGCGAACGGCAGCTGCACCATGGCCATCGCGCCGCGACCGGCGACCCGCCGCAGCAGCGAAGACCGGCGGCAGATCAGCCGGGCTCCGTCGAGGCGGCTCAGCGCCCCGGCCGTCACGGCGGCGGCGATCTCGCCGACCGAATGGCCGATGACCGCGTGCGGACGCACCCCATGCTCGCGCCACAGCTCGACGAGGCCGAGCTGCATCGCGAAGATCATGGTCTGGATCCGGTCCACCTCGGTCAGCTCGTCCTCGGCGAGCACCTTCCGTGGCGAGAAGCCGATCTCGGTGGCGAACACCGGCTCCAGCTCGTCGATCACCGCGGCGAACGCCGGCTCGGTCTCCAGCAGTTCCCGGCCCATGCCGGCCCACTGCGAGCCGTGCCCGGAGAACACGAACACCGGGCCGGGGCCGGGGTCGAGGAGCACCCGCCCGGTGGTCACGGCGTCGTGCGGGGTGCCGGCCGACAGGGCGCTCAGGCGCTCGGCCAGCGTGGCCGGATCCTGCGCCGCCACCACCGCCCGGTGCGGCAGGTGGGCCCGGCGCAGGGCGAGCGTGTGCCCGACGTCGGCCATCGGCAGGCGACCGGCGACGTCGGCGAGGTTGCCGGCGGCCTGCCGCAGCGCCGCCCGCGACGTGGCGGACACCGGGTACAGCAGGCCCGCGGTCCCTTCGGCGGGTGGTCCCAGGGTCGCTTGGGCGGAGGGCTCCGCGGTCCCTTCGGCGGACGGCGCCGCGGTCCTTTCGGCGGGCGGTCGGGCCGGCGGCGCCTCTTCGAGGACGACGTGGGCGACGGTGCCGCCGTAGCCGAAGGCGGAGACCGCGGCCCGGCGCGGATGGGCGGAGCCGGGCCACGGCGTCGGCGCGTCGACCACGCGCAGCCCGGCGCCCTCCCAGTCGACGGCCGGTGTGGGAGTGTCGAGCCGGCTCGGCGGGATCTCGCCGCGTTCGAGCGCCAGGACGGCCTTGACCAGGCCGGCGATGCCGGCGGCGCCCTCGAGGTGGCCGATGTTGGACTTGGCCGAGCCGATCAGGCACGGCTGCTCCGGCGGCCTGCCCGCCCCGTACACGGCGCTCAGCGCGCCGGCTTCGAGGGGGTCGCCGACCGCGGTGCCGGTGCCGTGCGCCTCGACGTAGCCGACCGTGCCCGGCTCCACGCCGGCCTGCCGCAGCGCGCGGCGCATGACGTGCTCCTGCGCCTGGCCGCACGGCGCCATGATGCCCGCGGTGCGGCCGTCCTGGTTGACGGCGCTGCCGCGGATGGTCGCGAGGACCCGGTCCCCGTCGCGTACGGCGTCGGCGAGCCGCTTGAGCACCACGACCACCGCGCCCTCGCCCCGCCCGTACCCGTCGGCGGCGGCGTCGAACGACTTGCTCCGCCCGTCCGGCGCCAGGGTGCCCGCGGCGTCCAGGGTGAGCGTCTCGCCGGGCGACAGGATGAGGTTGACCCCGCCGGCCAGCACCACGTCGGTCTCGCCGGCCCGCAGGGCCTGCACGCCCAGGTGCACGGCGACCAGCGACGCCGAGCACGCCGTGTCCACCGCCAGGCTCGGGCCGCGCAGGTCGAGCGCGTACGACACGCGGTTGGCCACCGCGCAGCCGGCGGCGCCGATCCCGGTCCACGCCTCGATGTCGGGCAGGTCCTCCAGCAGCCGATGCCCGTAGTCGCCGGTGCAGACGCCCACGTACACGCCCGCGTCCGTGCCGGCCAGCACGTCCGGCGACACCCCGGCGTGCTCCAGCGCCTCCCACGCGGTCTCCATCACGAGACGCTGCTGCGGGTCCATCAGCTCCGCCTCGCGCGGCGAGAGCCCGAAGAATTCCGCGTCGAAGTCGGCCACCCCGTCCAGGAAGCTGCCGCGCGAGAGGGTGCGGCGTACCGCCGCCGCGTACGACGGGCCGCGGTCGGCGTAGTCGCGCCAGCGGTCGGCGGGCGCCGGTCCGCTGGCGTCCCGCCCTTCGCACAGCAGGTTCCAGTACTCCTCCGGCGAGCCGACGCCGCCAGGCAGGCGGCAGCCGATCCCGATCAGCGCGATCGTCTCGACCGGTCGGTCCATCACACGTCACCTCCCCGTACCCGCGCCCACACGGGCGACTCGAGAATCTCCACGACGGCGCCCGAGATCGTCACGCCCGGGCCGAAGCCGAACATCAGCAGGTGGTCGCCGGGTTTCAGGGCGCCGTCGCGGACCAGATGCTCCAGCGCGAGGATCTGGTCGCTGGCCCCGCAGTGGCCGATCGTCCGGCCGAAGTCCCAGACCGACCGGGACGCCGGAATGCCCAGCCGGTGCTCGCAGATCTGGTCGGCGATCTCCTGCGAGGTGTTCATGCACGCCACCCGGGTCACGTCATCGGCCTTGATCCCGGCCTCCGACAGGGCCCGGTCGATCACTTCGGCCATCCGGTCGTCCAGCCTCACGAGTACCCCGGTCCCGTCGCCCTCGACGACCGCGCGCCGCCGGAACACGTCGTTGTGCGCCGCGAAGTCCACCGTGCGGCCCTCGGTGATCCCGGGCGGGAACAGCGGCTCGGCGCAGCGGTGCATCTCCTCGGCCTCCGACACCGACATCGTGCACACCGACGCCAGCCGGGCGAACCCGGGCTCGGTGTCGAGCACGAGGGCGCTGCCCGCGTCACCGGCGACGGCCCCGGGCAGCATCCGCCACCGGTCGACGAGCGGGGTGCCGTAGTTGTCGGCGGCGACCAGCAGCGCCGCCTGGCGGCCGGGCGCCGCGCGCAGGTAGCTCGCGGCCAGCTCCAGGGCGGCGAACATGCCGTTGCAGCCCTGCTTGAGCTGGGTGGACAGAACGCCGTCGCCGACCAGATGGCGCTGCACGTACGACTGGGGCGGCCAGCCCTCCGGCCCCTGATGCCAGGTCGAGACGTACAGCAGCAGGTCCAGCTCGGTGGGGGAACGCCCGCTGCGGGCCACCGCGCTCCGCGCCGCCCGTAACGCCATCTCCGGCGGCGGGACGTCACCGGCCACCGCGACCGCGGCGAGCCGGTGCAGCTCGACCTCCTCGGCCGGATACCATCCCGCCGCCACGGCGTGCTCCACGCTCACCGTGGCAGGAAGGTACGACCCGACCCCGCTGATGTACATGTCCGCCGTCTCCATGCCGCCTCCCGGGCTCGTCGAACTCGATCGTCGCTGCGCGCGCCTGCTCAGCCGGGCCCGCCGGGGGCGTACTCCTGGGGGACGTCGAGGATCCGCAGGACGGCGCAGGCCATGGTGGTGCCGGCGCCCAGCCCGACGAGCAGCATGTAGTCGCCGCGGGCCAGCGCCCCGACGGCCAGCAGGTGGTCGAGGGCGACGAACTGGTCGCTGACCCCGAGGTGCCCGATGCTCGCGCCGTAGTCCCAGGTGGTGTCGGCCAGGGTCAGCCCGAACCAGTTCACCCCCCGGTGCTCCAGGTCGTCCCAGCGCCCGTGGGGGAAGGCCACGCGCGCCACCTCGTCGAGGGTGATCCCCGCCTCCTTGAGCGTGCGGTCGATCAGCCCCATCAGCGTCGTCTGGATCGCCAGCATGACGTCGGCGCCGTCGCGGGCGAACAGCCGCTTGCGGAACTCACGGTTGCGGGCGGCGAAGTCGAGCGGCCGGCCCACGGTCGCGTCCGGCGGGAACATCGGCACGCCGCCGTCGTTGACCGACTCGGCCTCGGGGAGCACGACCACGTTGACCGACCGCAGCTCCGCGAAACCCGTGTCCGTCGTGAGCAGCAGCGCGCACCCGGCGTCGCCCATCACGTTGCCCTCGATCATGCGCCACCGGTCGACCAGCGGGGTGCCGTGGTTGTCGGCGCCGACCAGCAGCGCGCTGCCGCCCGGCCGCAGGTATCCGGCGGCCAGCTGCAGGGCGCTGAAAAACCCGCAGCATCCGTGCCGCAGCTCGACGGACAGGACGTCGCCGCCGATGAGGTGTTGCTGCAGGTAGTACTGCGGCTGCCAGCCCTCCGGCCCCTGGTGCCAGACGTCGGCGTACAGCATGAGGTCCAGGTCTCGCGGTGTCATTCCGCCGGAGCGCTCGAACGCGTGCCGGGCCGCGCGGAGCGCGAGCTCCGGCGCCGGCACGTCGCCGGCCACGGCCGCGCCGCCGAGGCGGAAGTACTCCATCTCGTCGGCCGGGTAGCGGCCCTCGGCGACGGCCGTCTCGACGCTGACGACCGGCGGCAGATGGACGCCGATACTGCGCAGGTAGATGTCGGGTGTGCGCATCCGTCCTCCTTCAGCGGTGCGAAAGGCCGGCGGGCCTCACCGGGGGTCGGCCGTCGCGGCGGGGTGCTCCGGCCCGTCGCGCAGCAGCAGCATCGGATCGCTCAGCTCGTACAGCCCGCACATGGGAGGGCAGGCCTCATAGCCGAGGAGCCGCTGGATGTCCTCGGGGTAGCCGCGGACCGTGTCCAGCGGCAGGGACAGGTAGTGGTTCTCCTCCTGGCGGAGGTTGCCGAGGTCGTAGGCGTACGACAAGCCGGTGCGAGGCGCGTCGGAGGCGTTGACGCCGGCGCCGTGGTAGGTGCTGCCGAGCCACAGCAACGCGGCGCCGGGCCGCATCTCGGCCGGGACCGCCTCGTCGTCGCGGGGCGCCCGCTCGTCGTCCCACCGGTGGCTCCCCGGGATCACGCGGGTGGCGCCGTTACGCGCGGTGAACTCGCTCGCGGCGACCATGACCTGCACCCGGCTCTCCGGACCCGGGTGGGTGCGCAGGTGGGCGGTGTCGTCCCGGTGCAGCCCCTGCATCGGCACGCCGGGCCTGATCTGGATCGCCCGCGATATGCCGAGCTGGATCGTCGGGACCAGCTCCACGCGCTGCTCGCCGAGCCAGGCTTTCACGGGGCGCTGCAGGAAGTGCCGCGCGCCGCCGAGGAGGTGCGGCTGCCGCATGATCGTGATCGAGTGCCGGCTCCGGCGGATCAGTCCCGGCAGGATCCGGGTCTTCTCGCCGACCAGCCGGCCGTCGCCGTCCGCCTGGCGTTCCAGGTCCGGGCCCAGGTCCTCCCACAGGCCGCGGAGCGTGCCGGCGTCGACGAAATCCTCGATGATCACCGCTCCGTCGCGCTCGACCACGTCGATCGCCTCGTCGAGCGGTGCCGACACGGGCAGCGTGGTCAGCTTGGGATCACTCATTCCGAGCCTCCTGTCCGGTCGGGCCGAACCATCGGGTGAGGGCGTCCCGCAGCGACGCCGGGCCGGCGGGCGTGCTCCAGGCGACGAAGCCGTCCGGCCGGATCAGCAGTGCGTCCGCCGGGGCCTCGGCGCATTCGGCCGTGACCACGTCGACCCGGTCGGCCCAGGGTTCGGCGAGCGCGCGCAGCTCGGGGCCGGCACCGAGGTCGAGCAGCAGCGCCCGCCCGGTGCGTTGCAGCTCCGCGAGCCGTACGGGGCCGTCGGCGCACCGCAGCCGCAGGTCCGGGCTGTAGCGCCCGACCAGCGGACCGGTCAGCGACGGGTCGCCCATGTCGTAGCTGATGTGCAGGTCGTCGACCAGGGAGGTGAGCTGCCGGTTCGCCTCGTCGCGGAGCAGCAGCTCCGTGAGCAGCCCGCGCAGCGCGTCGACGTACGGGCCGGGGCGCATCAACGCGATCGAGGCCCGCTGGATCTCCAGCGTCTGCTCGCCGATCGGGTGCCGCTCGGAGGTGTAGGTGTCGAGCAGGTCCTCATGGCACCAGCCGCGCGCGACCGCGGCGAGCTTCCAGCCGACGTTGAGGGCGTCTCCCAGCCCGAGCCGCAGCCCCGGGCCGCTCCAGTGCGAGTGGACGTGCGCCGCGTCGCCGACGAGCAGCACCCGCCCGCTGCGGTACGTCTCGGCCTGCCGCGCGTTGTCGGTGAACCGGGTGATCTTCTTGACCTCGGTGACCGTCACCTTGCTGCCGCTGAGCCGGCGCAACGACTCCTGGAACTCCTCGAGCGTGATGGGGGCGTCCCGGTTCGCCGGCGGGCCGTCGAACTCCAGCGTGATGAACCGGGGCGGTCCCTCCTCGTACACGAGGAGCCCGCCGTCCTTGCGGAACCAGCCGGGGAGATGGAACTCGGGGTCGTCGATCTCGGCGAAGGCGCGGTATCCGGCCGTGACGCCGTCCGTCCCGGGGAAGGCGATGCCCGACAGCTTCCTGACCACGCTCCGGCCGCCGTCGCAGCCGGCGAGCCATTCGGCCTCCATCCGGTACGGCCCGTCCGGACCGTCGACGTCGAGGCACACCCGGTCGTCGTCCTGGACGAGACCGGTGACCGTGTGGCCCCGCCGTACCTCCACGCCCAGGTCCGCCGCGCGCCGCGCCAGGTCCTCCTCCAGGAGCTGCTGGGGCACCAGCAGGTCGGGGGACTCCGGGCGGAGCAGGAACATGGTGGCGAAATGCCGCGCGCCGGGGAACGCCTTGGGGAGCAGGCTGTCCGGCCGCCGCTCCCCCGCGGCGATGCGCTCCTGCTGCTCGGGCGTCAGCGGCGCGGTGGGCGCCTCGGTGACCCCGACCATGAGACCGCGACGGTCCATGATGTCGATGGCCCGTCCGGTGATGCCCTCGGCCTTCGGGCGCCATTCGATCGCGGGCAGTCGTTCGAGCACCACGACCGGGACACCGTGCAGGGCCACCTCGCACGCGAGCATGAGCCCCACCGGTCCCGCGCCGACAACCGCGACCTGCGCATGCACATACGCCATTGACACCTCTGCTGGAGGAGAGAAAGAGACTGCTGAGAGAGCTGCCGGGTCGCCACTGACACCGGCGATACTCACGGCGGTTCGCAACGTGAGTGTTGACAGATGTATGTCCGGGTGGTCAGCGCCGATGCTAATCGGATGATCCATAAATGACTAGTGGTGTCATTTTTCGGACTCACCATGCATAATCGTCAGCGCCGATGATCAACGGCGTGCCGGGCACGCAGGTGGGAGGTTGCCGGATGAGTGATGGTCGGAAGGCCCAACCGTTGGAGACCGACCGGCCCAATCCCTTCGACCCGCCCGTCGAGCTGCGGAAGCGAGCCCCGCTCAGCCGGCTCGCCTATCCTGACGGGCACGTGGGCTGGGTGGCGACCGGGTACGCCGTCACCCGCGCCATCCTGGCGGACCCACGCTTCAGCACCAGGCGCGAGCTGCTGCACCAGCCGGTCGGCCGCGAGCGCGCGCACCAGCGGCCGACACCCGCGGAGCCGGGGATCTTCCCCCACATGGACCCGCCCGAACACACCAGGTACCGCCGCCTGCTGAGCCGCCACTTCGGGTCTCGTCGCGTCGCCGAGCTGACGCCCGCGATCCGGAAGTACACCACGCAGACGCTCGACGCGATGGCGGCCGACGGGCCGGCCGCCGACCTCGTCGCGTCGTTCGCCGTTCCGATTCCGGCGCTCGTCATCTGCGAGCTGCTCGGCGTCCCGGCGCGGGACCGGCACGTGATCCAGGCGGCCACGGGAGTGATGAACGACCTGGACTCCACTCCGGGGCAGACCGCCGAGGCCGTGATGTCGATCACGGAGACGGTACGCGGCCTCCTCAAACGCCTGCGCGCGGGATCCGGCCCGCCGGACGCCGGGCTGCTGGCGCACGCCGTGGCGACCGGCGACCTGAGCGACGACGAACTCACCAACCTCGGGATGGTGCTGCTGGCCACCGGCCATCTGCCCACGTCGAGCATGCTCTCGCTCGCGACGTTCGCGCTGCTGACCGACCCGGCCCAGCGAGCCCGCCTGACCGCGGACCCGGAGCTCGCCGAAGGGGCGGTCGAGGAGCTCCTGCGGTACCTGTCGATCCTCCAGTTCGACGTACGGCGCACCGCGCTGGCCGACGTCGAGATCGGCGGCGAGGTCATCGCGGCCGGCGAGACCGTGGTGCTGGCGCTGCCGGTCGCCAACCGGGATCCGGAACGTTTCCCCGACCCCGACACCCTGGAGGTGGCCCGCTCCACGACCGGGCACCTGGCCTTCGGGCACGGCATCCACCAGTGTCTCGGCCAGCATCTCGCCCGGGCCGAGCTCCGCATCGCGCTGACCGCGCTCTTCGAGCGCTTTCCCGACCTGCGCCTGGCCGTTCCGGTGGCCGAGGTGCCGACCCGCGACCGCATGGCGGTGTACGGGGTGGACCGTCTGCCGGTCACCTGGGGCGCTGCTCCGGCGGACCGCCCGAGCGAAGGGTGATTTCGGATCATGCGTTACAGGACCTTGGGCGACTCCGGCCTGCGGGTGTCGGTGGTCGGCCTGGGCTGCAACAACATCGGCTCGCGGATCGACGTGACCCGTACCAGGCAGGTGGTGGACGCGGCGATCGAGGAGGGCATGACGCTCTTCGACACCGCCGAGGCGTACGGCGCGGTGCACGGCGCCTCCGAGGAGATCCTCGGCGAGGTGCTGGCCGGCCGGCGGGACCAGGTGGTGCTGGCCACCAAGTTCGGCAGGCCCGGCGACCAGGGTGCGGCGTGCGGAACGCCGGGCGGCCGGTCCTACATCCGGCGAGCGGTGGAGGGGTCGCTGCGCCGCCTGCGTACCGACTACATCGACCTCTACCAGTACCACTTCCCCGACGGCGTCACCCCGATCGAGGAGACGCTGGATGCCCTGACCGAGCTGGTGCGCGAGGGCAAGGTGCGCTACCTCGGCAGCTCCAACTTCGCCGGCTGGCAGATCGCCGAGGCCGCGCACGTGGCCCGCGCGAGGGGGGCCGCGCCGTTCGTGTCGGCGCAGAACCACTGGTCGTTGCTGGAGCGTGGCGCCGAACGCGAGGTGGTGCCGGCGGCCCTGCACCACGGGGTCGGCGTGCTGCCGTACTTCCCGCTGGCCCACGGGCTGTTGACGGGCAAGGTGCGACGCGGGCAGGAGCCGCCGGCCGGCAGCCGGCTCGCGGAGCGTCCCCACCTCGTCACGCCGGAGAGGCTGGAGCGGGTGGAGACGCTGACGTCCTGGGCCGAGAAGCACGACCGCTCGCTCCTGGACGTGGCCGTGGGCGCGCTGGCCGCGCTGCCCGGCTGCGGCTCGGTGATCGCCGGTGCGACCGCCCCGGAGCAGGTCCGCGCCAACGCGGCCGCCGGCGGCTGGGAACCGACCGCCGAGGAACTGGCCGAGATCACCGGGCTGGCGCCTGTTTGACGGAAAGGGTCAGGTCGAGCGGCCGCGATTGACCTCGGCGGCCAGGACGCGTGCGGCCTCGCGTACCGCGGCGAGGTTCTTCTTGCCCTGCCGTGATCCGGCCAGCTTGGCCTTGATGTGGTCGCGGACGGTGATCGGTTCGTAGGCCAGCCCTGAGGCGTCATGGTGACTGGCCAGGGTCTCGATGACAGCCTCGGGGTTGCCGTCGTGGAAGTAGGCGGCCGAGCGGCGGCGCTTGATCGTGCCGTCCACGATGGGCGGTTTGACGCGGTGCAGGGTCGACATCCAGCGGTCGTTGGTGAGCCGGGCCGTGAGGTCGCCGAGGTTGACCAGCAGGGCGCCGTCGGCCGGCGCGACGTCGTGCCAGCGTTCGTCCCGGCCGAGGACTTGCAGGCCCGCGACCTGGTCGGCCCACAGGACGGTGACGATCCCGAAGTCGGTGTGCTCCCCCATCCCGGTGAGGTCGCCGTCGAGGGTGACCGTCCCTTCCGGCAGGGCGTAGTTGTTCATCCGCAGCACGTCGATGGAGTGGTCGGTGAGCCGGGCGAAGAACCCGGGGTCCAGGCCGAGGGCGTCGGCGAAGATGCGGGTGAGAGTGCGCGCGACCCGGCCGGCGTGGTCGAAGTACGCCTGGACGGCCTCGGTGAAACCGTCGATACCCGGCCACACGTTGATCCCGTAATCCTCCTCCGACAGCTCCAGCGAGGCGAAGGAGCGGGCCTCCACGCCGACGTTGAAGGCCTCGAAGAAGTCGTTCATGCGGTTGGCCGACTCGACGCCGAGGCTCAGGCTCAGGGACTCGCTCTTGGGCGGGCTGTAGCCGCGGTTGGCGCCCGTGACGCAGTAGGTCCTCTTCGTCTCAAGAGGGAGAGTGAAGAAGGCGTCCATCGCCGAGGCCAGGCCGCAGATCGCCGTGTCCGGGATCGCGTGGCCCAGGATCTGGATGAAGCCGACGCCGGCGCAGGCCTCGTCGATCTCCTGTGCGACCCTGCGGCGTTCGGCCTCCGGCCCTCCCCGAACGTAGGGGGATATGTCGACCGCCGGGACGGTGAAGTCGCTCATGACCGGGCCTTCCGTACGACGGCCGTCCCGGCCTGGAGCGCGGCGACGGGATCGGCCGCCTCGTCCAGCTCGATGAGCACGATGCCGGCGCCGGGCGTGCGGGACATCGCCTCGGCCCACCCCCGCCAGTCCACGATGCCCGTGCCCAACTCGGTCATGTAGGGCTGCTGCTGGGCGAAGACGGTTTCGTCGATGGTGAGTTCGACGTCGATGGGCTTGACCGCGTCCTTCCAGTGCGCCAGTGCGATGCGCTGGGCGTGGCGGCGCGCGACGGCGACGGGATCGCCTCCCCCGAGCGCGATGTGGCAGGAGTCGGGGCAGAGCCACACGTAGCGGGGATCGGTCAGCGCCATGAACAGGTCGATGTCCCGCTCGTACCAGAGGGTGCTGTTGGACTCCGTGTGGAAGGCGAGCTTCACGCCGTGCTGGGTGACCGCCTCGCCGACCACGTGGGCGATGTCGGCCATCCGGGTCATGTACGCGGCGTCGACGAAGAAGGGCGGACGCGTCCCGAACGTCTTGCGCATGGGCAGGCCGGCGACGAGGAGTTCCGCGCCCACGTCGGCGAGGAAGGCGGCGTAGCGCTCGGCGTCGGCGACGATCGCGGGCAGGTTCGCACCGTGCCGCCAGTCGGGTGCCTCGCTCGCGGCCATGAAGGCGCTCACGACGAAGAGGCCCCGGGAGTGGAGCTCACGGCGGAACGACGGCGCGTCGCCGAAGGCCCGCAGGGCCGAGTCGATGTCGCCGGGCGCGAAGGTCAGCTCGATGCCGCTGACACCCGCCTCGGCCAGCGCGTCCAGCACCCGCTCCCAGAACCGGTCAGGGTTGCCGACGGCCCAGTCGCGGAAGGCGTCGGCGGAGTCGAGCCCCCAGAACCGGGGGTGATAGAAGGTGATGATGTCGGTGGCGAAGCGCGGTCCGGCGGTGTCGTCCGGAGTCATTCGGTGCCTCCGCGGGCGTTGTAGACGGTGACGCCGCCGGTGTCGACGGCCTTGCGGTAGTCGCGGAACACGGCGAGCGCCTCGTCCCGGAGCACGTCCCGGGTGACCTGGATGCCACGTGCCTCGAACTGCTCGGCCCAGTCCGCGCCGAGCGGGCCCTCGTCGAACGTGGTGATCTCCTCCAGTTCCGGACCCTCGCCGGCGACCACGAGGCCGCGTACCCCGGACCACATGGCCGCGCCGTAGCACTGGATGCACGGACGCCAGTTCACGACCAGCTCGTGCGCGGGCAGCCCGTCGCCGCCGAGATCCCAGCCGCCCGCCGCCCGCTGGGCGAGTCCGAGCGCGACGACCTCGGCGTGCGCGCTGGAGACGCCGGAGATGAGCACGACGTTCACGCCGACCGAGACGATCCGGCCGGAGTCCGGCTCGGCGACGACTGCGGCGAACGGGCCGCCGTTGCCCTCGCGCCAGTTGCGGTCGGCGAGGCGGTGCACGAGGCGCATCCGCTCGTGCACGTCGGGGATGAGGGCGGGCACGGCGGCCAGCTCGTCGTCGATCCACGCGGGCAGCGCCACGCGGAATTCCTTGGCGATGTCGATCACGATCGTGCTTCCTCTCGGTGTGCGGCCGGCGCGGCGTGTCGTCCTGCGACGGCGCGAGCGGCCCGTACAGCGGTGACCGCGCCGGTCAGGGTGACATTGGCGGCCATCGCGGTGGGGATCACACCGTTGCCGGCAACGTACAGGTTGTCGTAGCCCCACACCCGGCCATCCGGGCCGCACACGCTGGTGTCGTCGTCGGCCAGTCCGGCCCGGACCGTGCCGGTCTGGTGCAGCGACGAGCCGGGCGGCAGCAGCGCGCGCTCGGTGGCGGGGTCGAACGGGCCGAACTCCTCGGCGATCGACCGGACCTCGTCGAGAGCGCGGCCGATCAGCGCGCGGTCGGCGTCGGAGTAGCCGTATTCGACGGTGATCCGCGGCATTCCGGCGAGGTCGGTCTGGGTCTCCGAGAACACGAGCCGGTTCTCGGGGCGGGACTCGACGGGCACGTACAGCGCCAGGCCCACGGAGTACGCCAGGGCGTGACCGTCTTCGTCCACGTACGTGCGGTTCATGACCTGGCCGTGGAACGGCTGTGCCGCCCCGTTCTGGGGCAGCCAGAGCGAGTCCGTGCTGAACTCGCCGGGGCGCGGCAGCGGCAGGGCGCTGAGGTCGAGGCCGAACCGGTCGAGGTCGAGGAGCACCCGGGCGGTGACGAACGCGTGCTCGTTGAGGTAGCGGCCCAGTGCGGCGGGCCGGATGCCTGAGGCGAACAGCAACTGCGGAGTCCGCAGCGCGTCGGCGCACACCACCACGGTCTCCGCCAGGAGCTCCCACTCGGCTCCGTCGGCGACGCGGCGCAGCCGGGCCCCGGCGACCCGCCCGCCCGAGACGAGGAGCGTCGTGACCAGCGTGCCGGTCGTCAGGGTGAATCCCGGGTCCCCGCCCGCCGCGATCGCCGGGAAGATCGTCCCTGGGGACGTGCGCGACATGGGACCCGAAGCCGTCGCGGCGACGGCCATGGGCATCGGCTGCGGTCGCCGGTCGCCCGGTCCGACGCCGTCGAAGCGCCGGCGCAGGACGTCGAGCACCATCCCTCCCACCTCGGTCGGGCCGATCGCGGACGGCGTGACCGCGAGTACCCGGCGGGCGGTGGCCAGGTCCGCCGCCCAGCGGTCCGGGTCGCCGAAGTCGAACACCTCGTCCCCGGCGGGCCATGGCGTCGCGGCGGTCCAGTGCACGCCCATGCCTCCCGCGTTCCACGCGAGCGCGGTCGCCGGCATCGCCTCGGCGTCCTCACCGAAGGCGAGCGCGTGGAACATGCCGGGCGTCAGGCCGGTGAGGCTGTCCGCGACCTCGCGGACCACCTCGGCACCCGTGTACATGCCCTGGATGCCGGTGGCCACCCGCTCGTTGTAGCGCGACCACAGGACCGGGTCGTCGAGGTCGTGCAGGTGCAGGCCGGGGGCCTCCCCGATCGCGCTGCCGCCGTCGACCATCGTGATGTCCAGCGCTGGATCGGCCTCTCGCAGCAGCCGGGCCACGACGGATCCCATGATGCCGCTGCCCACGATGAGGACATCGGTGCAGGGGGTGTCGGTCACAGTGAGACTCCAAGTGGGGAGGGGCGGGTGCTCGTTCCTGATCATGCGCTCGGGGTGAGCGGGCCGAACAGTTCGGTGTCCATCCGGTCGAGGGCCAGCTTGACGGCGCCGACGAGCGGGGCGTCGCGGCCCAGGCCGGTGGCGCGCACCTCGACCGCGGGGGCGCGGGCGTCGCGCAACGCCGTACGCACCCGGGGCAGCAGCACATCGGCCGCGTCTTCCAGGCCGCCGCCGAGCACGATGAGCGAGGGTGCGATGGTCCACGACAAGGTGGTGAGGATCGACGCGATGTTCTCCACGAACTCGTCGACCTCCGCCAGCGCGGTCGCATCACCGGCCCGAGCCGCGTCGAAGCGGCCGAGCGCGACGCTCCGTTCGGCCGGTTCCGGTGAGGTCAGCAGGGCCACCGGACGGTTCTCGATCAAGCCGGTCGGTATCGACCGCGCTTCGACGATCTCACCCGCGGCGCCGTCCAGACCTCGGTGCACGGCTCCGCGGATGAGGATGCCGAGGCCCGCCCGGTTCCCGAGGATCGCCCACACGACGTTGTCGTGGTCACCGGCCACGCCCCGCCAGCGCTCCGCGAGCGCGCCGAGGTTGGTGTCGTTGTCCGCGAACCAGGGCACCCGGATCCGTTGCTTGAGCTGTTCGGGCAGGTGGACGCCTTCCCAGCGGGTCGTGTGCACCAGGCGCCGCACGACACCGTCGTCGTCGATCGCGCCACCGCTGGCGACCGCACCGGCGCGCAGCCGCTCCGGCGACCCGCCCGCGTCGTCGAGCGCCGCCAGCACCAGCGCCGCCGTGTCGTCGAGCGTGGCCTGCGGATCCTGGTAGGCGCGCAGCAGCCGGTGGGCCCGGCCGACGATGCGGCCGCGCACATCGGCGATGACCGCGGACACGTCGGAGGTGGTGATGCAGACGGCCGCCAGCAGCGCGTGCTCGGCCCGCAGTTCGTAGCGGCGGGCGGGGCGCCCGGCGTAGCCGCTGGTCGGCACGCGGTCCAGCTCGGTCACCCAGCCCGCCTCGACGAGCGAGTCCAGGATGAGCTCGATGGTCCGGCGGGACAGTCCGGTCTGCTCGGCGAGCTCGGCCAGCGTCATCGGCCCGGCCGACACGGCCAGCACCCGGAGGGTGACGGAGGTGTTGACGCGCCGGACGGCGCTCTGGTTCATCCCGGGCATCAGCATTCCCGCACCGCCCGTACCACGGGGTCGAACACACCGGTGGTGTCGGCCGCGAGGGCCGCTCCGGGCCGGCCGTATTCGCGCGCCGGATCGCCGAGCGCGCCGGTCGCCCGCGCCCAGGCCGGGTCCTGGCCGCGTACGAATCCGGCCAGATCGGCATGCATCAGCCTGGCCAGTTCGGCGGGCGGGTTCGGCCCGAGCGCCTCGGCGACGCCGGGCGCGTCGAGCACGTCGAAGAAGAACGGGAGGTCGGCGCAGTGCGCGGCCCCGCCGAGCACGGGGGACGGCCATTCGAAGGAGTACAGCCAGGTGCCGGCGACGGCCTGGCGGCGGGCGGTTGCCACGCGCGTACAGCACGAGCGGAACAGGGTGTCCGTCAAGCGGGTGCCCGCCGCGCGGGCGGCGGCTCTCACCTCCGGCTCTACACTGCCGTCGAACTCGTCGCCCGTCGCGCCGAGCAGCACGGGCACGTCGCGCCCATGGGTGGTGAGCCCGTCGGCGATGGGCACCGGCAGGAGGTCGTCGCCGACGCACGGCGCGAGCACGACCCCGCCGCCGCCCTCGTCCCGCAGGTCGATGACCGCCTGCTGGATCTGCTCCACGGTACGGCCGCCGAATCCGGTGCTCGTCGGCGGCACGCCGAGCCTGCGCCCGAGCCGTTCGAGGAGGTCGCGGGCGGCGTCCGTGCCCGCGCCGAAGATGCCGCCGGACAGGCCGGCCGCGCGGTGGAAGCGGCCGCCGCCCGCGGGTGAGGAGAGCAGCGCGAGCACCGCGGCGCCCCCGGCCGACTGGCCGGCGACGGTGACCCGGCCGGGATCGCCGCCGAAAGCGGCGATGTTCTCCTGCACCCAGTCCAGGGCGAGCAGCAGGTCGCGCAGCCCGAGGTTCGGGAGAACGCCGTCCAGCGGGGCGAATCCGTCGACACCCAGCCGGTAGCCGACGGTGACGCAGACGATGCCGTCACGGGCGAAGGCGCGGCCGTCGTACCACGGGCTGGCGGGGCTCCCGGCCAGGAAACCTCCGCCGTGGATCCACACCATGACGGGGAAGGGCCCGCGGTCGTCGTCGGCTGCCGGGGCTACGATGCCGAGGTTCAGCACGTCGTCGCCCGGTATCGACGGCTCCGGGATGGTCGTCGTGGCGAACAGCGGCACGCGCTGCGAAGTGGCGCCGTGCCGGGAGGCGTCGAACGGCTCCGGGAGCCGGCCGCGCGGGACCGGCGGGGCGAACCGCCGCTCGCCGATGGGTGCTTCGGCGTAGGGGATGCCGAGGAAGCGCCGTACCCGGCCGGCGCGGCGGCCGATGATCGTGCCCGCGGGAGCGTGAACCGTGACCGGCTCGCCGGGCGCATCGAATGAGTCCATCCGATCATCCAACACGGCTCACCGCATCCCCGTTCCGGCGACGCCCTGGACGAAGTAGCGCTGCAGGAACAGGAAGAGCACCAGCACGGGAAGCATCACGACGATCGCACCCGCGAGGAGCAGCCCGTAGTCGGTGACGTGCGACGCGGCCTGACTGGTGGCGGCGAGGCCGACCGGGAGCGTGTAACTCGACATGCTCTGAGCGACGATGAGCGGCCAGATGAAGTTGTTCCACGAGGCGAGGAACGACATGATCGTGATCGTCGCGACAGCGGGGCCGGCCAGCGGCAGGAAGATCCGGAAGAAGATCCGGAACTCGCCGGCGCCGTCGATGCGGGCCGCTTCGAGCAGTTCGCCGGGGATCGACATCGCGTACTGCCGCATGATGAAGACCGACATCGGCATCGCCACGCCGGGCAGCGCGATGCCGGCGAGGGTGTCCGCCAGGCCCATGTCGACAGTGATCACGAACTGCGTGACGAACACCGCGGTGAACGGCACCATCATCGCCGCCATGACGGCGCCGAAGGCGAGCCGCTTGCCCGCGAAGTCGAGCTTGGCGAGCGCGTAGCCGGCGGCCGAGGCCGCCACGATGTTGCCGGCCACGACGATGATCGCGACCACGATGCTGTTGGCCAGGTACCCGCCGAAGCCCTCGGTGGCGAACAGCCGGCTGAAATTGCCGAGGGTGACCTGGTGCGGAAGCCAGGCGCCGGGGTCGGAGCGGATCTCGTCGAGGCCGCGCAGCGAACCGCTGATCACCCAGACGAACGGAAGCATGGTGAGCAGCGCGCACAGCGCCAGCGCGCCGTACAGCAGGGGTCGAGTGATGGACCGGCGGCGCACGGCGACCCGGGCGCTGATCATTTCGGTGTCCCGCACCGTGGCGACGGTGCTCATGCGCGGGGCCTCAGCAGCCGGAACTGGACGACGCTCACCAGCATCACCAGGACGAGCATCACGAAGGACGCGGCCGAGGACGTCCCGAGCGCCCCGGACCCGAACTGGTGGTAGGTGTACAGCGCCACCGACTCCGTGGAGCCCAGCGGGCCGCCGTTCGTCAGCAGGTACGGCTCGTCGAACACCTGGAGGTAGAAGACGGTCAGCAGCACCGACACCATGAGCGTGGTGGGCAGCAGCAGCGGCAGGGTGATGTGCCTCAGCTGCCGCCACCGGCCGGCCCCGTCGAGGGCGGCGGCCTCGTACACGTCCTGCGGAACCGCCTGCAGACCCGCGAGGAACAGCACCATCGCGGTGCCGAAGTTGCGCCAGACGCCGAGCAGGATGACCACGGGCATGGCCAGGTTGGGGTCGTCCAGCCAGTTGGGTCCGGCGAAGCCGACGGCGCCGAGCACCTTGTTGACGGTGCCGTCGGCGTTGAAGGCGTACTGCCAGATCAGCGCGACCGCGACGATGTTGGTGACGACCGGCGCGAAGAAGACGACGCGGAACATGCCGCGCAGCCGCCTGATGCCGGTGTTGAGCGCGAAGGCCAGCGCGAATCCGATCCCCATGGTCAGCGGCACGCCGACCACCACGAAGAGCGCGGTGTTGAGGATGTCCCGCAGAAAGCTTTCGTCCTGGAAAAGGCGGAGATAGTTGTCCAGGCCGGCGAAGTCGACGGCGAACGGATTGCGCAGATCCGTACCCCGCAGGTCGGTGAGGCTGAACCCGAGCGCGGCGACGGCGGGGATGGCCGTGTAGAGCAGGAACACGAGGGCGAACGGTGCGAGGAACAGCCAGGCGACACCTGTGCGGCGGGAGCCCCGCGGTGCTTTCGGGACGGCGGTGGTGGTCATGCGGGAATCACCGCGTACCCGTGCCGAGGCTCTGGGCGTACGCCTGGGCGCTCGCGGCGGCCTTCTCGGCGCTGCCCTTGCCCTTGGCCACCGCTTCCATCTCCTTGCCCAGCCGGGTCGCGACCTGCTGCCACGTGCTCACCTGCGGGAACGCCCGGGTGTTCTTCAGCTGGGTCAGGAACGCGTCCAGGAGCGGCTGGCCCTTGATGGCCGGGTCCTCCCAGGCGGACATGACGGCCGGCAGCGAGCTGTACGCCTTGTACTGCGCGACCTGGGTGCCCGGCTGCGAGATGTACCGGACGAGCTTCCACGCCGCGCTCGCGTTCCCGCTGGTGGCGAGCACGCCCCAGCTGCCGCCCGCGGAGAAGGAGCCGCTGCCCGACGGCCCGGCCGGCAGCGGCGCGGTCGCGACGTGGGACGCCGTCCAGCCGGCCTTCTTCGCGGCGGTGTCGAGCTGCCCGATGACCCACGGGCCCGTGATCATGCAGGCGGTCTTGCCGTCGACGAAGTACGGCTGCGAGTCCAGGAACGTGGGCCCGCTGGTGTCGGCGACGCCCGAGGTGAAGAACGACGCGTTGTACTTGAGCGCGTCGACCATCGCCGGGGTGTCGAGCGTCCACTTGCCGTCGGAGGAGAGCAGCGAGCCGCCCGCCTGCCAGGCGTACATGGCGACGTCCTGGCCGTTGAAGATGTCCCACCCGATGTCGGCTCCGAGGCCGCGCCCGGCGCCGGCGCCCTGGAGGGCCTTGAGGAACGGCACCATGCCCTCCCACGTGGCCGGCGCCTTGACGCCCGCCTTCTCCGCCAGGTCGGAGCGGTAGACGAGCGCGTAGGTGTAGGCGTACCAGGGCACCGTGTAGGCGACGTTCTTGACCACGCCCGCGTCCCAGAGGCTCTTGAAGAAACCGCCCGGGTCGACGAGGCCGTCCGGAACGGGCTGGAGGATCGACGGATCGAGGAACTGCGCCTGCGACTCGGGGAAGAACTGGGCGACATCGGGCCCCTTGCCCGCCGCGATCGCCGACTGGAGCTTGGTGTAGTACTCGGCGTTGGGGATCAGCGTGAACTTCACGGTGACGTCCGGGTTCGCGGCCTTGAAGGGCTGGATGACCTTCTCGAGCACGTCGGCATCGCCCTGGGCGGCCCAGACATTGATGGTGCCGGTGGCCGGGGACTGGTCGACGGGCTTGGCGGTGCCTGTCGCGGCAGTGCCGTCACTGCGACCGCAGCCTGCCAGGGAGAGGGTGCAGCTGAGAGCTATGCCGGCGGTCAGCCGTAGGGCACCGCGTCGGGAGAGGTTGGACACTCTGGGCTCCTGTCACACGAAGGCGCTGATCGCAGTGCGGGGGGATTTCCGGCGAAAGTAGCTTTTTTGATCAGAGGGGCCGGATGGCGCCTATGCAGCTGTTAAGGACGGTAGGTATGGCGTGTTTCGGCTGTGCAGCGAGCCCGTCACGGAACAATTTCGGAACTTGTAGCAAAATAGGTTGATCACGCTCGGTGGCAGCCGCCCTTCGCTCGCCGCCCTGGTCGATCCGGGGGTGCCGCATGAAGGACGATCAGCGACGAGCGCCGAGATCACATCGAGTGACGGCCGACGGCTCGCCACCGAGGGCGCCGAGCAGAACGGTCAGGCTCCACGGGGATGGCGCCGGTACAGCACGCAGAACTCGTTGCCCTCAGGATCGGCCAGCACGACGAAGCCCTCGTCGCCGCTCTGACCGACGTCCACCCGCCGGGCGCCCAACCCGACCAGCCGCTCCACCTCGGCCTCCACGTCGCCGCCATCGGGCACGTGCAGGTCCGGGTGGTTGCGGTTCTTGGCGCGCTTGGGATCGTCGGTCGGCTGCAGCCAGACCGTGAGCGATCCCGGCGGCGCGTCCTCGGGAGGCCAAAGGTGCGGCGCCTCGCCGTCGTGCTCGATCTCGTAGCCCAGTGCCGCCGACCAGAACGCCGCCATCTTCCGGGTGTCGTGCACGTCGAGCGTCCATTGCGCGAACCGGCTCGTCACAGTAGCCCCTCCTAGGATTTGGGTGCCGTACCGGCACCGGCATGCTGTCGCGTGATCGCAGAATCGGGGACGGCCATCACGAAACCGCTCGCCGGGCGGGCGGGGATGCGCCGCAGGGAGATGGACAGGTCCTGTCGCGGCACGTCGTACTCCAGCCGGGCGAGCCGTACCGCCAATGTCTGCAGCAGCGCGATCGTGAGGTCTTCTCCCGGGCACCGGTGGCCGCCTGCCGGATCCCCGCCACCCTGCGGGGTCAGGTCGAAGGCGCCGATCCGGCGGCCGGCGAACCGGCCGGGGTCGAAGGCGTAGGGCTCTTCCCACAGCCCGGGATCGTGGTTCTGCCCGTAGACGTCCAGCAGCACCAGACAGCCGGCGGGAATGCGCTCCCCCGCCCACGACAGCTCGCGGACCGCCCTGCCCGCGACGAAGGGCGCGAACGGATAGAAGCGGCGGACCTCGTACGCGAACGGATAGAAGCGGCGGACCTCGTACGCGAACGCTTCGGCGAAGGCCGGATCGCCGCTCCGCAACGCGGCACGGTGCTCGGGCCCGCGGTGCAGCGCATGGGCCGCGAACGTCACGAACCAGCACACGGCCACAGCCGGGCGGATGACGTTGAGCACCTCCACCGCCGCCACCCGCGGGTCGAGCAGCTTGCCGTCGGCGTCACGGTGACCCGAGACCACATCGAGGGCCGAGCCCTTCGCCACCGTCACGGCGCCGCCGCGTACCTGCCGGCTTCGGGCCCACGCGTCGACCGCCTCGTCCCAGCATTCGGTGGCATGCGTCACCAGAGAGGGGACACCCGCGCCGGTCAACAGCGACATGAACATCGCCTTGCGTACCCGGTGGCGGTCAGCGTCCAGGGTGTGCACGGCCCCGTGCCCCAGCAACGTGCTCTTGACGGGCTCGGGCACGGCCGCATGCCGGCGGACGTGGTCTTCGTCATAGAAGAACCGCGCCGTCTCCGGTCCGCACAGGCCCACGGCCCGTCGCCCCATCAACCTCGTGTGCACGACCTGGCCGGACGCGCGCCGCCGCAGGGCGGGCAACCAACCGTAGCCCTCGAACAGCAAGAACAGCGTGTCACCCCGGACGAACATGGGATCGGCCCTGCCCGGACTATCACCGGCGAAACCGTCGCGCCTCGGCCGCCGGCGGCGCGGACCGCGTGGCCGGGACTATGGCAGCTCTTCCTGACCTCCTCGGTGCACGACGGGCAGCGCGGCTACAGCGGCTACCTGCTGTCGGAGCACCTGCTGGCCAGCCTGCGCCGCATCGCCCTGGGCAGCCTGTACGGCATCGCGCTGGGCATCGGCCATGGAACACCGCCTCGTCCCCGCGCTGGTCCTCTCTCTGACGCTGGCCGCGCGCTCCAGCGGCACCGGCGCCGCCCCCGCAGCCGCGCCCAACGCCGACGGGAGCCCCAAGGAGCTGCGCATCGGCTACCAGCTCATCCCGAACGGCGACCTGATCGTCAAGGACCAGCGATGGCTGGAGCAGGCGCGCTGCCCAACACCAAGGTCAGCTGGGTCAAGTTCGACTCCGGCGGTGACGTGAACACCGCGATGGTCGCCGGGAGCATCGACATCGGCCTGGCCGGCAGCAGCCCGGTCACCCGCGGCCTGTCCGCGCCGCTGAACATCCCCTACCAGGTGCCGTGGATCTTCGACGTCATCGGCGAGAACGAGGCGCTCGTGGCCCGCCAGGCCGCCTGGACGCGCGGCGACATCGACGCCGCCTACGTCTGGACGCCGGTGCTCGGCGAGCTGTGCAAGACCGGCAAGGTGCTCGCGACCAGCGAGGAGCTGGCCGCCAAGGGCAAACCGCCGACCTGGCCGTCGTTCGCACCCAGTTCGCCACGACATACCCGAATGCGCTGCGGACCTGGCTGCAGCAGCAGGACCGGGCGGTCAAGCTGGTACGCGCGGACAAGGCGGCGGCAGCCGCGGCCGTCGGTCACCAGCTCAACCTCAACCCGGCGCAGGCGGCCGAGCAGATCGACGAGCTGATCCCGCTGGACGGCAAGGAGCAGGCCGCTCCCGGCTACCTCGGCACGCCGGAGCGGCCCGGCGCGCTCGCCGAGAACCTGCACAGCGCCGCCGAGTTCCTCAAGGCGCAGAACAAGCTGCCGGCCGTCCCCGCGCTGTCGGCGTCCCAGAAGGGCTCGGCCACCAAGGGCCTGCGCGATGCCTTCGCGGGGTGAGGCGCTCGCCCCGGCGCGGACGGCCGCGGCGGCACGCGCCCGACCCGTACCCCATCCGGACTTCTCCGCCCTGCGCGAGAGCGTGGCGGCCGCCGTACGGCAGGCCGCCTCCGACCCCGAGGTGGACTGACGCGCCTCCCGCTGACACCATCTGAACCAGTGTCAAGCGGTACGATCGACGCATGACCATGCCTGACGCGGACGACACCCTGCGGGCGTTCCCGTTCATCGGCGGACGCCCCTGCCTCGACTTCGTCGCCACGCTCGGCAAACGCCACTCGGTGCCCGTCGAGCGGCTGCCCGACCCCGCCGCCTTCGGCCGCTGGATCGTCGAGGCCGGGCTGCAGCCCGAGGAGCCGATGGTCTCGCTGGAGGCGCTGGCCGCGGCCCGGACGCTGCGCGAGGCGCTCTACCGGCTCCTGGCCTGCGCGAGGAACGGCCGGAGCCCTGACCCGGCCGACCTCGCCGAGATCAACCGGGCCGCCGCGCGCCCGGATCTCGCACCCCAGCTCGCGCCCAGCGGCACGGTTGTGCGCACACAGACGGGCGACGTCGCCTCCGCGGTGCTGGCGACCATCTCCCGCGACGCGGTGCTGCTGGTCGGCGGCCCGCTCATGGACCGGGTCAAGGAGTGCGAGAACGACGACTGTTCGCTGCTGTTCCTCGACGATTCGCAGGCGCGACGACGGCGCTGGTGCTCCATGGAACGCTGCGGGAACCTCGCGAAGATCGCCGGCTACCGTTCACGCAACCGGGACTCCCGCCGCAACCCCTGAACGCCCGGTACGAGCATCCCTCTGCGCTGGGAGAATCCGCTGCGGCTCGCCGAAGACCTGGCCACGGTGGACGTGCTGTCCGGGGGCCGCAGGGACCGGCGCGGGTGATGTTCGCGCCCGACCTCGCCACCAGGCTGGGCCCCGAGCTCGGCCGGCGGCCCCGGCGCTGGAGGGCCGCAAGCCATGCACGCCGGCGCCTGCCGCCCCCTGTCCCTGTCCCTCAGGCCAGCGGTGCCCCGGCTCGGGTCCGGACCACCGTTCCGCTGACCGGCTGCGGGTTGCGGATCAGGTTGAGAATGGGGCACACCCTCTCGACCTCGGCATGCAGGTTCGCCAGCTCCTCGTCCGAGGCGGGCGAGTCGATCAGCACCTCATAGGCGAAGTTGTGCGGGTGCACGGGAATGCCGCCGTCGCCCGGCTGCTGGGCTCTGGGGTCGTACTCGGCCTGGACGTCCACCTCCAGCGCGTCGATGGGCACCGCCAGCTCGGCCGCCTTGATCAGGAAGATGTGCGTGACGCAGCTGCCCAGAACGCCCGCCTGCAGCTCGGGCGAGGTAGGGCCGAGGTCGTAGCCGGCGAAGCCGGGACCGCTGTCGCTGATGATCTGGAAGTCCCTGATCCTGATGCGCCGGATCCCGCTGCGGCCCTCGGCGGTGACGTGGGCATGGAGCGGGACCGGCCCGGCTGCGGGCGCCTCCCGGCGGGCCAGCAGGGCCGCGCGTTTGTGTGACAGATACTCGCGTAGGGTGCTCATGGTCTTTCTCGTCCGGTCAGTGCGGGTCACGGGGTCGGGCGGGGTGTCGGCCGGGTCGCCAGGTGGATCTGCTCGGGCGTCATCGGCCTCGCCCGTGCGGCGTGTCCCAGGCGGCGGGCAGCCCCTCGGTCGTCTCCCTGAAGGCCGGCCGCTGGTAGAGGTCGCGGGCGTACGGCCACAGGTGCTCGAAGTCGGCCAGCGTCCGCTCGCTGATGAGGTCGTCGCGGTTGCACTCGGAGTCGAACCTGGCCAGCGTCACCCACAGCCGCACGTCCGCCTCGGTGATCGTGTCGCCGGTCAGGAAACGCTGCCCGGCCAGGCGCTCGTCCAGCCGTTCCAGGGCCGCGACGACGCGGTGGCGCTCGTTCTCGCGGTCTTCCCCGGTGGTGGCGTGGGCCACGCGGGAGACGCCGGCGTTGATGTCGTAGTAGATCCAGCCGTTGAGTTTGTTGATCTCCGGCCGGAGCGGGTCCGGATAGAGGTCGACGGAGGTGTCGGCCCACTGCTCGAACTGGGTGGCCAGGTCGATGGTGATGTCCGGGAAGTTGTTGCTGACGATCCCGTCCGTCCGCCGGTCCCAGAGCACCGGGACCGAGATGTGGCCGCCGTAGCCGTGCTCGGTGGCCTCGTATGCCTGCTCCAGCAGGGCGAAGCCGTTGACGGGGTCGTGGCCGCGGCGCTCCCTGAACGCCCAGCCGCGGCCGTCGCGCTCGTCGTCGACGTATGACAGCGAGACCACGTCCTCCAGGCCCTTGAGCTTGCGGACTATGGCGGCGCGGTGGGCGTACGGGCAGACCCAGGCGACGTAGAGGTGGTAGCGGCCGGGCTCGGCGCGGAATCCGCTGGAGCCGTCGGCGGTGACACGCCCCTGGAAGGGATAGATCGGGCGGTTCCAGTCCGGCGAGAGGTGCAGGCGGCCGGGGCCGTAATGACCGTACGCGGTGTGGTCGACGGGACTCGCGTAGACCGGCGTCTGGGTGGTGATGGACACGGGCCCTCCGGGGTTTCAAGAATTGGGGCGGTCTTGATTATCCCATACTTCTGGTAGGAAAATAGGGCTATATCCCTGCCTGATTTCCTGATCGCCGGTGTGCCCAAAGCGGGGACGACGGCCTTGCACAGCGCGCTGCAGCAGCATCCGCAGCTCTATCTGTCCGCCGTCAAGGAGCCGAAGTTCTTCCTGAGCGACGGCCCGCCGCCCGCCAGAGGCGGTCCCGGCGACGCCGCGACCTACCAGGAGCACGTCTGGCGGCGCGCGGACTACGAGGCGCTGTTCGCCGGGGCGCCCCCGGGCGCCCTGACCGGTGAGTCCACGCCCTTCTATCTCTACGACCTGGCCGCCCAGCGGCGCATCCACGCCGCCGTCCCCGGTGTCAGGCTCATCGTGACGCTGCGCGACCCGGTCGAGCGGGCCCACTCCAACTGGACGCATCTGTGGTCGGCCGGGCTGAAGCCGATCGGTGACCTGGTGCGCGCGTGCGAGGCCGAGCAGCGGCGGGTCGCCGACGGGTGGGGGCACTTCTGGCACTACGTCGGGCTGGGCCGGTACGGCGAACAGCTGGAGCACCTGTTCGGCCTGGTCCCCCGCGACCAGGTGCTGATCTTCCGTTACCGGGACCTGGTCGACCGGCCCGCGGCCACGCTGGATCGGATCTGCGCCTTCCTCGGCGTACGCCAAGGGGTGCTCACCGAGGTTCCCCGGGAGAACGTGACGGCGCACCCGGTCGCGGGGGCCCGGCACCTCATGCTGTCCACGCTGCGCCGGCGCCTGCCCGCCGCCCTGACCGAGCCGGTCGAGGCCCCGCTCCAGCGCCGCGGCCCGGCCCGGCGCCCCCTGTCCTGGGAGCAGCGCCGGCTGCTCATCCCCCACTTCGCCGACGACATCCGGCTGTTACAGCGCGTCACCGGCGAGGACTTCGGCGACTGGCTGCGCCCCCGCGAGCGCTCCGGCGGGCTGGTCGGCGCCCGGCCACCGGGCCAGCGGCAGTCACGTAACGGCCGCCGGTCCTGATCACCGCAGTTCGGTACGCAACTCGTGGGCGCCGTCCGCGCGGGTGAACTCGTAGTACAGCCGGACCCCGCCGCCGGGCAGGTCCACGAACTCCAGGTAACGCAGGCCCCGGCCGCGATGCGGCGACTCGGCCGCGGGCGCCTCGCCCAGCGCGGTCAGCACGGCCGGGTCCGCGCCGGCGGCGATGCCCGTACGCTCCTCGTAGTTCTCCGCCGCGCTCGCCCGCCCGTCGTAGAAGGCCACCACCCGGTCGCCGTCGAAACGCACCGCGCTGATCCGGACGCCGCGCGCGTCCCACAGACCGGGCCGGCCGCTCAGCGCCGTGCCGTGCCAGGTCCACTCCAGGCCGTCGTCGCTGGTGGCGTAGTCCGTGACCATCTGGTCGGCCTCGCCGGGGTCGGCGAGCGGGTGGCAGGAGGCCCACAGGTGCCAGACGCCGTCGCGCCGTACGATCACCGTGTCCTTGACCCCGGTCTTCGGATCGCCCGGCAGGACGGTGACGCGCGAGCGCGCGTCGAACGCCGCCGGGTCGGCCGCCTCCAGCACCTCCACCCGCCAGTGCTTGGTGCCGGTGGTGGCGCAGCTCAGGTACAGCCGCCAGCGCCCGTCCGGCAGGCGTACCAGCGAGGGGCGCTCCAGGGACTCGGCGTCCATCTGCTCACGGGTGACGGTGGTCAGCGTCTCGAAGCGCTCACCGTCCGCCGAGCGGGCGACCACGACGGCGTACCCACGCCCCTGCCCGACCGGGCGGCGAAGCCGGTAGGCGAGGTAGATCAGCCCGTCCGCGGCCACCGCGCTGGGCGCGCCCGCCCAGTGCCCCTCCCCCGCGGCCGGCGGCTCGACCGCGACCACGGCGCGATCGGGGTCGGGGAGCAGGGCGGCGTTCTCGTCGATCGACATGGTCGCGAGACTGGGCGACGGCTCGGGGCTGGGCACGGACGATGACCTTACTTTGAACGTTTCCTTTTCAGCCGCCGTCGGCCGCGGGTGGTGCCGGCCACCGCCACCAGGGTCGCCGCGGCGCGGAGGGCTGCTCCTGGTCGAGCTCGGCCTCGTCGTCCGGGAGGTCGTACCAGTGCACGTCCCCAGGGAGGTCCGTGCGGACGGCCGCGTCGCGGTCCTCAATCATGCCGGTAATGTACGATCTCACGGCGCGGGTAGTCAATTTTTCCTACTCGCTTTACCGGAATTTTCAGCAGGCATACGGCGTGGCCTTTCACGTGTGAAAGGCCAGCTCCTTGACGAAGGCGAGCGGGCCCTGCGCGGGGCGGTCGGCCACGTCGAACTGCGGGTCGTAGCCGGTGGCCAGATAGAGGCGCACGGCCTCGGGCTGGCGCGGCCCGGTGGTCAGGTAGATCCGGCGGTACCCGCGGCGGAGCGCCTCGCGCTCCAGCTCGCGCACGACGAGGCGGCCGAGCCCTTCGCCGCGGTGGCGCGGGTGCGTCCACACGCGCTTGAGCTCGGCGGTCGCCGCGTCGTAGCGGCGGAACGCGCCCCCGGCCACGGTCTCGCCGCCGGACACCACGATCAGGAACGCGCCGTACGGCGGCGCGAACTCGGCTTCCGGATACCTCGCCAGCTCGTCGTTGGGGCCGTACCTGGAGGTGTACTCCAGGTGCAGCCCGGCCAGCAGCGGCGCGGCGGCCGGGTCCGACATGGGGACGAGCCGCACCTGCGCGGTGAGCTCGCTCACGACTCCTGCCGCGGCAGGCCGGGCGGGTTGATCTGCGACTCGGGGATCGCCTCGTTGCCCAGCCCCCACCGGTCGAGCACCTCCTTGTACCTGCCGTTCTCGATCACGGTGTTGAGCGCCTCGTTGAGCGGCTTGACCAGGCCGTTGTCCTTCTTGGTCATGGCCGCGATGAGTCCTTGCAGGTCCGGACCCGCGCCGGAGAAGGTGCCGACGATCCTGGACCCGCCGCTGATGGCGATGTTGTAGGCGATCGTGGGGTTCGGGCCGAAGTAGGCCTGGACGCGGCCGGACTTGAGCCCCAGTAACACGTCGCTGTACTTCTCGTAGTAGAGGATCTCGACCGGTTTCAGCCCGGCGGCCTTGTTCTGCTTGTCCCAATCGAGCAGGATCTTCTCCTGGTTCGTGCCGGACCCGACCGAAACGCGCAGCCCGGCGATGTCGGCGGGCTTGGCGATCTGCTTGATCGGGCTGTTGCCGGGGACCTGCCAGCCGAGCTGGTCGACCCGGTACGTCGCGAAGTCGTAGGTGTCCTTGCGCTCCTCGGTGACCGTGACGTTGTTGAAGACCACCTCGTCCTTGCCGGACTTGGCGGCGAGGAACAGGTTCTCCCACGAGCTGATCCGCGGGGAGATCTCCAGGCCCAGCACGTCGGCCACGAGCTGGGCGAGGTCGGTCTCCACGCCGATCAGGGTGCTGTCGTCGTCGGCGCGGAACACCAGAGGCGCCGCGCCCTGGCCGCTGAAGCCCACCGCGAGCTTGCCGTCGGCGGCGATGTCCTTGGGCACCTGGGCCGCGATCGCGCTCACCTTGTCGGCCCGTACCCGGTTCTGGTCCGGGCTGAGGTTGATCTTCTTGCCCGCCACCACGGGGGCGGTGGTGGCCGACGGGGCGGTGACGGCAGGCTCGGCGCCGCAGGCGACGGTCAGGAGGAGGAGCGCGGGCACGGCGAGGGCCCGCGCGAGCGAAGCGCGCATGTCTTGGTGTCCTTGGGGGTCAGAGAACCTTGCTGAGGAAGGTGCGGGTGCGGTCGTGGGCGGGGGCGTCCAGGAGCTGTGCGGGCGGTCCGAGCTCGACGATGCGGCCGGCGTCCATGAAAGCCACGGTGTCGGCCACTTCCCGGGCGAACCCGATCTCGTGCGTGACCACGATCATCGTGGTGCCGCCGCGGGCGAGGTCCTTGATGACGTCCAGCACCTCGCCCACCAGTTCGGGGTCCAGCGCCGAGGTCGGCTCGTCGAACAGCAGCAGCTTGGGCTCCAGCGCGAGCGCCCTGGCGATGGCGACCCGCTGCTGCTGCCCTCCCGACAGCGTGCGCGGGTAGGCGTCGGCCTTGTCCCCCAGCCCCACCCGGACCAGCAGCCGCTCGGCCAGCGGCGCCACCTCGGCCCGCGGCCGGCGCTGGGCCGACAGAGGCGCCTCCATGAGGTTCTGCCTGACGGTGAGGTGCGGGAACAGGTTGAACGACTGGAAGACGAACCCGATCTGGGTGCGCTGCCGCAGCACCTCGCGTTCCGGCAGCTCGTGCAGCCGGTCGCCGGCCTGCCGGTAGCCGAGCAGCTGCCCGTCGACGCGGACCGAGCCACGGTCCACCTTCTCCAGATGGTTGATCGTCCGCAGGAGCGTGGACTTCCCCGACCCCGAGGGACCCAGGATCACCAGGACCTGCCCATGGCGGACATCGAGGTCCACTCCGCGCAGCACGTGCAGGGCGCCGAAGCTCTTGTGCACCTCTCGTAACTCCACCATGGCGCTCACCCGCGCCCCCTGCCGTAATGCCGCTCCACGTAGTACTGCACGATCGACAGGGCGGTGGTCAGGATGAGGTACCAGATGGCCGCGACCAGCAGCAGCGCCATGACCCTGCCGTTGCGGTTGTAGATCACCTGCACCTGGTAGAACAGCTCGGGCAGCGCCATGATGTAGACGACCGAGGTGCCCTTGACCAGGCCGATGATCTCGTTGCCCGCGGTGGGCACGATGGTCCGCATGGCCTGCGGCAGGATGATCCTGAAGAGCCGCCGCGCGGGCGGCAGCCCCAGGGCGGCCGCCGCCTCCCGCTGCCCGTGCTCCACCGACAGCAGGCCGCCGCGGACGATCTCGGCGGCGTACGCGGCCTGGTGCAGCGCCAGCCCGAGCGCCGCCGCGGCCAGCGGCCCGATCAGGTCCATCGTGCCGAAGTCGAAGAACGCCGGCCCGAACGGCACGCCCACCGACAGCCTGGGGTAGAGCAGCGCGAGGTTGTACCAGAACAGCAGTTGCAGGATGAGCGGCACCGACCGGAACAGCCACACGTACGCCCAGGCCACCGACGACAGCAGCCGGTTGGGCGAGAGCCGCATCAGCGCAAGCACCGTGCCCAGCACGAACCCGAACACGATGCCCAGCGCGGTCAGCTCCAGCGTGAGCAGCACCGAGCGCACCACCGACGGCGCGAACAGGTACTGCCCGACGATGGGCCACTCCCACGCGGGGTTGGTGATCAGGGCGCTGACGACCATGGCGAGGATGACGAGTACGCCGGCCCCGGCCAGCCACCGCAGCGGGTGCCGGGCCGTGACCACCTCCAAGGGCCGCTCCGCGTCCTGACGGGGTGCCTCCTGCACCTCGGGCAGCGTCACGAGCCGCCTCCACTTTCGATCACGAAATCACTCCTCTGGAGAGGGGAGGAAAAAAGGGGTGATGGATGAGATCTCGTGATCAGCGACACTGCGCGCTGGCGACGTGGCCGTGGTCCACGTGCGGGCGCCGGGTCAGGTACGCGGCCTGGCTCATACCCACGAAGCTACGAGCCAGATCGCTCAAAGTCAACATTTCCTACTGGATATACATGATTAATGCCGCGCGCTCGCCCAGCCCGGTAACCCGCGATCAGCCTCGCCGGCCGCAGACTTTACTCATCGGTCGGCGTTTCCCGCGGGAACACGGGGTCACGTTCCGCTACCCTCCCACCGCGACCTGCCCACCCGCAGACCTACACAGGAGAAAACCCGACGATGCCGATCGACCCGTTGATGTCAGCACGGTTCCCACGGACCTCGCGCTACCACCCGGACTGGATCCGCTCCAGCGTCAGCGGCGGGGCCAATTCGCTGTGGCTGACCGAATGGCTCACCGAGGCGATGTCGCTGGGCCCCGGCATGCGGGTGCTGGATCTGGGTTGCGGGCGCGGCGCCTCATCGATCTTCCTGCACCGCGAGTTCGAGGTCCAGGTGTGGGCCACCGACCTGTGGTTCAGCCCCGACGAACGCATGGAACGCATCCGCGACGCCGGCGTCGAGCACGCGGTGTTCCCCATTCACGCCGACGCACGGTCCCTGCCGTTCGCCGCGGGTTTCTTCGACGCCGTCGTCAGCATCGACTCGTACGTCTACTACGGCACCGACGATCTGTATCTCAACTATCTGGCCAGGTTCGTCCGGCCAGGCGGGCAGATCGGCATCGCCGGCGCCGGCCTGGCCCAGGAGATCGACGGCCCGGCGCCCGAGCACCTGGCGGCATGGTGGGAGCCGAGCATGGCCAGCCTGCACTCGGCCCAGTGGTGGCGCCGCCATTGGGATCGCAGCGGGGTCGCGCACGTGGACGTGGCCGACACCATGACCGACGGGTGGAAACACTGGCTGGAATGGCAGCGGGCGATCGCACCGGACAACCAGGTGGAGATCGACGCCCTGACCGCTGACGGCGGAAGCCACCTCGGCTATGTGCGTGCGGTCGCCCGCCGCCGACCGGACGCCACGCTCGACGAGCCCATCTCCTCGGTCCCGGTCACGTATGTCAAGCGGCCCCTGTACCGCCGTCGGACGACGATCGCGGAAGAGAGCCTGAACGCCGGCATGTGATGGACGCCTCGCGGGCCGGCAGGGTGACCATCAGCCCGGCCGCCTGCGCGAAACCGGGCGCCCGGTCCCAGCCTGGAACGGGCGCCCGTGCCGGCCTGGGACCGGGCGCCCGTGCCGGCCCGCCGTTTCAGCAGTTCGCGGCGCAGACCCGAGCGTCGTGGTCTCCCGTCGCGGAAGTGGTCGTCGGCGGTCCGATCGCCCACCTGACCGTTCATCTCTCCGCGATGGGCCCCACGAGCATCGGGCGGCCGAGCAGGTCCGGCGTGAACGGCACCCCGGTGACCTTCGCCGCCAGGGCGAAGCCCCTGGGCACCGCGGAGTCGTAGTTGTCCTCCCACGCGGCGTCGTCCGCCGGCTCGTCCAGCCCCATGCCGAGCTCCCGCATGAAGCCGTTGAGCCGGTCGGGGTCGCAACCGTAGCGCCGGTGCGGGTGCCGCAGCGGATAGCCGGTGACGACCGTGCCGTCGATCGCGTACTCGAAGCTGTGCTCGGCGGCGTAGTCGTGCCGGGTGACCGCCAGCACCTCGCACCCTCGTGACAGCTCCGTCACCACCTCGTGGAGCGTGGCTATCCAGCCGTAGGGCTCGATGGCCACGCACCACTCGCCGTCCGGGAGGACGCCCACGTAGCCGCCGCCGTCCCCGCCATCGGTCTGTTCGAGAAACTCGTAGGCTCTGTCGTCGAGTCCGTCGAAGTCCGACTCCTCGCCGGAATCCTCACCGCGGCTGAAGCGCCGTACCACCTCCGCCGGGTCGAGCCCGCGGAAGAAGGCCACGCTGAAGATCACGCCCAGTGGGCTGCCCTGGCTCTCGGCCACGTTGAGCCACTCGAACGGGGCCAAGGGATCGGTTGCCTTCATGCGGGCCATGGTGGCAGGCCGTACCGACAATCCGCCGGGGTCGGCAGCGTCGTCGTATGATCTGGCCCGAGCGGAGCCGGCTCACCGTGGCAGCGGCGGAATGATCCACCCACCTGGGGACATATGATCGTTTCAGCTGGTATTCGCCCGATTGTCGGAAGGCCTCCATGACCCACCCCCTCAGTCGGCGGTCCGCCCTGCTGGGCGCCGCGGCCTTGACCGGCCTCGCCGTGTGGGAGAGACCGGCCGAGGCGGTCGGCGCCGCCGCGTTCGACGCCGCGCGCGAGCGATGGGTGAGTTTGCTGGCCGGCGGATCGTACGACTCCACCTACGCCGACAAGACGCAGGCGGTCGAAGGCTCGGCCAACGCGGTGCTGCGCAAGCTGAAGCCCGTCCCCGGCGGCCCGAGCCTGTGGCCCGACCTGCCGCTCGGGGACCCGCGGACGGGCAACTTCAACCGCGCCTACAACCGCATGCGCACGCTGGCGCTGGGCTGGGCCACGCCGGGCACCGCCATGCACGGGAACGCGCAGGTCGCCGAGACCGCGGTCAGCGCGCTGGACTTCCTGTACGAGCACGCCTACCGCGAGGGGCTCGACCGGCAGGGCAGCAACTGGTACTGGTGGGAGATCGGCGTCCCTCGCGCGCTGACCGACACCTGCGCCCTGATGTACGACGGCCTGCCCAAGGACCGCATCGAGCGCTGGCTGCGCCCGTTACGCCGCTGGTGCCCCGACCCGGAGCGCCGCGTCAGCCACCCCGGCGTCGTCGAGACCGGCGCCAACCGGGCGGGCAAAGCCATGGCGGTGGCGATGCGCGGGCTGCTCACCCACGACGCACGGCTGGTCAAGCGGGCCAGGGACGCGGTCTCCGACCTGCTGCGGCGGACCAGGGGCCCGGGCGACGGCTTCTACCGCGACGGGTCGTTCATCCAGCACGACGTGTACCCCTACACCGGCAGCTACGGCGTCGACTACCTGGACAGCGTGGCCAAGCTGATCGCCATGCTCGCGAGGTCGCCGTGGGAGATCGCCGGGATCGGGAACGTCTACGAGATCGTGGATCGCTCGTTCGCGCCGTTCATCTTCGACGGGCTGATGATGGACTGCGTACGCGGCCGGCAGATCTCGGTGCAGGGACACCGCGATTACCACTCGGGGCAGAAGGCGGTCGAGGCCGTCCTCACCCTGCTGGAGGCGGCGCCCGAACGCTATGCCCAGCGCTGGCGGCCGATGGTGAAGGGCTGGCTCACCCGCAACCAGGCCATTCCGTACGACACGCTCGCGCCGCTGCCCAGCATCGCGGGGGCCAAGGCCCTGCTGGCGGACCCGTCGGTGCCGGTCGGCCCGCGCATGACGGGCACGTACGTCTTCGCCGACATGGACCGCGTCGTGCACCGCCGTCCCACCTGGGCCTACGCGATCGCGATGAGCTCGGAGCGCATCGGCGCCGCCGAGGCCATGAACCGGGAGAACCTGCACGGCTGGTACACCGGCGACGGCATGACCTACCTCTACACCGGCGACCTCACCCACTGGAACGATGACCTGTGGCCCACGATCGACCCGTACCGGCTGCCGGGCACGACGGTCGACCGCCGCAGACGCGCCGATCTCTCGCACGGCAAGCGCCGCCTGCCGCCCACCCCGTGGGCGGGCGGCGTGGCGCTCGACGGCGAGTACGGCGTGGCAGCCATGAAGCTGATCGCCGACGGCTCCTCGCTGCGGGCCAAGAAGGCGTGGTTCCTCCTCGACGACGCGGTGATCGCCCTCGGCGCCGGCATCACCGCCTCCGACGGCCGACGCATCGAGACCATCGTGGAGAACCGCAACACCCACGACTCCCACCCGCCGCTGACCCGGGGCGACGGCTGGTTCCACCTGTGCGGTGTGGCCGGCTACGCGCTGCTCGACGGCAAGGCGAAGGTGATCCGCAAGGAGCGCACCGGCCGCTGGCGCGACATCGACAAGGGTGCCACCACCGGAGGCGACAAGACCCCCGTCACCAGGCACTACACGACCATCCTGGTCGACCACGGCGTCGATCCGCGCAGGGCGCGCTACGCCTATGCCGTGCTGCCCGACGCCTCCGTCGCCCAGACCGCGGCGTACGGCCGGCAGATCAAGATCCTCGCCAACTCCCGTACGGTGCAGGCCATTTCCCGCGACGACGTGCTCGCCGCCGTCTTCTGGCGCGCGGGGACCGTCGAGACCGCGGACGGCCCGCTCGCCGCAGACGGCCCGTGCACGCTGGTGATCCGCCGCGACCACAAGCAGGTACGGCTCGCGGTCTCCGACCCGTCCAGGACCGCCGACGAGGTGAAGATCACGCTGCCCTGGCCGGTGAAATCGGTCAAGGGCAGCGACCGCAGCGTGCGCAAGTCCAAGAAGGCGATCAAGGTGGAAGTCGGCGGGAGCCGCGGGCACGCCCACACCGCGGTGGTGCACCTCTGAGACCACCGAGGCGCTCGAAGCCGCACCTCGACGACCAGGTCAGGCCGCTGATCAGGGCCTGACTGGGCGAGAGCATCGCCCGTGGCCGGGGCTCGGTCGTCCTCCGCAGGGGGTCATCACCCGAAATCATCCCATCACGCGCCGTCCCGCCCGACGGCGGTCCCGGGTCAGTGGCGGGCCGTCTGCATCAGGCGCAGCGCCGCCTCGGCCGTCTCGTACCGCCAGGCGGCCACGACGTGGTCGAAGCCATGCGCCTGGTCCCGCTGCCTGCGCAGGCTGATGATGATCGGCTCGATGCGCGCCGCCTGCGCGTCCAGCAGCGTGCGCGGGTCCGCGCCGGATCGCTGGAGCAGGGCGAACTTGATCAGGAACTCGGTGCGGATGTCGCGGATGTGCTCGACCGGGCACATCAGCCACCCGCCCACGGCCGACGTCCCGGCCGCCGTGGTCGTGAAAACCGTACGCTGCGGACCGCCCTGCCCCCGCTCCTTGCTGCACGGCTCGATCAGAGACAGGTCGGCGAGCCGATCGAGCGCGCGGTAGACCCGAGGCCGCGGCACCTGCCAGATCGCGCCGACGGCACCGGTGGGAGCGGTGAGCCGCGCGACGGCGAAGCCGTACGTGGGCCCCTCCGCCACGAGCGCGAGCACGACCCACTCGGTGAGCGACAACGCGCGATAATCCACACGCCCAAGGGTAGGGCCCGTCGCGGACGTCAGGAGGTCGCCAAGTAGTCTCACATTGACTAGCCACGGTTGCGGAGGACTGCTCTGTGAGGGAGAACGAAGCCGGCACCTTAGGGCGTCGCCCGGGATGAGACCCGTCCCGAACGCCATCTGCGTCGGCGGCCCCTACGACGGCATGCTGACCCGCATCGACCAGGACGTCGGCGTCGTGGAGGTCTTCGCCTTCGAGGCGGACGGCTCGACGCGCAGCGCCCCCTATCGGGTCACGGCGGGCCGGGTCCACCATCCTTCGTGCGCCACCCCGTTCGTCGTGCTCAGCTGGGTCGAGCCCGCCCACGGCCAGCTCTGAGCCGGCGCCCTGGCCGAACGGCTCGAACACACCGGACGGCGATCACATCGTGCGGCCGCCGCGGCGCCGGTTCAGCGTCGTAGACCACCCCCAGCGTCGCCATCCGTTTGCGCGCCGGCTTCTCCCCGGCCGCCGGCCGCGTCCGGAACGTGGCCCGGGCGCGGGCGGCGGCCTTCGCGGTCGCGGGCCGCAGCGCTTCGGGGCGCATCGCGATGCCCTTGCCGTCCACGCTGATCGCCAGCACCGTGGACGCCGTGCACGGCAGCACGGTTCGCGCGGCGTAGAAGGCGTCGACATCGGCCGCGGCCTGGGCGACCAGCTGCTCGATCTGCCGTTTGCCGATCACCTGACCGCACCGTGTGGTGATCGCCGCCAGGGCGGCGTCGAACGAGCCGCGCACCGTCCCGGTCACCGTGGCGAGCAGGCGGTGGTGCCCGAGCTCCACCCGCCGCCGCGGCACCCCGTCCGCGCCGATCACCCCGGCATCGGCCATGGTCTCCGCCGCGTCCCGGTACGCGCGCGGCAGCACCGCCGTGTTCACGCCGGGTTGCCAGTGCGGCACCGTCACCGCACCCAGCACCGGCGGCCGTGCAGGCGGTCCTGCTCGTCCTGCATCTGTGAGGTGAGCGCGGCGATCTGCTCGCGGATCTCCCCGATCCGCCGGCGGGCCGCGGCTTCGCGCCGTGCCGGTTCCTCGAGCAACGAGCTCATCGTCACCACCGCCTCACGGGTCTGCACGCACAAAGCCCAGCTCAGGAATTCTCTGAGGGAGAGCCGCACCCAAATGCGTTTGGAGTTCCTCGATCGACCACACCTCAGAGCGGGAGCTGGGCCTGCTCGGCGGTAGCTGGTCTGCGCTGATGCGGGCTCGCTGGACGCCGTACCCTCTGGAGGGCCAGGAGTACTGCCCCGACGAGGACGGCGACACCCGCGGTGAGCATGACGTCGCGCATGCCGGTGCCGTACAGGCCTCGAAAGGTTGTTTCGTCCGCGTCGGCGAGGCGGTGGGAGAGAATCGTGCCGAGCCCGGCTATTCCCAGTGCGCTGCCTCCTTGGCGTGCGGTGTTCACGGTGGCGGAGGCGATGCCGGATCTTTGGCGAGGGACCAGTTGCAGGGTGGCGGCGACGGCCGGCGTGATCGCCAATCCTTGGCCCAAGCCGTTGAGCGCGAAGAGAACCGCCGTTACCAGGTAAGGGTGACCGCCGCCGATGGTGGCCAGCGCCAGCAGGCTGCATCCGGTGAGCGTGTAGCCGATGAGCATGGGCAGACGCGGGCCGCGGGTGGCGGTCAGGCGTCCGGCCAGGACGGAGGCCGGCATGATGGCAGCGGTCATGGGCACCAGCAGGAGGCCGGTGACGAGAGCGGTGTGCCCTTGCGCCTGCTGGAAGTACAGCGACAGCAGGATGAAGGCCCCGTTGGCGCCGAAGCCGAGCAGGATTGAGGCGATATTCACGGTCGCGAATCGAAAGTCGGCGAAGAGCCTGACCGGCAGCATGGGTTTGGCCTGACGCCACTCGACGATGGCGAAGGCGACGGCCGAGACTGCGGCCGACCCCAGCAAGGTGATTGTTGTCGGCGATCCCCAGCCATTGGCACGGGTCTCGATGATGGCGTAGATGAGGATCCCCAGGGTGAGGATGCCCAAGACCTGGCCCGCCGGGTCGAGCGAGGCGTGCTCGGGGTCGGCGCTTTCGGCGATGGTCCGGCTGCCGAGCAGGATGACGGCCACTCCAATCGGCAGGTTGATCAAGAAGATCGCCGGCCAGCCGAACCCGTCCACGAGCAGGCCACCGATGATCGGCCCGGCCAGGACGGCGGCGCTGGCGCACATGCCCCAGTAGCCGAGCAGGCGGGCCCGCCGGGCCGGGTCGGGTTCGGTCTGCCCGATGATCGACAGCGTGCCCGGCACGAGCAGGGCGGCGGCCACTCCTTGCACGCCGCGCCCGGCGACCAGGGCGGTCAGGGTCGGCGCCAGCGCGCAGGCGAGGGATCCGGCCAGAAAGAGCGCCATGCCGATGAGGAACCAGCGTTTCCTGCCGAAGCGGTCTCCCAGGGAGCCGCCGGACAGCATGCAGGCCGCCAGGCAGATGGAGAAGGCATCGACGATCCATTGGCTGCCGGTGATGGTCGTGTCGAGGTCGGTCTGCATGACCGGGAGGGCGACGGCGACGATGGTGAGGTCGAGCAGGGCGATGAAGGTGGCGGAGAACGTCGCGATGAGCGTTCCCCGGCGTCGGTTCGTGGTGGTCAAGGTCATCCCGTCTGTGAGGTGACGTTCGGATAGTCGGTGGAGGAGTGCCGCCTGGTCCAGAGGGCGGCGACGGTGGTTCCGGCGAGTGAGAGGAGTACGGAGGAGGCGATGAGCGGCGGGTATCCGGCGACGGCGGCGAGCGCCAGACCGCCGGCGCCGGCCGACATGCGCAGCACGCCGAGTACGGAGACCTGGACGGTGACATCGGTGGCGGCGGTCGCGGGCCGGGCCAGGTCCATCGCGATCGTGTAGATCCACGTGGCCATCGCCGAGTAGGCGATCGCGACCGCCACGACGGCTGCGCCGGCCAGCAGCGAATGCCCCGCTCCGGTGGCGAGGGGCAGCAGGCCCGCCAGCGCGATGGCGGAGCAGCCACCGATGACGATCAGGGAACGGCGCCGGCCCCATCGCGTGATCAGCCCGCCGGTCACGAGGCCGGCGGCGACTCCGGCGAGCGGGGCCATCGTGTACTGGACGAGGGCGATCCGCGCCGTCTCCCATCCGGCGGCCAGGAGCATCGCCGACTGCACCGCGGTGGCCAGGTACAGGCCAAGGGCCATGAACGGGACGACCAGCAGGATCCACGCAGCCGTCCTGCGCGAGCGGAACGGCCCGGCCAGCGCCCGCCATGAAACGCCCTGGTCACGCGGTGGCGACGTCGGTTCGGTGAAATGGGCGAGCGCGGCGAGCGGGACGCCGAACACCGCCGCCAGCACGATCAGCGTCACGGCCCAGCCCGCGGACGCATACAGCAGCAGGGAGCCGCCCGAGCCGATGAGGATGGACAGGCTGGCGGCGCCGACCTGGATCCCGTTGGCGAGGCCGCGCTCTTCTGCCGGCAGCAGGCGCACCGACAGGCCGTTGACGGCGGTGTCGTGGAACGCCGAGATCACCAGTACCACGGTGGTCGCGGTCAGGACGACGGGCAGATCCGCCACCGGGTCCAGCGTGGCCAGGGCGAGCAGGCAGGCGATCAGCGCGAGTTGCGTGCCGATCAGCCAGCCCCGGTAGTGGCCCCACTTCGCCACGCCGTACCGATCCACCACGGGCCCGATGAGGAAGCGCCCGAAGTAGATCACACCGAGCAGGTTGATCAGTGCGACGTTCTGCAGGGAAGTCCCCTTGCCGAGCAGGATCGTGCCGAGTGCGGCGAAGAAGAACGAGTAGCCGATGTCGGACACCAGGAACAGCGATCCGATCACCGTGAGCCGGTGCCGCCGGGTGATGCCCTCGACGGTCACGGTGCGTCCAGTTGGCCGGCCGTCAGCCGGCGGTAGGCCCCCGATCCCGTGACCAATTCGTCGTGGGTGCCGGTGGCCACGACGGCACCACCGTCGAGCAGGACGACGCGGTCGGCTCGCCGGATGGTCGAGATCCGGTGGGCGATGATGAGCGTGGTGCGGGTTCCGCGGGTGGCCGCCAGGCCATCGTGCACTGCGCGTTCTGTCTCGGTGTCGAGGCTGGAGACCGCCTCGTCGAGGACGAGAACGGGCGCGCCGGTCAGCAGCGCCCTGGCGATGGCGATCCGCTGGCGCTGCCCACCCGACAGGGACGCTCCCCGCTCACCGCAGAGCGTCCGGTAGCCCTGAGGCAATGCGGTGATGAAGTCGTGTGCGCCGGCAAGGCGAGCGGCCCGCTCGACCTCGGCGTCCGTGGCGTCGGGGCGGCCCAGCTTGATGTTGCCCGCGATCGTGTCGTGGAAGAGGTAGAGATCCTGGGGGACGACGGTGACGGTCGTGCGCAACTCGCTCGTGGACAGGTTGCGCACGTCCACACCGCCGATGGTGACGGCTCCGGCGGAGACGTCCCAGAAGCGCAGCAGCAGGTTGGCGAGGGTCGTCTTGCCCGCGCCCGAGGCTCCGACGAGCGCCACGATCTCGCCGGCACGTATCTGGAACGACACGTCGCGGAGCACCTCGTGCGCGCTGCCCGGGTAGCCGAAGCGGACGTCGTCGAAGGCGACGGCCGGGAGCGCGTCGCGTACCGGCTCGGGCGCCTCCGGCTCCCGCACGTGGGGCGGGTAGCCGATGATGGCCAGGACGCGGCCCGCGGCGGCGCGGACGTCGCCGAGCGTGCGGGCGGTCGCGGAGACGGTCGCGATGGGCGCCAGCGCCGACACGCCCAGAACGATCAAGACAGGAATCCAGCGCGGCTCCACCGCCCCCGCGACCGCCCGGAAGGTAAGCGCGAGCAGGCCGAGTCCCAGCAGCAGCTCCGAGACGACCAGTTCGAGGCCGGCGCGCCGGGCATACGCGCGGCGACGCACGCCCAGCTTCTGGGCACGGGCGAGGACCCGGTCGGCGGCCTCGCGGCCACGGCGCGCGAGCGCCAGCTCCCGCAGCCCCTGGATGACATCGACGGTCTCACCGGCGACGGCCCCGGCCGCGTCCCGCACGGCACGCCCCTGTTCGCCCGCGCGCCGTGACAGCGCCACCGGCACCACGGCGACCAGCAGCATCATGACCGCGATCACGGCCGCACTGGGCACGTCGATCGACGCGACCACCGCGACCGAGGCCAGCGAAACCGCGACGGCGCCGACGTAGTCGCCGGCGGTGTGGGCGAAGAACATCTCCGTGGCCGACACGTCATTCTTGGCGATGTCGGCCAGCTCCCCGGTCCTGCGGCCGAGCAACCTGCCCGGGGTGGCCCTTTCCAGGCCGTCGAACAGCCGCAGCCGCAGCACTTTGAGCAGCCGGTAGGCCCAGTCGTGCCCGATGTGCGTCTGCCACCATCCCGCCAGCCCCGCGGCCAGCACCGCAATGGTGATCTGGGAGGCCAAGGACTCTGCCCGGCCGGTGAGCAGCCCGCCGAGCTGGTAGGCGGTCAAGGCGGGCAGCAGCACAACCATGCCGTAGTTGACCAGTCCGGAGGCAATGACCAGGGAGAAGACGAGCGGGCGTGAGGCCATGTAAGGCAGCAGACGCCACAGCGGCCGGTCGACGGACGTGGGAGGCGTTGTCATAGTGCGGCTCCTGCCTGGACGAGACGGTGATAGGTGCCGGTACGGCCCAGCAGCTGCTCGTGCGAACCCCGTTCCACGACGCGTCCACCCTCCAGGACGACGATCTCGTCGGCGTCGCGCACGGTGGCCAGGCGATGGGCCACGATCAGCACGGCCCGGGTCCTGCGCAGCCGCTCGACGGCGGCGTGCACCGCGCGCTCGGTCTGCCCGTCGAGGGCCGCGGTGGCCTCGTCGAGGATCAGGACCGGCGCGTCCTGCAGCAGGGCCCGCGCGATCGCCACGCGTTGCCGCTGGCCGCCGGACAGGCGGCCGCCGCGCTCGGACACCTGGGTGTCGTAGCCGTCGGGCATGGCGGCGATGTCGGCCGCCAGCCCGGCGGCCTCGGCGGCGGCCTCGATCTGTTCCCGCGGGGCGTCGGGGCGGGCCAGGGCGATGTTCTCGCCGATGGTGCCGGGGAACAGGTGCGTGTCCTGGCTGACCACCGCGATGGTGCGCCACCACTGCTCCAGCGGCAGCTCTCGCAGGTCGCGCCCGTCGACGGTGACCCGGCCCGCGGCCGGGTCCACCAGCCTGGCCAGCAGCGACACGACCGTGCTCTTGCCAGAGCCGGACGGCCCGACGAGCGCGACTGTACGCCCCGGTTCGAGGGTGAGGCCGACGCCGGAGACCGCGTCCTCGTCACGGCCGGGGTAGCGGAAGGAAACCTCCTCCAGCACCACCACTGGGGCGGCGCCCAGGGAAACCGGCCGGCGGTTGTCGTCACGGACCGTCGGCTCTTCGGCGAGGAAGGCGTCCAGCTTGGCCACCGCCGCCTGAGCGCTGAAGGTCGCGTGCAGGTACTTGCCGGCCTCCTCGACAGGTACGAACGCGACCAGCACGACAAGCAGCACCGTCAGTGCCGCCTGCGCGGAGACGCGCCCGTCCGCGGCGAGGTATCCGGTACGCACCACCACCGCCGCTCCCGCGCCGAGGCTGGCCCAGCGGCTGGCCAGAATCTGCGTGAACAGGACGCCGAGGATCCGCATGCTCGCGACGCGCACGGTCTCCGCCTGGACCGCCAGTCCCTGCCGCAGTCTCGGCGCGGCGTCGAAGGATTTGGCCGTGGCCATTCCCTGGACCGCTTCGACGAAGCCGGCGTCCATGGCGTACAGGTCGGTGAACACCCGGTCGTGGCCCTTGCGTCCGATCGCGTTCCAGATCGGCCCCGTGACCTGCATGACCACCAGCGCCGCCGCGATCATGAACCCGCCGAGCGGGTCGATGACTCCCACGACGGCCGCGGCCATGAGCGGCCCGATCCAGGCCAGTAACCGGACGGGGCGGGCCCTGGCCACCAGCGTCTCGATCGCGGCGGTGCTCTCCACGAGCGTCGCGGCGACATCGCCGGTCCGCCGTGTCGCCGTGTACGCGGGGCCGAGTGTCAGCACGTGATCGAGCAGGCGGCGACGCACCGTCATAGTGACCCGGTGCCCGATGGACTCGGCGTTCGACTCGCTCGCCCACAGCAGCAGCGAGCGGAGCACCGCCATGCCCGCCGCCACGCCCAGGCCCCACAGCCCCGCCTCCCAGGGCCGGTCGGCCAGCGGCGCGGCGACCAGGACCGCGACTCCGTAAGCCTGGATCAACCGGGTGATCACGACGCCGCTGCCCAGGGCGACGCTGCCGGCCAGCGGCACCCGTACCGTGGATATGACCTCATTGAGCACGTTCATGTTTGCTCCGCAAGCGATATGACTGACCGTCAGTCAGAACCTAGTGGAAACGATTATCGGTGGCAAGGGAGGGTGGTCATCCATCCACTAAGGTCGTCATCGGCAAAGGCTCAGAAGGAGGCGCAGTGGCCCGGACGAAATCCAGCGAGCAGCGGCGCGGCGACCTGCTCGACGCCGCCGAGAGGCTTGTCCTGGCCGACGGCGTCGACACCCTCAAGATCGATGACGTGGTCGTCGGCGCCGGAGTCGCCAAAGGCACCTTCTACCTGCACTTCGCCAGCAAGGACGACCTGATCGCGGCGCTCCGCGACCGGTACGTCGAACGGTTCGTCGCCCACCAGCGCCACGCCGCCGACGCCAAGACCGGTCTTGCCCGGGTGGAAGCCTGGCTCCTGGCCGGCATCACCGAATACCTGTCCGACACCCGGCTGCACGACGTCCTGTTCCGGCACGAGCCTCAAACGTCGCAGGAGCCGGGCCCCCACGTGGCCGTCGACGCGTTGCGGCAACTCCTGGAGGAGGAGACGACCGTCCCCGACCCGGGGGCAACTGCCATCGTGCTCTACCACGCCATGCACGGAAGCGCCGACCACATCCTGCACGTGCCGGAAGATCGCCAACGCCTGCTGGACGAGGTCGCCCGCCTCTGCCGCGTGCTGATCAGCGCCTGACCACGGCGACCGTCTCACCGCGGGCCATGCCGGTTTGCGTGACCGGCGCATTCAACCGGGTGCGGCGATCTGCTCGCGGATCTCCCCGATCCGCCGGCGGGCCGCGGCTTCGCGCCATGCCGGTTCCTCGAGCAACGAGCTCATCGTCACCACCGCCTCACGGGTCTGCACGCACAGTGGAAGGCGGTTCCCGGATCAACCAGTCAGGTGCACAAAAGCCCAGCTCAGGCACTCACCGAGGGGAGAGCCGCACCCTTCGGGTATCAGGCGATGTGTACATCAACGCCCGCGGCTCACTGGGAAGCTCGTGCGTCCTTATCTTCTGGGCAGGTCACCGGAGATCCACACGCCCAAGGAGGCCGGTCACCGTTACCAGAACACAGCGCTGATCGAGGTCAACGACAACTACGTGGTAGGTGGAGTAAGCAAGACCACCTACTGAGCCGGCGCCGGCCCTCCGCTCGCGTCCGTGCCACCAGGCGCAAAGTAGCTGAGCGTGGCCAAGAGCCCGGGGCGCCTTGGCATAAAGGCACTTAGCCGGCAACGCGACCTGCGGAAACGTCCCGTGCAGCGTTGTCGTGCCGCCGAGCGCCGGGCTCATCCCTGAACGGCCCGGCCGAAACCGGCCCCCGGCAGGCGGCCGCGGTTGCCCAGCGTGACCTGCGGTGACGGTGCTCGTTTGGGTCGTGTGGGGCGATTCTCACCAGCGGGCCGTCCACCTCCAACCGGTGTACAACCGGGTTCCAAGTGATCCACAGTTGCGCTGCGATGGACTCCTTCTCGTTCCGACGATGAGAAGGAGTCCATCGATGGCGCGTTTCTCCAGGGCCGGTAAGCGAGTCAAGGTCGTGATGCTCGGGGCCATCGCCGCCGGGCTGATCGGCGGCGCTGCTGCGGCTCCCGCTCAGGCGATGCCCAACGACGGCCACGTCACCATCTGGGAGTGGTGTTTCGACTGGGAGGGCGGCTTCTACGGCCAGTGCGGTCACGACCTGTGATCTGACGCCCCGGAAACGGCGAACGGCGCTCCCCGGGAAGCCCCGGATCGGGCGCCGTTCCTCATGCCGGAGCGGAGCGCGTGGTGACCGGTCCGAGGGCGAGGCGGCGTTCGAGCCCCGCTGCCGACGGCCGCGCACTTCACCGTCCGCGATCGACGCCGACACCGTCGAGTTGACCGTCCGGCTTCGCAAAGAACTCACCGACCAGGGCCTGGACGGCGGTCCCGAAACGATCCCCCGGGCCGGCAGCACCTGCTCCAGCTTCACCAGTGCCCGCAAGGAGGCCTCCTCGATTCCCGCGATGGCACCACCGGCCGCGGTCCGGAGGCCGAGTGACGGCGACCGCTTCCTCATCGTCGAGCAGCAGCGGCGGCAGGGCCGCGCCGGCGCCGAGACGGTAGCCACCGGTGGCGCCGCGCGTGGCCCGTACCGGGTAGCCGAGGCTGCGCAGGCGCTCCACGTCGGTACGCACGGTCCGCCCGCTCACCCCGAGACGCTGGGAGAGCTCGGCGCCGGTCCAGTCGCGCGCGTCGGGCAGGTTCGCACCGCTGTCCGCCCGCGACCGCGACGCATTGACCGTCGAGGGCGGCGGCCTGCCGGACTTCCTCGCCCCCAACGCCTCACACGAGATCCGCTTCACCGCCTCAGGCCACCGAGACCGCAGCGATCCCGGCAACCGGTAGCCGGAGGAGGCCTTCGCTGCCTCGGAGCTCGCCCTCCTTGCCGTGAAAGGCAAGAGGTTCGGCAGGCTCACAAGCGGCGCAGATTGACGCCTTCCCCTCTCATCCGCCATGAGTAAGCTGGGCGCAGCTCGCAGATGAGCCAGGCGGCAGGGTACGCGAGGAGGCGCCGGTGCACTCCATGTCGACCGATCTCCCTACGAACGGCCAGGTGACGCTGTCGGGCCAGGTGCGCGCGCCTGCCTGGGTGAGCGTCGCGACGCTCCGCTCGATGCCACAGCGGGAAATGACGGTGAGCTTCGAGTGCCGCAGTTCCGGGCCGCGGCGCCACCACTTCACCGGGCCACTGCTCATCGACGTGCTCCAGGCCGCCGAGCCGCTGTTCGACCCGGCCGAGCGGAAGGACCGGCTGCGCTTTGTGATCGCGGTGCTGGGCCGGGACGGTCACCGGGTGGTGCTGTCGTGGGGCGAGATCGACCCCGAGTTCGGCAACACGGCGGCGCTGCTCGCCGTCGGCATGGACTGCCGCGACCTCGACGAGGAGGGCCCGCACCTGGTGATGCCGGGCGACCGCTGCGGAGCGCGGCACATCAGCCGGGTCACCGACATCAGGGTGTGCGCGGACGACCGGTTATGGGTCTAGGCCCCAGGGCATGGCGGGTCGGCCCAGTGCAGGGCGATGTACGGCTCGGCCTGGCCGAAGTAGCGCACCTGTTCGCGGGCGATGCGGTAGCGGGCGCACATTTCGGGCTCGTCGGCGAGCGGCGTGGCATGGGGACGGTCAGGATGCCGATGTCCTGGTCGACGTAAGTGAGCAGACCGTGGCAGGGGCCGCCGAGGCAGATGGCGTTGCAGTCGTGGCGGGGCCGCTCGGCGTTCATGCCCGGTACGTGTGGGTCTCGACGGCCTTGACCGCCTCCCGGCCCACGGCCGGACGCCCGGCGCCCCCGCAGACCTCCCGACCCACGGCCGGATCTCCGGCCGCAGGCCCGCCGTGCGGACCCGCCGGGTCGAGCTGTTCCGGCGCCGAAGAGCTCATCCCGGATCAGGGGGCCTCGAAGCCGGCCTTGGTCAGCACGTCCTTGCCCTGCTGCGACAGCACCAGGTCCACGAACTGCTTGGCCAGGTCACCCGCGGGCGCCTTGGCCAGGGTCGCGATCGGATAGTCGTTGATCGCCTGGTCGGCCTCGGGGAACGCGATGCCCTGGACCTTGCCCGCCGAGGCGATCACGTCGGTCTTGTAGACCAGCGCCGCGTCCACCTCGCCCAGCTCCACCTTGGTCAGCGTGGCCTTGACGTCCTGCTCCAGCGTCACCGGCTTGACCTTGAGCCCGGCCGCGTCCAGCGCCTTGATCGCCGCCGCCCCGCACGGCACCTGCTCGGCGCACAACGCCACCTTCACCCTGCTGTCGGTCAGATCCTTCAGCTCATCCACCTTGGCCGGATTGTCCTTCGGCACGGCGATCTCCAGCTTGTTGCGCACGAACGTGGTCGGCGCACTCGCCACCGACGCGTCGGTCACGGTCTTCATCGTGGCCGGGCTCGCCGCGGCGAACACGTCCGCCGGAGCCCCTTGGGTGATCTGCTGGGCCAGCGTCGCGCTGGAGCCGAAGTTGAACTTCACCGTCGTACCCGGATGCGCGGCCTCGAAGGCCTTGCCGAGCTCGGTGAACGTCCCGGTCAGCGACGCCGCCGCGAACACCGTCACCTCCTTGGCCCCGCCACCGGCGTCCGGAGCCGATGAGGCCGCGGTCGTGGACGGTTCGCCGGAGCCGCAACCGGATAGGCCTGCCAGCGCGAATGCGACGGGCAGGGCGATCGCCCATCGGGAAAGACGCCTGAACACCACAGGGGCTCCTCACAAGTAGCCGGCCACGCGCTCGTGACCGGGAATCACCACGACGACGTCGGTGGACTTGATTACGGCCACCGCCGCCACCGCACCTCCAGACCCAGCTCGTACGCGGCCCGGCGGCGATCTTCGCCTGCGCCATCACCGCATCGTGGATCGCCTCGGTCACGATGCCGCGAAACCGGTTACGCGCCGAGGAGCGGCTGCCGTCGCCGCTCTCCTCGATCTGCGAACGAGCGAAAGCGGCCAGGTCGGCGCCGTTCACCTGCCGATGACCGTGCTCGTCCCGCGCGATTCCCAGCCGACCCCTGGCCACGCGGCGGCGGACCGGGTCGGAGCTGACCCCGGGCAGCACGGCGGCCTCGCCGATCCGGAACGTCGTCACAAGCCCTCACGATACCGTCCGCAGATTCGAGCCTGAAGAGCCATCTTGGTCCGCAGGAGCGGTGTGATCTGGGGTTTGCTCGTGGCATCCACGAGACGCGACGGAACACGGTTCCCCCGCCCCGCGCCGACGACGGTCTGCCGGACGGAGGAGAGGCGGGCGGCCGGCGCGACTGTGACGGCGGACGCGGACCGTGACGGCGGGTGTGAGCGTGACCAGCAGGGCGGTGACGAGCGCCGAAGCGGCGACCCAGCGACGGCGAGCGGAAAAGCGACAGCCCAGAGGCGACCCAGCGGGGATGCGACGGCCCAGCGGCGGCGAGCGCCGAAGCAACAACTCAGCGGCGGCCCAGCATCGATCCCGGCGCCAAGAACGCACAGCTACGCCTGGTGATCACCGCCACCGGCCCCGACCGCCACCGCCCCACCCTCGCCTGGGCCGAGCTCGAGGACGACGTCGCCCCCCACCTGCGGGCCACCCTGGCGGGCAGGCCCGGCCTGCGCCGGAGACCCCCGCACTGACGTGAAAGCCGCCGATCAGGCGCCGCCCGGCTCGGCGGTCCGCTCCCACAGCGACTTCATCTCGGCGAAGCCCTGCTCCATGATCCCCACCATGGCCTTCCGCGCCCGCTCGCCGTCGCGCCGCTGGATCGCCTGGGCCACGTCGTTGTGCAGCTGCAGCGCCTCCTCGTCCGGGTAGTGCGGCATCAGGTGGTAGTGGTGCCGGCCGGCCAGCACCTCGGCGACGATCAGTTGCAGCTTCGCGAACATCTCGTTGCCGGAAGCGGCCAGCACCCGCCGGTGGAAGTCGATGTCCAGGTCGAGGAAGCGGGCCTCGTCGCCGGCCTTCCCGGCGGCCCACATCTTGGCCGCGAGCCCGACCAGCTCGCTCGCCTCGTCGTCGTCGACCCGGTCGGCGGCCAGCCAGGCGGCGTACGGCTCGATCGCGGTCCGCAGCTCGGTGATCGAGCGCAGCTGCGCCATCCGCCCGTCCGAGGCGAGCCGCCAGCGGATCACCTGCGGATCGAAGACGCTCCACACCGCGGGGGGCTGGATCATGATCCCGACCCGGCGCCGGGTCTCGATGAGCCCCATGGACGCGAGCACCCGCAGCACCTCGCGGATCACCGAGCGGGAGACCTGGTAGCGGTCGACCAGGTCTTCGATGCTCAGGACCGAGCCGGCGGCCACCTCGCCGCTGCAGATGGCGGTGCCGAGGTGGTCGAGGACGCGTGCGTGCAACCCAGCCTCCGCAGTGGCGGGCCGAGTGGGGGCGGCCCCCGGGGAGGACTGATTCACGGCATAGAACATATCAGTTGGAGGCTGACTCTTGAATAAGTCAGCTTTTTTGGCCTAGCATCCCGGCATTAAGCAGATGTTACGAGCATGTGGCGCTCTTCCGGGGGGCGGCGACCATGACAGAAAGGCGGGATGACGTGCGACGTCGAGCGATATTCGGTACATCTCTGGCCGTGGTGGCCGCCATGGCCCTGTCCGCCTGTGGCGGCGGCGGTGACAGCGGCGGGTCCAAGACAATCCGGATCACCCTGGCCAACCACGTGTGGACCGACAACATCAAGAAGGCCCTGCCCGAGTTCGAGAAGCAGACCGGGCTCAAGGCCGAGATCACCCAGCTCGGCGAGGACCAGCTCTCCGACCAGTACAACGTCAAGCTGAACGCCGGCTCCTCCGACATCGACGTGATGATGTACCGCCCCCTGCAGGAGGGCAGGCTCTTCGCCAAGAACAAGTACCTGGCCGACCTGTCGGAGCAGGTGAAGGCCAACAAGGACTGGGACTTCGGCGACTTCCAGGCCGGCCCGGTGGAGGCCACCACGTACGAGGGCAAGCCGGTCGGCGTCCCGATCATCACCGAGCAGGAGGTCCTCTACTACCGCAAGGACCTGCTCGCCAAGGCCGGCCTGAGCGCCCCGCCGAAGACCCTCGACGAGCTCAAGGCCGCCGCCGCCAAGATCAAGGCGGCCGAGCCGGACATCGCCGGCTTCGTCGCCCGTACCGGCAAGTCGCCGGCGGTCACCCAGTTCTCCAGCTTCCTGTACAGCTTCGGCGGCGACTTCGTCGACGGCGGCGGCAAGGCCGCCGTCAACAGCGAGGCGGCCAAGCAGGCGTACGCCTACTACGGCGGGCTGATCAAGGACTCCGGCCCGGCGAACGTCAGCACCGACATGGGCTGGCCCGAGGCGATGGCCATCTTCACCCAGGGCAAGGCCGCCTTCTACACCGAGGCCAACTCGCTCTACAAGAACGCCACCGACCCGGCCAAGTCCAAGGTCTCGGACAACGTCGGCTTCGCACCGTTCCCGGCCGGCCCGTCCGGTTCCAAGCCGTACAACATCCCGTCGTGGGCCCTGGGCATCAACTCCAGCTCGGAGAACACGGCCAACGCCTGGAAGTTCATCGAGTGGGCCACCGGCAAGGCGCAGACGCTCGCCCAGCAGAAGTCCGGCGTGCCGGGCGCCCGCAGCTCCGTCTGGTCCAACCCGGAGGGCACCTCGACCTTCCCGAAGGACCTGGTGGAGGCCATCGCGGCCAGCACCAAGGACGGGGTGGGTCATGACCGGCCGCTGGTCGTGAAGGTCGCCGAGTCCCGCGAGATCGTGGGCCAGCCGATCGTCGACGCGATCACCGGCAAGGACGCCGCGGCGGCCGCCGACACGGCCAACGCCGCGTTCCAGAAGTTCCTGGACGACGAGGCCAAGTAAGACCCCTGGAGTCCCCCATGGCAACGATCACCACACCCACCACCAAGGCGCCGCGCGGCGCCCCCGCCGCCCCCGGCACACCCGGGTGGCTGCGCTGGGTCGACGAGCACCGCAAATGGCTCTTCGCCGCGCCCGCGATGGCCTTCGTCGCCGCGCTGCTGGTGTTCCCCCTGGCCTGGACCGGCTACCTCAGCCTGACCGACGCCGAGGGATCCGTCCGCGCGGAGAGCGAGTTCGTGGGCCTGCGGAACTACCTCGACGTCCTGTCGGACACCGAGCGGTTCTGGCCCGCGGTCGGGCGGACCGCCACGTTCACCGTCGTCGCGCTGCTGTTCGAGGTGGTCCTCGGGATGGCGATCGCGCTGCTGCTCTGGCGGCCGTTCAAGGGGCAGCGGTGGGTCCGGGTCGCCATCCTCATGCCGCTCGTCGCCACCCCGGTGGCGGTCGGCATGATGTGGCGGCTCATCTTCGACCCGAACATCGGCCTGGCCAACCAGCTCCTCGGCTGGTTCGGCATCGGGCCGCAGCCGTGGCTGTCCGGCCAGCACTCGGCCCTGCCCACCACGATCTTCATCGACGTGTGGCAGTGGACGCCGATGGTGGTGCTGATCCTGCTGGCCGGGCTCACCTCGCTGTCGGAGGAGCCGCAGGAGGCGGCGCGCATCGACGGCGCCAGCGCCTGGCAGCGCTTCCGGCACGTCACCCTGCCGCTGCTGATGCCCACGCTGACCGTGGCGGTCCTGCTGCGCGGCATCGACGCGCTGAAGACCTTCGACATCCTGTACGCCACGAAGGGCCGCGGCGGCGGTTCGTTCCACGAGGTCGAGACGCTGAACGTGTACGCCTACGGCCTCAGCTTCGACTACAACGAGTACGGCGTCTCCTCCACCGTGCTCATCCTCTTCTTCCTGATCATCATCGGGGCCATGTGGGCCCTGACCGCCCGGCGCAAGGAGGCGCAGCGATGAAGCCCCGGCCCGCGTACCAGGTGTTCCGGGTGGTGGCGCTCACCTTCGTGGTGCTCTCGCTGGTCGCGCCGCTGCTCTGGATGATCTCCGCGTCGTTCAAGACCAACGTCGACATCTACGACCCGGGCAAGGCCCTGGCCTTCTCGCCCACCGTGGACAACTACGCCAAGGTGCTCCAGCAGGCGAACTACGTCGAGTTCATCGTCAACAGCCTCTGGGTGGCGTTCGCCGCCACGGTGGCGTCGCTGATCCTCGGCGTGCCGGCCGCGTACTCGATGAGCCGGTTCAACATGAGGAAGTCCGCGCTGGTGGTGCTGATGGCCCGGGTCATCCCCGGCGTCTCGCTGCTGGTGCCCTGGTTCTACGTCTTCTCCAACCTGAAGATGGTCGGCGGCTTCGGGGTGCTGATCATCAGCCACATGTTCGTCTCGCTGCCGCTGGTGGTCTACATCATGATGGGCTACTTCGACAGCCTGCCCGAGGAGCTGGAGGAGGCGGCGCTGGTCGACGGGCTGACCCACGTCGGCGCGTTCCGCCGCATCACCCTGCCGCTGTCCGTGCCGGGCATCGCCACCGCCGGGATCCTGTCCTTCATCTTCTCCTGGAACAACTTCATGTTCGCGCTCGTGCTCTCCGACGCCGACACCAAGACCCTGCCCGTGGCGATCTTCGACTTCGTCGGCTACGCCAGCATCGACTGGGGCGGCCTGATGGCCGCGGCCACCGTGGTCACCGTGCCCATCATGGTGATCGCCCTGTTCGTGCAGAAGTACGTGGTCTCCGGCCTCACCGCCGGCGCGACGAAGGGCTGAGCGGCATGACGACCATCGCGCGCGTGGAGACCTTCCTCGTCGCCCCCCGCTGGCTCTTCGTCCGGGTGGAGACCGACTGCGGGATCGTCGGCTGGGGCGAGGCCACCTGCGAAGGGCGCTCCGAGACCGTCCGCACCGCTGTCGACCAGCTCGCGGAGCTGCTGATCGGCCGGGACGCGCTGCGCATCGAGGACCACTGGCAGGTGCTGACCAAGGGCTCGTTCTACCGGGGCGGCCCGATCCTGGCCAGTGCCGTGGCGGGCCTCGACCAGGCCCTCTGGGACATCGCCGGCAAGCACTTCGGCGCCCCCGTCCACCAGCTGCTCGGCGGCCCGGTCCGGGACCGGATCCGGGTGTACGGCTGGATCGGCGGCGACGAGCCCAGCGAGGTCCGCGACCACATCGCCGCCCAGATCGAGGCCGGGCTCACCGCGGTGAAGATGAACGCCTCCGGCGCGATGAGCCCGGTCGCCTCGGTCGCCGAGCTGGACGGCGTGGTCGCCCGGGTGGCCGCCGCCCGCGAGGTGCTCGGCGACCACCGCGACGTGGCCGTCGACTTCCACGGGCGCTTCACCCTGGCCAACGCCCGCCGGGTGGCGCCGCTGCTGGAGCCGTACCGGCCGCTGTTCCTGGAGGAGCCGGTCGTCCCGGAGAACTCGCATCTCATCGGCGAGTTCGTCCGCTCGACGACCACCCCGGTCTCGACCGGGGAGCGGCTCTACAGCCGGCAGGAGTTCCTGCCCGTCTTCCAGGCCGGCATCGCGGTCGCCCAGCCGGACCTCTCGCACGCCGGCGGCATCACCGAGGTGCGCAAGATCGCCACCCTCGCCGAGGTGTACGACGTGCAGCTCGCCCCGCACTGCCCGCTCGGACCGATCGCCCTGGCGGCCTGCCTGCAGGTCGGCTTCGCCACCCCGAACTACCTGATCCAGGAGCAGAGCATCGGCATCCACTACAACCGTGGCGCCGAGGTGCTCGACTACTGCCTCGACAAGACCCCGCTGGCCTTCGTGGACGGGCACGTCGAGCGGCTGACCGCGCCCGGCCTGGGTATCGAGGTCGACGACCAGGCGGTCCGCGCGGCCGACAAACGGGGACACGCCTGGCGCAGCCCCGTCTGGCGGCACCGGGACGGTTCGTACGCGGAATGGTGACCATGACCCCAGAACTGAGAAAGGTACGCGCGTGAAGATCATCGCAGCGGACGTCATCGTCACCAGCCCCGACCGCAACTTCGTCACCCTCAAGATCACGACGGACGAGGGGATCACCGGGCTGGGCGACGGCACTCTCAACGGGCGCGAGCTGGCGGTCGCGTCGTACCTGGCCGACCACGTCGTCCCGTTGCTGATCGGGCGGGACCCGCATCGCATCGAGGACACCTGGCAGTTCCTCTACCGCTCGGCGTACTGGCGGCGCGGGCCCGTCACCATGGCCGCCATCGCCGCCGTGGACGTGGCGCTGTGGGACATCAAGGCCAAGGCCGCCGGGATGCCGCTCTACCAGCTGCTCGGCGGCGCCTCCCGCAACGGGATCATGGCGTACGGGCACGCCTCGGGCCGGGACCTGCCGGAGCTGTTCGACTCGATCCGCCGGCACCTGGAGATGGGGTACCGCTCGCTGCGGGTGCAGACCTCCGTACCGGGCATCAACGCCGTCTACGGCGTGGCCGCCCAGCCGAGCGTCGAGGGCAAGCGGTACGACTACGAGCCGGCCCAGCGCACCGCGCTACCCGCGGAAGAGGACTGGGACACCCGCGCCTACCTGCGCCACCTGCCCGGCGTCTTCGAGGCGGTGCGGGGCGAGTTCGGCCCCGAGCTGCCGCTGCTGCACGACGGGCACCACCGGATGACCCCCATCCAGGCCGCCCGGCTCGGCAAGGCGCTCGAGCCGTACGACCTGTTCTGGCTGGAGGACTGCACCCCGGCGGAGAACCAGGAGGCGCTGCGCCTGGTCCGTCAGCACACGACCACCCCGCTGGCCATCGGGGAGGTCTTCAACACCGTGTGGGACTACCAGACCCTGATCCGCGAGCAGCTCATCGACTACGTCCGCTCCGCCGTCACCCACACCGGCGGGATCACGGCCATGCGCAAGCTGCTCGACTACGCCGCCCAATATCAGATCAAGTCCGGCATCCACGGCCCGACCGACATCTCGCCGGTCGGCATGGCCGCAGCCCTGCACCTGGACCTGGCGATCCACAACTTCGGCATCCAGGAGTACATGCAGCACGGCGCGGCGACCAACGAGGTGTTCCGGCAGTCGTTCAGCTTCGCCGACGGCTACCTGCATCCCGGTGAGCTGCCGGGGCTCGGCGTGGAGCTCGACGAGGAGGCCGCGGCGCGGTTCCCGTACCAACCGGCGTACCTGCCGTTCAACCGGCTCAAGGACGGCACCGTCCATGACTGGTGAGCACCGGCGCACCCGGCACGTCGTGGTCATGGGCGTGTCGGGCGCGGGCAAGACGACCGTGGCCCGCAGGATCAGCGAGCTGACCGGGCTGCGGTTCGCCGAGGCGGACGAGTTCCACCCGGAGGCGAACGTGGCGCGGATGCGCGCCGGCATCCCGCTGAACGACGCGGACCGCTGGCCGTGGCTGCGCGACCTGGCCGCCTGGATGGCCGCCCGGCACGCCGAGGGCGTCTCCACGGTGCTGGCCTGCTCGGCGCTCAAGCGCTCCTATCGGGACGTGCTGCGGCAGGGCCCGCCGGAGGTGGAGTTCGTCCACCTGGACGGGCCCGCGACGCTGATCCGGGACCGGTTGACCCGCCGCACCGGCCACTACATGTCGCCCGGCCTGTTCGACTCGCAGCGGGCGACCCTGGAGCACCTCGGCCCGGAGGAGTCCGGGATGGTGCTGGAGGTGGCGCTGCCGCCGGACGAGCTGGCGGCGGCGGTGACGGCCCGGCTCGGCCTGCCGCCCGCCACCCGCCCGGCGATCCCCTGAGCTGGTGCCTGACCAGGGCCTGGTCAGGCAGGCCCCAGTTGCGGCAACACCTCGGCCGCGATCAGCTCCAGGTGGTCGAGGTCCTTGAAGTCGATCAGGCGCAGATGCACCCGGGTGGCGCCGATCGCGGCGAACTCGCCGATCCGGTCGACGAGCTGGGCGGGCGAGCCGATCACCGGGTCCTCCGGGGGCAGCGCGCTCGGCACGTGCAGCGGGGCGGCCCGGAGCCGGGCCGATCGCGACGACGACGCCCGCCGAGAGCACCAGCGGAGCATGGCGGCCGATCCGTTCCTGCGCCTCGACGGCCCGCTCGAACGCCTGCGCGGTCTCTGATACGTTCCTGAACGGCAGGTTGAACTCGTCCGCGTAGCGGGCGGCGAGCCGCGGGGTGCGCTTCGGCCCGCGGCCGCCGACGATGATCGGCGGCCGGGGCCGCTGCGCCGGCCTGGGCAGGGCGGGGGCGTCGACCAGCCGGTAATGCTCGCCGTGGTGGCTGAACCGGTCTCCGGGCGGCGTGGCCCACAGCCCGGTGACGATGGCGAGCTGCTCCTCCAGCCGGTCGAAGCGCTCACCGAGCGAAGGGAACGGGATGCCGTAGGCGGTGTGCTCGCGCTCGTACCAGCCGGCGCCGAGGCCCAGCTCCACCCGGCCGCCGCTCATCCGGTCCACCTGCGCGACGCTCACCGCGAGCGGCCCGGGCAGCCGGAAGGTCGCCGACGAGACCAGCGCGCCCAGCCGGATCCGGGAGGTCTCCCTGGCCAGACCGGCCAGGGTCACCCAGGCGTCCGTGGGGCCGGGCAGGCCGCCCTCGAGTTCCATGGACCGGTAGTGGTCGGCGCGCAGGAAGCCCTCGAACCCGCCGTCCTCGGCCAGCCGCGCCATCCGCAGCTGGTCGTCGTAGGTGGCGCCGCGATGCGGTTCGGCGAAGACGCACACGCGCATGCTCACTGCCCCCTCTCCCGGACCACCGCCGACGTGCCGCTCCCCACCAGCAGCTCGTGCAGATCGGCGCTGCACCGTGCGACCTCTTCGAAATGGGCGTCGCGGCCCAGGGTCCGCGGGCGCGGGATGCGGATCTCGACCACCTCGCGGATCCGCCCTGGACGCGGGGTGAGCACCACCACCCGGTCGGCCAGGAGCACCGCCTCGTCGATGGAGTGGGTGACGAAGACGATCGTCGACGCGTTCTCCATGTGCACGCGCTGCAGCTCCACCGACAGTTCCTCGCGGGTGATCGCGTCGAGCGCGGAGAACGGCTCGTCCATCAGCATCACCCGGGGGTTGCCGATCAGCGACCGGCACAAGGAGACCCGCTGCTGCATGCCGCCGGACAGCTCGTGCGGCAGGCGCCTGTCGAAGCCGGCCAGCCCGGCCATCTCCAGAAGTCGCACGGCGCGCTCGCGGTGGGCCGCCCGGCGCCAGCCGAAGATCTCCACCGGAAGCAGCACGTTGTCGATGACCGACCTCCAGGGCAGCAGCGCGGGCCGCTGGAACAGCATCGCGATGTCGCGCCGCGCCTTGGTGACCCGTTCGCCGGCGACCGTGATCTCGCCTTCGGTCGGCGGCAACAACCCGGCGATGAGCCTGAGAAGTGTGGATTTGCCGCATCCTGATCGGCCGACCAGAGCGACGAACTCACCCTCGGCCACGGTCAGATCGATGCCGCGCACCGCCTCCACGACCCCGGATCGTCCACTGAAACTGCGGGAAACCCCGGCCAGCCGAATCATGCGCGCAGCTCTCCATCTGACTGCGGTTTTAATCCAGTCGAACCAGACTATACGGATTGACAAGAAATGGAACCCTTGGTGGGCTTGGATACGCGGGCCGATCGGCGCCGGAGGAAAGGAAGCGCGCATGAGCAGGCTCACCCGTACGGTCGCCACCTTAGCTCTGACCTGCGCATTCACCGCTGGTTGCAGCAATCCCGACAATCAACAACAGACATCAACTTCTAGTAATAAGCCACTAGAAAAGGTGACTTATCTGACGTCGTTCGGCAATTTCGGGCGAGACTCGTACGCCTGGGTCGCGAAGGACAAAGGATTCTTCCGCGAGGCCGGCCTTGACGTGGACATCAAGCCCGGGGGCGGCACGGGCGACAACATTTCGAAGATCGAGGCCGGTGCGGCGATGTTCACGCCGGTCGACCTCACGGGCCTGATGCTGGCGCGCGGAAACGGCGGGGCCAAGAGCGTCGTCGTGGTGGCCGGGATCCAGCAGCGCACCATGGCCGCGCTCATCAGCCTCGAGGGCAACGGCATCACCAAGCCGAAGGACCTGGAGGGCAAGACGCTCGCCGACAGCCCGGGTTCGGTGGTGCGCAACCTCTTCCCCACCTACGCCAAGCTGGCCGGCGTCGACGCGTCCAAGGTCACCTGGGTCAACGGCGCTCCCGCGAACCTCATCGGCCTGCTGGCCGGCGGCAGCGTGGCGGGCATCGGCCAGTTCGTGGTGGGCGAGCCGACGGTGGAGTCGGTGGCCAAGGGCAAGCAGGCGGTCGTGCTCCCCTACAGCGACGTGATGAGTGACCTCTACGGCAACGTGCTCATCACCACGACCGAGATCGCCCAGGAGCAGCCCGATCTGGCCAGGCGTTTCATCGCGGCCCTGATGAAGGGACTCGTCCACAGCATCGACAACCCGGACGAGGCCGGCCGGATCCTCCAGAAGAACGTCCCGGCATCGGCGGCCGCCCCCGCCGCCGCCGAATGCACGTTGATGAGCGCTTTCGTCCGGCCGGAAGGCTCGGGCAACGTGGTCGGCACGATCGACGCGAAGCGGGTCGCCGGCAGCATCGAGCTCCTCCAGGACGCCGGCGCCATACCGGCCGGGCTGACCCCCGACCAGCTCATCAGTGCCGAGCTGACGCCGAAGCCCTGACCGCACGAGGAGCAACTGACATGGCCGAGGCAGGCGGCGCGCGACCCGCGGCTCCCGGCGGGCGTGCGGCGGTCACGGCGGTGGGGTGGCCCGCTCTCGGCCTCGCCGTCGCGGTCGGCGGCTGGTGGATGATCACCTCGGCGTTCCCCCTCGTCCATCCGGCGGTGCTGCCACCGCCCGCCGCGGTCCTGGCCGCCTTCCGGGCCAAGCCGGCGGAGCTGCTCGGCGGGCTGGCCACTACGACGCTGGAGACGGTGGCCGGCTTCCTGATCTCCGTGGCCGCCGGAGTGCTGATCGGGCTGCTGCTGGCCGCCTCGCGGGCGGCCGAGCGGATGTTCTCACCCCTGCTGGTGGCGATCAACGCGGTGCCGAAGATCGCGCTCGGGCCGCTGCTGGTCGTCTCGCTCGGCTGGGGGCAGCGGCCGATCCTGACCATGGTCGTCCTGCTCTCCTTCTTCCCGATCGTGCTCTCCACCGCGACCGGCCTCACCACGACGCCCGCCGACCTCGCCGAACTGGCCCGGTCCCTGGACGCCTCGCGCTGGCAGACCTTCCGCAAGGTACGGCTCCCCGCCGCGCTGTCGCACATCTTCGTCGGGCTGAAGGTCGCCATGCCGCTGGCCGCGATCGGCGCCGTCATCGGCGAGTTCCAGGCCGGCGAGGGCGGCCTCGGCTACCAGATCGTCCAGTACAGCGGCATCGCCGACAGCGCCACCGCCTGGGCGGCGATCGTCCTGCTGGGAGCGATGAGCGTGGCCCTCTACTCCGTCCTGGTCCTCGTCGAGCGGCTGGCCCTGCCCTGGGTACGGGAGACCACCTCCGAGCGCTGAACGGGCCGCGGCCCCATGGCGGGACTCAACCCGTCAGGGGTGAGCCGCGCCGACCACGAAGGACTCCAGCCGGTGCAGGAGGGCGGCCATCTCGCCCTCGGGCAGGCGGGCTGTGTCGGCGCTCAGTTCCACGCCGAGCGTGCCCTTCCAGCGCATCAGGGCCACGCAGAAGTCGCAGCTGCGCTGGTCCATGCCGGGCAGCCACTCCAGCTCCGACTCCCCGTCCGCGCGGTCGGCTCCACCCGGATCCGCGCCGGGGCGCAGGTCGTTGAAGCAGCAGAACGGGAACATGGGGATGCCCCGGTCGGCACTCATCCGGTCGACCATCGCGTGCAGGGCCAGTGAGTCGAAGCGGGCGCGCCGGTAAGACGCGAGAACCGCCGGATACGCGCTCACGAGAGTCTCGGCAAGGCTTCCGCACGGGCCCAGGGTGAACAACCCCAGCTGATTCAGGCTGGCGACCAGGCCCCGGGTCCGGCTGTCGAAGCGGTTGTGCACGATCGGGGTGATCGCGCACACCTCGTGCCCGGTCAGCTCGCGCAGCAGCATGGCGACCGCCACCAGCAGGACCGTGGCGGTGCTGACGCCGGTACGGCGGGCGAGCACCTGCGCGGCGTGGTCGAGCCGGGGCGACGACAGCACGGCCCGCGCGAACCTCGGCGTCGCGCCACTCCTGACCACGGTGGGGAACATGGCGGACGGTACGGTCCGCAGCAGCGCCTCCCACTGCGCGATCGACCGGTCCGAACGGGCCGATGCCGCCTCCTCCTCCCGTACCAGGTCGAGCAACTGCGCCGACGGCGGTCGCGTGAGCACTCCGCGGAGCAGCAGCATCCGCAGATCGCGCACCACGACGTCGGCCGCGCGCCAGTCCGCGACGACATGATCCATCACGAGCGCCACGTGGGTGGCGGCGCCGTCGCAGACCACGATCCCCGCGCGCAGCGGCTGCTCGCCGTCGCCGAAGGATCGCCCGGCCAGACGGTCGACAAGTCCGGCCGCGGCATCGTCCACGTCGCTGCGTGCCGCCTCGACCAGCTCGATCGCCAGGGTCCCGGCCGCCGCCACTTCCTGGTACGGCCCGGTCGCGCCGAGCCGTACCACGGACCTCAGGGCGTCGTGCCGACCCACCACCTCGGCCACGGCGGCCGCCACGGCCCCGGGATGGCGCGGACCGCCCGCGCCCGGGACGGTCAGCAGCCGGGGCACGTTGAAGTAGCGTGCGTCCGGCCCCACCCTCTTGATGGCCCCCCAGATGTCCCGCTGTCCCCACGCCAGCTCCGCCGTACCGGAACGGTCGGAGGCGAAGTCCACCGAAAGCCGCATGGCGCTCTCCTCAGTTCGGGACCGCTGCTCCCAGCTCGGACAGCCGCAGGCCCGGATCGCCGCCCGCGCGCCTCACCACGCGGGCGAACGCCTCCGCCAGGCGGTGCGCGGTGGCGGCGTCGAACAGGTCGGTCGAGTACTCCAGCCAGCCGCCGATCCCCTCCGGTCCCCGGTACAGGTCGAGGGACACCTCCACCCGGGCCCGTCCCAGGTCCGGCTGCGGGCACACCTCCACGGCCAGGTCCCCGAGCTCGGTGCGGAGCAGGTCGCCGGTGGGCAGATTGTGGGTGAGGTTGAACATCGCCTGGCACAGCGGCGGGCGGCTCAGGTCGCGGGGCACCCGCAGCGCGCCGAGGATGCGGTCCAGGGAGGTTCCGGCGTGGGCGAGGGCCTTCATGGTGCTGACCCGGGTACGCCGCAGCAGCTCACCGAAGGCCGGATCCCCCGACAGGTCGGCCCGCGCGACGAGCGTGGTGGAGAAGTAGCCGATCAGCGGGGCCAGCTCGGGCCGGTCCCGGCCGGCCACGGGCACGCCCACGCAGAAGTCGTTCTGCCCGGCGGCCGTGCCCAGCGTGACCTGCCACGCGGCGAGCAGGGCCATGAACGCGGTGGCCCGGTGAGCGCGCGCGACGGCCTCCAGGCGGGTGACGTCCGCGTCCGGCACGGCCACGGCGGCCTTCGCGCCGCGGCCGCTCCAGCGGGCGGGGCGGGGGTGGTCGAGGGGCAGGTCGAGCGGCGGCGCCCCGGCGAGCCGTTCGGTCCAGTAGTCCAGGTGGTCCCGGCCCTCCTCGGCCCGCCGCCGCTCGGCCACGGCGAAGTCGCGGTACTGCGTGGGCAGCTTGTCCAGCAGGGGCGCCCGGCCCTCCCGGTGGGCGCGGTAGCACTCGCCGAGCTCGCGCATGAGCACGTCGAGCGACCAGTGGTCGACCACGATGTGGTGCAGCACGATGCACAGGACGGCGTCGTCGGCGGCCAGGCGCAGCAGGCCCACCCGCCACGCGGGGGCCGCCGTGAGATCGAACGGCCGCCCGGCATAGCCCGCGACCGCGCGCCCGATGTCGGCGGAGGCGGGGTCCAGGCGGTCCAGCCGCACCTCGCCGGGCTCGTCCACGACCTGCGCCGGCAGGTCGCCGTCCAGCACGAAGCGCGTGCGCAGCACCTCGTGCCTGGCCGCGATCGTGGTGAACGCCGCGGCGAGAGCCGTCTCGTCGACGGGGCCGCGCAGCCGTACCGGCCAGGTGATGTGATAGGCGCAGTCGTCAGGGTCGAAGCGCTGCAGGAACCACAGCCGCTCCTGCCCGGTCGACAGCGGCCAGGTGCGCTGCTCCCGGCCGCCGAGCAGCGACCTGCGCAGGGCCGCACGGCGTTCGGGGGGCAGCGCGGCCAGGCGCCGGCGCAGCTTCTCGCGCTCGAGGTCGGGGCTCACGCAGGGGTCACCTCGAAAGTTGGGAACGCTCCCAACCAAGCCTAGATTTCGCGCCGGAGGCAGGTCAAGATCCCTCACCGCGACCCTGAGTGGTCGAAAGCGGACGGTGGGCGATCAGTACACGTGGCACAGGCCCTTCATTCTCGCCATTTGACAGTCTGGCAAGCTCGCCGTCCGACCGTTGCCGCCCCCCACAGTGATCGATAGAATCGATGGGAGCGCTCCCAAATCACCCTTCCCTCTCAAGGAGTGCCGATCGTGCCGGAACGACTGCTGGAAGAGATCACGGAGGACCTGTCCGACGACGACCTCGGGCTGCTCCTGCTGATCAGGCACTTCGAACGCAAGCTGCTCGACCTGTTCGGCCAGGGGCTCGTGCAGGGCACCACCCACACCTGCCTGGGGCAGGAGTACGTGCCGGTCGCGGTGACCCCGCTGCTGGGCGAGCAGGACTACGTCTTCAGCAACCATCGCGGGCACGGCCACTACCTGGCACGGTTCCGGGATCCGTACGGACTGCTCGCCGAGATCACCGGGCGGGAGGGCGCGGTCTGCGGGGGCGTGGGCGGCAGCCAGCACATCCTGTCCGGCCGCTACCTGTCCACCGGCATCCAGGGCGAGAGCCTGCCGGTCGCCACTGGCGTGGCCCTGCACCTGCGGGACGCCGAGCCCGGCGCGCTGGCGCTGGCCTACATCGGCGACGGGACCTGGGGCGAGGGCGCCGTGTACGAGGCGCTCAACATGGCGGCCCTCTGGCGGCTGCCGCTGGTCGTGGTGACCGAGAACAACGGGATCGCGCAGACCACGCCGACGTCGGCGCAGCTGGCGGGCACGATCGAGGATCGGGCGCGGGCGTTCGGGTGCCGGTTCCTGCACGTCGGCTCGCGGCACCCGCAGGAGATCCGGGACGCGCTGCGGCCGCTGTTCGAGCGGACCAGACAGGGCGCGGGGCCGCTGGTGGTGGAGTTCGCCACGCACCGGATCGGGCCCCACAGCAAGGGCGACGACACCCGCTCCGCCGAGGAGATCCGGCGCGCCCGCGACCACGACTGGTACCCGCGCCAGGACGCCTCCCCGCGCTTCGCCCGCATGGACGCGGAGGCGCGCGCGTTCATCGAGGTGGTGGCCGGCGAGGTGCTCGGGCGGCCGCTGTCGGCGTGGGAGGGCTGAGGGCGATGCGGGTCGCGGAGAGCCTCAACCGGGCGCTGCACGAGGTGCTCGCCGACGATCCGTCCGTGCGGGTGCTCGGCGAGGACGTGCTCGACCCGTACGGCGGAGCCTTCAAGATCACGAAAGGGCTGTCCACCCGTTTCCCCGGCCGGGTGCTGGCCACCCCGATCAGCGAGAACGGCATCGTCGGCGTGGCGGGCGGCCTGGCCCTCGCGGGCGGCAAGGCCATCGTCGAGATCATGTTCTCCGACTTCGTGGCCCTGGCCTTCGACCAGATCGTGAACTTCGCCGGCAAGTCGGTCTCCATGTACGGCAGACCGCTGCGACTGCCGCTGATCGTGCGCTGCCCGTCCGGGGGCGGTCGCGGCTACGGCCCCACGCACAGCCAGAGCCTGCAGAAGCACTTCATCGGCGTGCCCGGTCTCGCGGTGTACGAGGTGTCCCCCTTCGACGACCATCGTGAGCTGTTCGACGAGATGCTCGCGCTCGGCGAGCCGTGCCTGCTGTTCGAGGACAAGATCCTCTACACCCGGCAGCTCTTCGGCGGCGGGGTCGCCGACGACCTGTTCCGGTACGACGTGCTGCCCGGGGCCGGCGGGGTGACCAGGGTGTACGTGGACGACCCCGAGCAGGCCGACTGCGTGATCATCGCACCGGGCGGGCTGGCGCACCGGGCCCTGGCCGCAATGCGCACCCTGCTGCTGGAGCGGGAGATCACCTGTCTGCTGCTCGTCCCCCGGCGCCTGTACCCCTTCGACGTGACCCCGCTGTCGCCGCTGCTGGAGCGGGCCGGCGCCGTGGTCGTCGCCGAGGAGAGCACCGCCGGCGGCACCTGGGGGGCCGAGGTGGCGCACCAGGTGCACGGCCGGCTCTGGGGGCGCCTGCGGCGTCCCGTGTCCCTCGTCCACTCGGCGGCCGGGGTGATCCCGGCGGCCGCCCATCTCGAGCGTGACGTGCTGGTGCAGGACACCGCGATCGTCCGCGCCGTACAGGAGCTCCTGCCTTGACCGAGCTGCGCGTGCCCAAGCTCAACAACAACGACACCGAGTACCTGCTGGTCGAGTGGCTGGCCGAGGACGGCGCCGGGGTGGTGAAGGGCGATCCGGTGGTGGTCCTGGAGACCTCCAAGGCGGCCGAGGAGCTGATGGCCGAGGCCGACGGCGTGCTGCGGCGGACGGCGGAGACCGGCGCGACCTGCCGGCCCGGGGACGTGATCGCGCACATCTCCGACGGCTCGGCGCCCCCGCCGCCGGCCATCGAGAGCGGTCCGGCGGCCGCCGGCTCGGCACCTCCGCAGGCGGCCGCCGGCTCGGCGCCTGCGCCGGCCGGCGCACCCGGCGCACCCGGCGCGGCCGGCGCGGCCGGCGACGGCTTCGGGCCGATCGTCACCGCGCCCGCCCAGGCGCTGATCGACGAGCACGGCGTGGACCCGGCGCGGATCCGCGCGCTGGGCAAGAAGGTGATCAAGCGCGCCGACGTGCTGGCCCTGCTGGAGACCGGCACCGACGACACGCGGCCGCTGCCGGCCGTTCAGCGGGCCGTGGCCGCCGCGGTCACCCGTTCCCACCACACGATCCCGGCCGCCTTCACCGCCGTGAAGCTGGACGCCGGCCCCGCGATCGCCCGGGCCCGCGCCCTCAGCAAGGAGGCCAGGGCCCTGATCGGGCTGCCCGAGTTGCTGGTCTCGGCGGTCGCGTCGCTGCACGGGCGGTTCCCGATGTGCTTCGCCGAGCTGGTGGAGGCGGACGGGCCCGGCGGCGAGCCGGCCGTGCGCCCCTCACCGGGCCCCAACGTCGGCGTCACCGTGGACGTCGGCCACGGCCTGTACGTCCCGGTGCTGCGCGACGCCGACCGCCTGTCACTCAAGGAGATCGCGGAGCGGCTCACGGCGTACCGGACGAAGGCGTCGCAGGCGGCCTTCCGCGAGGACGACCTGGCGGGCGGGAACATCGTCGTCACCCTGCACACCGACGCCGCCGTGCTCCTCGCCGTGCCGATCGTGTTCCCCGGGCAGACGTGCGCGCTGTCGCTGTGCGCGCCGCAGCACGAGTTCGCCCTCGACTCCGCCGGAAATATCGTGAAACGCACCACGGTCACCCTGGGGATGGCGTTCGATCACCGCCTCGTGAACGGGCGGGAGGCGGCGATGTTCCTGAACGCCATCCGCAGGACGATCACTCCCTGAGCACGGGCGGCCCGGTCAGGGCGCGCCGCGCCTCCTCCTCGCTCATCGCGTCGATCTCCTCGATCAGCAGGTCCTCGACGGCCTCGGCGAGGTCGGCCACGGTGCCGCAGCCGAACACGACCCGGATCGGCACCTCCACCTCCAGCATCGCCCGCAGCCGCGCCGCGACCCGGGTGGTCATCAGGGAATGCCCGCCCAGCTCCAGCAGATCGTCCAGTACGCCGACCCGTTCGAGGCCGAGCACCTCGGCCCAGATCTCGGCGACCAGCGCCTCGCTGTCGGTGCGCGGCGCCGTGTAGTCCGTCCCGGTGACCCGGTCAGGCTCGGGCAGCGCGGCCCGGTCGAGCTTGCCCCGGGAGGTGAGCGGCAGCTCCGCCAGCCGTGACCACCGGGTCGGCACGAAGCCTCGCGGCAGCCTGCCCGCCGCGTGCGCGCGCAGCTCGGCGGGGGCCGCGGGGCCGGTGAAGTACGCCACCAGGTCCTCGCCGCGCGCGGTCACGGCCACCTGCCCGGCGCCGGGGTGCTCGCGCAGGGCGGCCTCCACGTCGCCGGGCTCGATGCGCACGCCGCGTACCTTGACCTGGTCGTCCAGGCGGCCCAGGAACTCCAGCTGCCCGTCCGAGCGCCACCGCGCCCGGTCACCGGTGCGCAGGCGCCGGGCGCCGGGCTCGCCGTACGGGTCGGGCTCGAAGGCGGCGGCGGTACGGCGGGGCAGCCCGGCATATCCGCGGGCCACCCCGGCGCCGCCGATCGTCAGCTCGCCCGCCGCGCCCGGCGGCACCGGCTCGCCTCGCGCATCCAGCACCCGCACCGACGTGGCGGACAGCGGCCGGCCGATCGGCGGGCGCCCGCCGGGGTCGGTCCCGTCCAGCTCGGCCCAGGTCGCGATGACCGTGGCCTCCGTCGGCCCGTAGGTGTTGACCAGCCGGACCCCGGGCCCGTCGCGATGCCACAGCGCTTGCCACCGGGCCACGGCCGCCCCGTCGGCCTGCGAGCCGCCGAGGATCACCAGCCGCAGCGCGGGCGGCCAGGCCACCTCCGAGGGCGACTCGAGGAGCCGGTGCCAGTACGCGGTCGGCAGATCCAGGACCGTGATCCGGCGCCCGTCCGGCCCCGCCAGCAGGTCGGGCAGGCTCGCGGGGCCGTCGGGCAGCGGCAGCACCGTCGCCCCTGACGCGAGCGCCGGGAAGATCTCCTCGACGTGGGTGTCGAAGCTCAGCGACGCGAACTGCACCACATGGTCCCCGGGCCCCAGGCCGTACTCCCGCCGCATCCATCCCACCCTGGCGGCCACCGAACGATGCTCGACGAGCACCGCCTTGGGCAGCCCGGCCGACCCCGAGGTGGTCATCACGTAGGCGATTCCCTTCACTGGGCCCTTGGCCGCGCTCCCCTCGGCCACGGCGCGCACCCGGTCCTCGCCGATCAGCCAGGCGGCGCCCGCGGCGGCCATGGAGTCGGCGTGCCGGGCGGGCGGGTCGGCGGGGTCCAGGGGCAGGTAGGCGGCGCCCGCCCGCCACACGCCCAGCAGCGCGGCGATCACCTCGGCGGGCACCTCGGCGGACGGGGCCAGCCGCACGGCCACCACGTCGCCCTCCCGGACGCCGCTCTCCCGCAGGGCGCCGGCGAGCGCGCCGGCCCGGTCCCACAGCTCCGCGTACGAGACCACCTGATCGCCGCAGCGCACGGCGACCGCCTCCGGTGTCCGGCGCACCACGTCCGCCACCAGTTCCAGCACCCCGTCGGCGACGGGTTCGGCGGGACCGTCGGCCAGCTCCGCCATCGCCTTCTCGTCCCGCTCGGTCCACGCGGGAAGCCGCGAGATCGGCGTGTCCGGCCTGGTCACAGCCCCGGCCAGGAGCGTCAGGTAGCGCTCGGCGAGCGTCGCCACCTCTTCGGCCTCGAACACCGCGCCGTCGTAGCCGAAGCAGATCGCCAGCTCGTCCCCCGCCGGCCAGACCTCCACCATCAGATCCACCACGATCTGCTCGTGGCGTCCCTCGAAGTCCGACACCCGGACTCCCCCGTACGCCCGGTCCTGCCCGGCGGCGTAGTCCTGCATGATGAACACGGTCGGCAGCAGCGTCTCGACGCCGCGCGCCAGCCGCTCCAGCAGCGGCGCGGGCCGGCCCATCGCGTCGAGCACCACGCCTTTGACGCGCCCAAGCAGCTCGGCGAACGTCGGATCGCCCTCCAGGTCGCCGCGCAGCGGCAGAGTCTGGGTGAGGTAGCCGACCATCCGCTCCAGCTCGACCCGGTCCCGTCCGGCGACCACGGTGCCGACCACCATGTCCCGCTGCCCGCTGTGCCGGAACAGCAGCGCCTGGTAGGCCGCCATGAGCACCATGAACGGGGTCGCCCGGTGGGCCACGGCCAGCCGCTCCACCTCGGCGAGGTGCCGCGCGCCCAGCCGTACCCAGTGATAGCCGCCCTCCCGGACGGCCGCGCGCGCTCCCGGACGGGCGAAGGGCAGCTCGGTGACCGGCGGCGCGGCCAGCGCCTCGGTCCAGTACGGCATGGCCTTGTCCGCCCTGCGCCGCTGCCAGCGGGCGTAGTCGCTGGAGCGGATGGGCAGGTCGGGCAGGCGGGCGGGGCGGCCCTCCACGGCGGCGGCGTAGTACTCGCCCAGGTCGTCGAGCATGATCTCCAGGGAGTGCCCGTCGGCCAGGATGTGGTGCAGCGTCACGCACAGCACGTGATCGTCCGGGGCGATCTCGATGACGGCGACCCGCAGCGGGACGCCCGCGGCCAGGTCGAAGGCGGCGTTGGTGCGCTCGGCGACCAGCGCGCCCACCTGCTCCTCGGCCGCCGCCGGCCACTCGATCGGCGGCGCCCAGCCGACCGGTCCGGCCACCGCCCAGGGCGTGCCGTCCTCCTCCGCGAAGGCGGTCCGCAGGCTTTCGTGCCTGGCCACGAGCGCCCCGACGGCAGCGGTGAACGCGTCGCGGTCGAGCGGGCCGCGCAGGCGCCGCACCAGGTACATCGTGTACGAGGCGTCGCCGGGCTCCAGCCGCTGGAGCATCCAGAGCCGCTCCTGCGCGGGCGACAGCGGCGCCCTCATGACCCGGCCGCCAGGTCGTCGAACAGCCCCTGGAGCTCCTCGGCGCTGAGACCGTCGAGCTGGTCGCGCAGCGCGGCGACGTCGGCCAGGCTGAGCTCGGCGTCGTCCAGGTCGTCGAGCCGGGCGGCGAACCCGGCGATCGTCGGATGCTCGAACAGCACGACGATCGGCACCTCCAGGCCGTACCTGGCCTGGACCCTGGCGATGAGCTGCGTGGCGGCCAGGGAGTGGCCGCCGAGCTCGAAGAAGTCGTCGTCGGCGCCGATGGGCTCGGTGGCGCCGAGCACCCCCGCCCAGATCTCGGCGAGGTCGGACTCGACCCCGGCGGCCGGGGCGCGGAAGGCGGCGGTGCCGGGGCGCGTCCACGACGGGGTGGGCAGGGCGGCCCGGTCGAGCTTGCCGTTGGGGGTGAGCGGCAGGGACGTCAGGGTCGTGTGCCGGACCGGGATCATGTAGTCGGGGAGCGAGGCGCGCAGCCGTTCGCGCAGCGCGGCCCAGTCCACGGCCTGCTCCCGCGGGACCAGGTAGGCCACCAGCCGCCCGTCGCGGACGGCGGCCGCGGCGTCCTTGACCTCGGCGGCCGCTCGCAGGACGGCCTCGATCTCGCCCAGCTCGATGCGGAACCCGTGGACCTTGACCTGCTGGTCGGCGCGGCCCAGGTACTCCAGCCGGCCGTCGGGCGTGATCCTGGCCAGGTCACCCGTGGCGTACATGCGGGCGCCGGGGGTGCCGGCATACGGGTCGGGCAGGAAACGCGCGGCCGTCTGGCCGGGCAGCCCGTGGTATCCCCGGGCGACCCCCGCGCCGCCGATGTGCAGCTCGCCGGCCTCCCCGTCGGCGACCGGCGTCCCGTTCGCGTTCAGCAGGTGGATCCGGGTCCGCCCGATGGGTGAGCCGAGGTCCACGGCCTCGGGTCCCGGCCGCACCCGGCCGGCCGTGGACCACACGGTGGTCTCGGTGGGGCCGTACACGTTCCACAGCTCGGCGCCGTCGGCCAGCAGCGCGTCCGCGAGATCGCGGGGCAGCGCCTCGCCGCCGCACAACCGGGTCCTGATCGTCGCGGGGACTCCCCCGGACTCCAGCAGGATCCGCCAGCCCGCCGGCGTCGCCTGCATGATCGTGACTCCCTCGGCGACGGCGCGTTCGCGCAGCGCCCAGCCGTCGGAGACCTCGCCGGTGGCCGCGATCACCACCCGGCCTCCCGTGTACAGGGGCAGCAGCAGTTCCAGGACCGAGATGTCGAACGACAGCGTGGTGACGGCCAGCCACCGGTCCTCCGGCCCGATCGGCAGCAGTTCGGCGAACGACTCCAGCAGGTTCGCCACGGCCCGATGCGGCACCGCCACCCCCTTCGGGCGGCCGGTGGACCCCGAGGTGAACATCAGGTACGCCAGCCGTCCCCCATCGGCCGGAACCCCGGTGGACGGGGCGGGAGCGCCGCTCAGCGGCCGGCCCCCGGGCGAGAGCGTGAGAACAATGGGAACGTCGTCCAAAAGCGCGGGATCGACGCCCGCCTGCGTCAGCACCAGGCCGATGCCCGCGTCCTGGCGCATCATCCGCAGCCGTTCGGCGGGAAAGGCCGGGTCCAGCGGCACGTATGCCCCGCCCGCCGTCCACACGGCGAGCATCGCCACGAGCATCCCGGTGGTCCGCTCCATGCACAGCCCCACGGGCGCCTCGGGGCCGACGCCGTGTCCGCGCAGCACGGCGGCCAGGTCCTCGACGCGCCGGTGCAGCTCCCGGTAGGTCACCTGACCGTCGGAGCCGGTCACGGCCACCGCGTCGGGAGCCTTGTCCAGCCACCGCCATAGGGTGCCCGCGCCCCCGTTCGCAGAACTGCGCGGGGGCGGCGTCGTGTCGTCACTCAACGTCGATATCGCCTTTCAGTTTCGCAGGCTGAGCGGGCGCATGTCCGTCCAGACGGTCTCGATGTGGGCCAGGCACTCCTCCCGGGTGCCCGCGAACCCCGCGTCGGACCAGCCGGGCGGCAGTTCGCGATCGGCGGCCCAGACGGAGTACTGCTCCTCGTGGTTGACGACCACCCGCGTCTCCGCACTCATGTGTTCTCCTCGCTGACCAGTAGCGTCTCGATCTCGCGCAGCGTCGCCTCGATCGCCTCCCTGGGCAGGAGGGAGGTGTCGGCGAGCAGGTCCAGCCGGCAGGTATGGGTGGCGGGCCCGGCGGTGAAGAACACCTCGGCGTCCACCTCCGGCCAGGCCCCCACCGGGAAGATCCGGCCGGGGGTCGCGGGCGGGTTCGGCGGCAGGTTGGGCCAGCCCGCGGCGACCCGTACGTCGTTGAAGTAGGCGGTGGGCGGCGGCCCGGTCTCGTCGATCAGCGCCCGCTGGGCGGCCGGGTCGTAACGGGCGTGCCGGTACGCCGCCAGCACCCCCCGGTGCGCGGCCCGCACCACCTCGGCGAGCGGCGCGCCCGGGGCCACGTCCAGGACGAAGATCCCGTCCTGGACGAGGGTGGCCACCATGGGCGCCAGCCGGGGATCGTGCCGGTTGCCCACGATGAGCTGCAGCGCGACCGTGCCGCGGCCGGTCAGCCGGGACAGCAGCGTCGCGTACGCACCGAGCAGCACGCTGCTGGTACTCACCCCCCAGCGCGCGGCCAGCCCGGTGGCCGCCGCGCCGAGCGCCGCCGACTCCATGCCGAGCTTGACGAACCTGGGCTCCTCGGGCGTGCCCGGCGGCGCGGCGAACAGCGGACGCGGCATCCGTTCCAGCGCCGCCCGCCAGTGTCTGAGCGCCCGCTCGCCGCGCGCCGCGCCCTCGGGCGAACGTTCCTCGGCGGCCAGGTCGAGCGGCTGCGGCACGTCGCGCGGCAGCGGCTCCCCGGACAGCAGCCGCGGCCACTCGCCGGCGATGACGTCGAGCGCCCGCCCGTCCACCGCCATGTGCGTGAACGCGAACGCCACCGCGCGCGGCCTGCCGCCGTCCATGACGACGGCGCAGCGCACCGGGAGCTCGTCCGCGTAGTCGAAGCCCTTGGCCGCGAGGTCGGCGGCGATCTCCCCGGCCAGCAGCCTGGGCCGGGAGCCGGCGGCGTCGACCAGCTCGACCGACAGCCGCCCCCGCCCGGCGACCCGCTGCACCATATCGGCCTGCTCGGGGCCGGGGAGCCAGTTCGTGCGCAGGCTCTCATGCCGTTCGAGCAGCCGCGCGAGGGCGGCGAGGACGGCCGGCAGGCCGGGCTTGCCGTGCACCGGCAGGGCCCACGGCATGTTGAAGTACGGGTCGCCGGCGGGCAGCCACTCGGTGAGCCGCCAGATCGCCCGCTGGCCCCAGGTGAGCGGCCCCTGGCCCGACCTGGCGCCGGTGAACTCGACCGTCACGGGGCCGATCATGCCGGGCGGCCCACGAACCGGGACAGGTGCTCGACCAGCCCGTCGAGCGTGTCGAGGCCGCCGTCGAACTCGACGTCGAGGCCGAACGCCTCCTCGATCGCGTCGATCAGCCGGATGTAGCCCAGCGAGGTGAGGCCGAGCGCCGTCAGCGAGCAGTCGGCCGCCAGCACCTCCGCCGTGGTGAGCTCGCCGTCGCTGGCCTCGGCCACCAGCGCGGCCACGCGCTCCCTCAGCATGCCTGCTCCCGCAGCCTGGCGACCTCCGCCGCGACGCGCGTGGCGGTGGCGTCGTCGATGAACAGCTCGAAGGAGAGCTCCACGCCGAACCTCTCTTGGGCCCTGGCCATGATCTGGGTGATCGTGAGGGAATGGCCGCCGAGATCGAACAGGTCGTCGTCGGGTTCCACGTCGTCCAGTTCGAGCTCCTTGGCGAAGATGGCCTGGATCTCCCGTACGAGATCGGCGGGCACCGGCCCGTCCGCTCCCGTGCCGGCGCTGATCACGGACGCCGCCGGCACGGCGGCGGGCAGCGGCAGCCGGTCCAGCGGTGCCTCCGGATCCGCGGCGACCGCCGCCAGCAGCGCGGCCAGGTCCCCCCGGATCCGCTCGGCCCCCGCCGGGTCGAGGAGCGCCGGGTTGTACTGCAGCCGCGCCGCCGTGCCCGCCTGGTCATCGACGATCTGCAGGTGGAGCGTGTTGCGCACCCAGCCGTTGAACATCATCCACTCCACCGACGCGCCCAGCCCGGGGAACAGCGGGCTCGTCTCCGGCCGCCGGCGGTAGCTGAGCGACACGGGGGTGAGCGCGGCGCGCGGGCCGATCCCGTCCACGGCCCTGGCCAGCGGCACCTCGCGATGCCGGTACAGCCGCCGCAGCTCGGCCCGCAGGCTCCGGGCGAACTCGCCGAACGTGCCCGCCTCCGGCGCCCCGATCACGGGCAATTCGTTGACGAAGGCGCCCACGTGGTCCCGGCTCCGCTCGGTCCGCGTGGACAGATCCACGCCGACCGCGGGCCGCGCGTTGCCGTACGCGCGCAGCAGCGCGACGAACGCGGCCGTCACCGCCTCGAAACGGGTGACCTCCAGCCGCTCGGCGAGCCCGCCGAGGTCCTCGACGACGAAGTCGAGGGCGCAGCCGGGCGCCGCGGCCACGGACACGCCGCTCAGGCCGGGCAGGTGCAGCTCCCGCTGGTCCTGCCACCGGTCCTGCCAGTACCGCCGCGCGTCCGGCAGCGCGTCCGCGAGCCTGACCCGCTGCTGGACGGCGACCTCCGGGTGCGTCAGCACCAGCGGCACCGGAGCCGCGCCCCCGTACCAGGAGGCCAGGTCCCGCAGCAGGATGTCCTTGGACTCCCCGTCGAACACCGCGTGATGGGCCTGGAACAGCAGCACATGCCGCTTGGTGTCCTCCCGGATCAGCGTGAACCGCGCCGCGGGCCCTCCGACCGGATCGACCGGCCCGGCCAGCTCCTCCTCAAGGTCGCCGCCTTCGCGCATCGGCGGCACCCCATGGGCGACCACCCGCAGCTCACCACCGTCCTCGGCGAGCACGCCGCCCAGCACGGGATGCCGGCGCGCCACCTCCTCACACGCCTCCTCCAGCGCCACGACGTCGAGCGGCCCGTCCAGCCAGACGGCCAGCGGCATGTGAAAGGCCCGCCCGGCGACCCCGGCCCGCTCGGTGAGCCACATCCCCTGCTGCGCAGGGGAGGCCGGCCACGATCCGGTCATCTCCCGCCTTCTTTCTCCACAGAGCCTGTTTCCATCACAGAGTCCGCCTGCTTCAGCAGATCGCGCAGGCCGGACTTGACGACCTTGCCCGAGTGGTTCCGGGGCAGGCGGTCCACGAAGATCACTCGTGCCGGCAGTTCGTGCGCGGCCAACCGGGTCATGAGGAAGGCCCGCAGCTCCGTCACGAGCGGCGCCCGCGAACGGGGCACGACGGCGGCGGCCAGCACGGTGCCCAGCACGGGGTGCGGCACGCCGGTGACCGCCGCCTCGGCCACGTCCGGATGTTCGTGCAGCGCCGCCTCCACCTGCACGGTCGACACCTTGAACGCCCCGGACTTGACGACGTCGCTCTCCCGGTCGACGAGATACAGGTAGCCGTCCGCGTCGCGGTAGCCCAGATCGCCCATCCGCACCCAACCGTCCCGGAAGGTGTGCGCGCTGGCCTGCCGGTCCCGGTAGTACGAGCGCGCGGCGGCGGGAGAGCGCAGCCAGATCTCCCCCGTCTCCCCGGTCGCCAGCGGCTCGCCGTCGGGGCCGGTGATCCTCAGCCCGCTGCCGAGCGCCGGCCGGCCCAGCGCCGCCGGCCGCGAGCGGTCGTAGATCATGACGGTCTGGGCGGGCGCCGCCTCGGTCGAGGTGTAGTAGTTCGTCACGGTCGCCTTGGGGAAGGCCGCCGCCAGCCGCGCGCACAGCGCCGCCGGCAGCGCCGAGGCCGCCGACCCGAGCAGGACGACGCCGGAGAAGTCGTGCCGTTCGTGCAGCCCGGCGTTGAGCAGCTCAAGGGCCATCGCCGGCACCAGGAACACGGTCCCCACCCGCCGGGACTCGATCAGCCTGGCGAACCTGCCCGGGGTGAACCGCGCCAGGGTCAGCACCGCCGGACGCGCGTCCAATGCGTTGATCAGCATGGCCTGGCCGGCGTTGGTGCCGATCGGAAAGGCGTGCAGCAGCAGCTGCGAATGCCCGAACCTGCGGCGATTGGCCCGGGTGGCGCTGCCGTAGGTGAGGTTGGCGTGGGTGGCGGCCACCGCCTTGGGCCGGCCCGTGGTGCCGGAGGTGTAGAGGATCTGCGCCAGATCCCCCGGCCCCGGCGGCTCGGGTTCTCGGGAACCGGGCTCCAGCTCGGCCGGCACGGCGCTCCAGTACCCGCCGTCCGGCGGCGCGCCCGGCCCCTTGCCGGCGTGCAGCACGCCGGTCGCCGAGCAGTGCTCCAGCATGTACGCCACCTCGGCCGGCGCGAACCGGTCGGAGATCGGCACGGCCACCCCGCCAGCCAGCTGCGCGGCGCAGTAGGCCACGGCGAAGTCGGTCCAGTTCTCGGCCCCGAACAGCAGTCCCACCCGGTCGCCCCGCCGCACCCCGCGCCGGACCAGCCCGCGCGCCAGCGAGTCCACCTGGGCCTGCCATTCCGCGAAGGTCAGCGTGCCACCCCCGGCGACCTCCAGCGCGACCCGCTCGGGCTCCTCCGCGGCCCGCCTGGCGAGCAGCTCCGGAACGATCACGACTCACCTCCGGCGCGCCGCCGCGACTCCTGAACGATCATGACTCGCCTCCCGCACGGCGCCGCCGCGACTCCTGAACGATCACGACTCGCCTCCCGCACGGCGCCGCAGTTCCTCGATGCCGACGAGATCGTCGGGCAGCGCGTCGGGCACCTCGCGGTCGAAGCGCGCCAGCACCCGCACCCGCATCGCGCACACCGCGATCAGCGCGATGGCCAGCCCGAAGGCCACGTACATCAGCCCGATCCCGCGCCCCTCCCCCGTCCCGAGCAGCGCCCCCGCCGTCGCGGCCAGCGGCCCGTCCGGCGCCATCAGCGGCTCCAGCACCGTCGCCCCGTACGGCGCCACCAGCCCGAACCCGATCGGCAGCGTGGACCAGGCGACGAGCGTGTTGAGCGCGATGACCCGCCCGTGGAACCGCTGGGGCACCTTGACCTGGATGATCGTCGCGTACACCCCGTTGAGCAGCGTCAGGCACAGCGACATCCCGAACGCCCCCGCGGCGATCGCCACCAGATCCGCCCGCACGCCGACGATCACGCAGAACACCGCCAGCGCGAGCGTGAACAGCAGCACCCCGCGCAGCCGCCGCCGGCGCGGCCCGCCCCACACGGCCATCAGGACTCCGCCGGCCAGCACGCCGATCCCGCCCGCCAGCGACACCCGCCCGACGTCCTGCAGCGTCGCGAACGACAACACCAGCGGCGAGATCATCAGGAACAGCGGCGACAGGAACACGTTCAGGACGGCGAAGAACACCAGCATCCCCCGGAAGCCCCGGTTGCCCCAGGTCAGCCGCCAGCCGCCGGCGATCTCCGCCATGACCGTCTCGCGCCGCCGCCAGGCCATGCTCCGGGGGAACCGGACCACCAGCACGACCGCGGCCGCGAACACGTACGACAGCACGTCGATGACCAGGATCCCCTCCAGCCCGATGACCGCCATCAGGCCGACCGCCACGAGGGGCACCGCCACCTGGGCCGTGCCGGTGACGAGCTGCACCACCCCGTTGGCGTGGCCCAGGAAGCGCTTGGGGACCAGTTGCGGGATCGCCGAGGCGTACGCGAACCGCTGGAAGGTCAGCGCTACCGACAGCAACGAGAGCAGCGGGTAGACGTGCCAGATCTCCAAATTCCCGGTCCACAGCAGCACCCCGAGGATCAGCTGCACGCCGCCCGCGGTGACGTCGCCGGCGAGCATCACCGCGCGCCGGTCGTACCGGTCCACGATGGCCCCGGCCAGCGGCGCGACCAGCATGCCGGGCAGCAGCCCGAGCACCGCGAACAGCGCGAAGTTCACCAGCGAGCCGGTGGTCGTGTAGATCCACAGCGGCACGGCGAACTCGGTCAGCGCCGACCCCAGGATCGACACCAGCTGCCCGGCCGCGACCAGCGCGAACCGCCCCATGCCGGGGCGCGCCCGGGCTGTTTCCGGGGCCGTTTCCGGGGCCGTTTCCGGGGCCGGGGAGTCTCCGGAGGACACGCCCTCCAGCCACCACGTCGATCGCGGTGTGCGTGCCAGCCGCTCGGCCCGGCCATCGGCGATGGCGCGGTGCGTGCCGGTCACGATGGCCGCCAGCTCCTCCGCCCGATATTTCAGGAAAAAGTGCCCAGCCTCGTCCAGCACGACCAGGGCGGTCAGCTCGGACAGCACGTGCCATTCGCGGTAGCGCTCCTGGTAGAACTCCATCGCCGGGTCGCGCTCGCCGGCCAGCGCGATCACCGGCGCCCGCAGCGGGGCCGCGGACTCCTCGAACATGCGGGTGAAGTACCGCTCCGCCTGCCGGGTGCCGCGCCGCCGGTTGCGGACCATGAGGTCGAGCTGGTCGCGCCCGACCTCCTCCACGTCCAGGCCGGCGGAGCGCAGGTCGTTGATCCAGGCCTGGTCGCCGCGGATGCGCTCCATGAGCTCGGTCAGGCCCGAGAGGCGGCCGCGGGGGCGGGCGAAGGGGAAGACGCCGCCGAGGTAGACCGCCTCGACCTCGCGGCCGGCGTCCTCCAGCCGGCGGGCGATCTCCGCGGCCAGCATCACGCCGAGGCCGCAGTGGCCGTACAGGGTGACCGGGCCCTCGATGCCGTCGAGGATCTCCTGCACGCATCCGTCGGCGACCTCGTCCAGCGGCCGGGCCTCCTCGCCCAGCTCGTGCCCGGGCACGGCGATCGAGTACAGCGCCCAGTCGGCCGGCAGCGCGTCGGCCAGCGGCTGGTAGATGACGGCGCTGCCGCCCCCGTACGGCGCGCAGACCAACGTCGAGGTGGCCGTCCTGGCGGGGGTGAGCCGGTGCAGCAGGTGGCTCGGGCGGTCACCGCCCGACTCCAGCAGCGCGGCCAGCTCCCGTACGGTGCGGTGCTTGAACAGGTCGAGCACGGTTACGGTCCGCTCCGGCGCCTCCTGCCTGAGCCGGGCCACCACCCGCATGGCCAGCAGGGAGTGGCCGCCGAGCTCGAAGAAGTCGTCCGTGGCGCCGACCTCGGTGACACCGAGGAGTTCGGCCCACACGGCGGCGACCGTCTGCTCGGCGGCGGTCTGAGGCGGCTCGAACCGGCCGGTCGTCTCCGGCGCCGGGTCGGGCAGGGCGGCCCGGTCCACCTTGCCGTGCGACTTCAGCGGCGGCGGTTCGTCCAGCCACACGTACCGGGCCGGGATCATGTAGTCGGGCAGCCGCTCGGCCAGCCACGTGCGCAGCTCGGCGGCCTCCGGCCGTTCCTCACCGAGGAGGTACGCCACGAGCAGGCCGCCGCGCATGTCGGCGATCGCCGACGTCACGCCGGGATACCGCCCGAGCACCGACTCGACCTCGGCCAGCTCCACCCGGTAGCCGCGGATCTTGACCTGCAGGTCGCGGCGGCCGAGGAACTCCAGGTTGCCGTCGGGAAGGTGCCGGGCCAGGTCGCCGGTGCGGTACATGCGGGCGCCGGGCGGGCCGTACAGGTCGGGCAGGAACCGCTCCGCGGTCAGGGCGGGACGGTCGAGATAGCCCCTGGCCAGCCGGTCCCCGCCGAGGTACAGCTCCCCGGCCACGCCGATCGGCACCGGCTCCAGATGCTCGTCCAGCACGTACGCCCGAGCCCCGGGCAGCGGCCGGCCGATGGGCAGCGTGGTGGTCGTGCCTCCGGCGCCCTCGACCGGATATGTGGTGACGCCGACCGTCGCCTCGGTCGGGCCGTAGTGGTTGACGACCCGGCAGCGCCCGGACGCGGCCAGCTCCTCCGCCCAGTCGCGAGGCGCCGCCTCGCCGCCGAGGATCAGCAGCTTGCGCGGCAGCACGTCGGCCTGCAACGCGGCCAGGTGAGACGGGGTGATCTTGAGATGGTCGATGCCCGCGTCCCGGACGTACTCGGCCAGCTCGTGCCCCGCCGTGCGCGGCGGGATGATGTGCAGCGTCCCGCCCGTCATCAGGCACGCGTAGAAGACCGTCACCCCGAAGTCGAAGGCCAGCGACTGCAGCAGCCCGTACGAGCCGCCGGGTTCGATCCCCAGCCGCTCGCGCAGGCCCGCGAGATAGACCAGCGCCTGCCGATGCTGGATCGCGACGCCCTTGGGCCTTCCGGTGGTGCCGGAGGTGTAGATGACATAGGCCAGGTCGTCGGGGGTCACGTCCTCAGGGACCGGCGCCTCGTCACCGTCGGGTTCGTCGAGGCCGACCGTGAGCAGCCCGTCGGGCAACCGCCCCCTGGAGGACGGATCGGTCACCGCAATCCGTACCCCGGCGTCCTCCACCACGTAGGCCAGCCGCTCGAGCGGATGCTCCGGGTCCAGCGGCAGGTACGCGGCCCCCGCCTTGAGCACGCCGAGCACCGCCACGGCCAGCCCGGCCGACTGCTCCAGGCAGAGCGCCACCCGTTCCCCCGGCCCGGCGCCTAGGGCCCGCAGCCGCCGGGCCAGCCGGTCGGCGCGGGCGCCGAGCTCGCCGTACGTCAGCGAGACGTCCCCCGCGACCACCGCGACCGCTCCGGGATCCTGCCCGGCGACGACCTCGTGCAGCAGCCGGATCCCGGCGGGCGGCGCCGGCTCGGCGATCCCGAGGTCCAGCACGCGACGCCGCTCGTCCGGGCCGAGCAGCGGCAACCGGGAGATCGGCAGCCCGGGGTCGGCGACCGCCGCCCGCAGGAGCGTCTCCAGGCATCCCGCCAGCCGCCGCGCCGTGTCCTCCCGGAACAGCGCGGTGCTGTACGTGAGCTGCCCGTGCAGCCCGCCGCCGCCCTCGAAGAGGTAGAGCGCCAGGTCGAACCGGCTGGCCACGGTCGGGATCGGGTACGGCTCCGCGCCCAGCCCGGAGGTGTCCAGGGTCCGGCCGCGATAGTTCTGCAGCGCGAACATGGTCTGGTAGACCGGCGTGCGGCTGACGTCCCGCTCCACGGCCAGCTCGGTGACGAGCCGGTCGAACGGCAGCGCCTGATGCGCGAAGGCGTCCAGGGTGGAGTCGCGGACCCGGCCGAGCAGCTCGCCGAAGGTCGGGTCGCCGCTCAGGTCGGCCCGGATGGCCAGGGTGTTGATGAACGGCCCGACGACCGTCTCCAGCTCGGGCAGCTCCCGCCCGGACACCGGCGACCCAACCGCGAAGTCGTCCTGGCCGGCGAACCGGCCGAGCAGCACCTGGAAGGCGGCGAGCAGCGTCATGTACGGGGTGGCCCGGTGCGCCTTGCCCAGCTCCGCGATCGACGCGGTCAGGGCGGGGTCCACGACGACGTCCACGGCGGCGCCGGCCCAGCGCTGCTCGGCGGGCCGCGGCAGGTCGGTGGGCAGCTCCAGGGCGGGCACCCCGTCCAGCCGGGACACCCAGTAGCGCACGTCGTCGTCGAAGGTCCGGCCACGCTGCCAGTGCGCGTAGTCGCCGAACTGCAGCGGCACCGGCGCCAGCTCCCGGCCCGCGTGCAGCGCCAGCAGCTCCTGGAACAGGATGTCGCACGACCAGCCGTCGGTGATCGCATGGTGCATGGTGAGCAGCAGCACGTGCTCACGCGTGGTTTCCTCGGGGGCCGAGCGCACCAGCAGGGCGCGCAGCAGCGGCGGGCGGGCCAGGTCGAACGGCCGGGCCAGCTCCCCGTCGATCTCGCCCGGGTCGTCGGTCACGCGGAACTCCACGACCGGCTCCTCGGCGACCACCGCCTCCGGGCGGCCGTCCGGGGTGGTGACCAGGCTAGTACGCAGGCTCTCGTGCCTCCTGGTGAGCTCTGTGAGGGCCCTGGCCAGCGCGTTCTCGTCGAGTTCGCCGGTCAGCCGGACCGCGAACGGCACGGTGTAGGCGGCCGTGCCGGGGGCGTACTGCTCGAGGAACCACAATCGCTCCTGCATGGCCGACGGCGGCGGCGCGGTGCCTGGGTCACGGCGTGGAACGCTGACCTTGGTGCCGCGCGCCCGCAGGCGACGCTCCAGCAGGGCCTGCTTGGCAGGTGTAAGGGAGCTCCTGGTCACGCGTCTTTCTCCTCGGAACACGCGGTTGTGCACGTACACGTACGGAGGTCCGCGGCGATGACGCGGATGTGGTGCAGCCGGAACGGCGAAGCCTGATGAGGCCGTGGGAACGCTCCCACGAGGGAGGCTAGGTTTCGGCTCCTTCGAGGTCAAGGGCTAGATCCGCATTTCCGGATGCCCAGCGTGGTCTAACAAGAACCCTTCGCCATGTGAGCACGTCACTCCCCTTTTTCCGGACACCCCGTCTTTCGGGTCCTTGACAGTTCGGAAACATCTTCGTCATATTTCTGGGAGCGCTCCCACAACGTGTCATCATCTCTGACCTGCGCCTGCAAGAAAGCCGACCGCCTGCACCCTTTCACCCCCGCCCGCGCACGCGTCGAAGGGCGGGATCCTGCCGCGAAACCCTTGCCTAGAATGAGGTTCTAGAAGCAGGGTTGGCCCATGATTATCGACTACGCCGAGCGCGTGTGGCGCGGCGAATCGGCCGACAGCGTCGTGGACGCGGGCATGCAGGGCAAGGGCATTCAGCCGATCGCCGACGGTGTCGGGTGGTGGCCGGGATTCGGCAATGTGACCGCGTTCGAGACCGAGGGTGAGCTGGTGCTGTTCGACACCGGCAGCACGTTCTCGGCGGCGCAATTACACGAGGACGTCCGGGCCTGGACACGGGCGCCGCTGACCACGGCGTTCTACTCGCACGGGCACGTCGACCACGTCTTCGGAACGGGGTCGTTCGAGGAATCGGGCCCGCGAGCCACGATTTATGCCCACAAAGCAGTTGTTGACCGATTCGACCGATATATGCTGACAAATGGCTATAACTCGGTGATTAACCAGCGGCAGTTCCAGGCCGCCGGGCTCCGCTGGCCCACCGGCTACCGCCATCCGGACGTGACCTACGCCGACGCGCTGACCGTGCGGCGCGGCGGGCTCACGTTCGACCTCGTGCACGCCAAGGGCGAGACCGACGACGGGACCATCGGCTACGTGCGCGAGCACAAACTGCTGCTGCCCGGCGACCTGTTCATCTGGGTGACCCCCAATTGCGGCAATCCGCAGAAGGCGCAGCGCTATCCCCGCGAATGGGCGCACGCGTTGCGCCGGATGGCCGCCATGGACGCCGAGATCATGCTCCCCGGCCACGGCGCCCCCGTCTTCGGCCGCGACCGCATCCGGCAGGCGTTGCTGGAGACGGCCGAATGGCTGGAGTCGCTCATCACGCAGACCCTGGAACTGCTCAACGCGGGCGCCCGGCTCGACGAGATCGTCCACTCCGTGAAGGCGCCGGAGCATCTCGCCGACCGTCCCTATCTGCGGGCGCGCTACGACGAGCCGGAATTCGTCGTACGCAATCTGTGGCGCCTTTACGGCGGCTGGTACGACGGCAACCCGGCCCACCTGAAGCCCGCTCCCGAGGCGGTGCTGGCGAAATCGGTCGCGGAGCTGGCGGGCGGGGCGCAGGCCCTCGCGGACGCGGCCCTCAAGGCCCTTTCCGAAGGCGACGAGCGACTGGCCGGTCATTTGGCGGAAATGGCCGCCCTTGCGGCTCCGGAGGACGCGGGGGTGCATCGCGTACGCGCGGAGGTCTTCTCCGCCAGGGCGGCCGGCGAACTGTCCCTCATGGCGAAGGGCATTTTCACCTGGGCCGCCACCGAGTCCGGGCGACGCTCGTGAGAGCCGGCCCGAGCGGCGCCGAAGGGCGGGATCGTACGGCACGGTGTCGCCGGCGAGCGGGGGGCGCCTGTACGCGCCCTCCTCCGTCACCGGCCGGCGGTCACACGTCCCAGGTGACCGGGAGGCTCTTGACGCCGTAGATGTCGGCGGTCTCCGGGCGCAGGCTGACCTCCTCAGCCGGTACGGCCAGGCGCAGCGTGGGGAAGCGGTTGAGCAGCGCGGGGAGCGCGACGCGCAGCTCGACGCGGGCCAGCTGCTGGCCCAGGCACTGGTGGATGCCATGGCTGAAGGCCAGGTGGCCGCCGTCCTGCCGGCGTACGTCGAGCTTGTGCGGGTCCGGGAAGCGCTCGGGGTCGCGGTTGGCGGTGGCGAGCGAGAGGATGAGCGTCGAGCCGGCCTCGATGGTCTGGCCGCCCAGCTCGACGTCCTCCAGCGCGACCCTCGCGAACTGCTTGGCGACGCTCAGATACCGCAGCAGCTCCTCCACGGCCGGTTCGGCGAGCGCGGGATCGGCGCGCAGCGCGGCCGGCTGCTCCGGGTTCTGCAGCAGCGCGAAGGTGCCCAGCGCCAGCATGTTCGCGGTGGTGTCGAACCCGGCCGACAGCAGGATCAGGGCCATCCCCTGCAGCTCCTCGTCGGTCAGATCGCTGTCCATGAGGTCGCTGAGCACGTCGTCGGTGGGGTTGGCGCGCTTGGCGGCCACCAGCTGCGCGAGGTAGGTCTGGGTGGCGGTGTAGGCGGCGATCAGCTCCTCGTCACTGACCTCTCCGCCGAGGAACTTGTCGATGTTGTCCTGGAAGGAGTTCCGGTCCTCGTAGGGCACGCCCAGCAGCTCACAGATGATGACGGCGGGGATGGGCTTGGCGAACGCGGTCACCAGGTCCGCCGACGGTCCGGCCTTCTCCATGGCGTCCAGGTGCTCGGCGGTGACCTGCTCGACGCGCTCGGTGAGCAGCCGCATCCGCCGGACGGTGAACTTGCCCACCAGCGGTTTGCGATAGCGGCTGTGCCGCGGCTCGTCCATGAGGAGGAACTCGCCGGGCGGGGCCGGAGGGAGCTCGATGTCGCCGTATTCGCTGTAGTCGATCAGCGGGTGGTGGCGCATGAGCTCTTTGCGTGAGCTGAACCGGCGGTCGGCCAGGACCGCCCGGGTCAGGTCGTAGCCGGTGACCAGCCAGCCCTGGTGCCCGTCGGGGAAGGGCAAGCGGCTGATCGGGCTGCTCTCGCGGGCCTGGATCAGCTCCTTGGGCGGGTCAAAGGGACAGCCGGCCTGACGCGCGGTCGGCATCGCGGTGATGGTGTGTTCCATGGTCATTCCTCTCGTCAGCCCTTGAGCACGGTCTTGGCTTCGGGTGCCTCGCGCAGCCCCGAGGCCGCCATGGCTGAGCCGTTCATGGTGTCCACGATCGCCGACCGCCCTGATATCAGGCCGTCGTCGTGCTGACACGGCCGCTGACACGACCCCTCAGCAGGCCTGATCGCCGCCGGAACCTCTGCCGACCTGGCTCAGGGCGGTCGCGTTCAGCCCGCGGCGGCGAGACCCTCGCCGACGGCCGCCGCCGAACCCCCTGGCCATCCGCCGGTCCCGGCGATTTATTCGGGCGCATTCGTCCGCCTTGGTCGCGATGATGGACGGTGTGACCGACATCGAACTCACCGACGCTCGAGCGCTCGCCGAGAGCCTGCGGCAGGTCTACACCGTGGTGGCCGAGCGGATCGGCGAGGCCAACGCCACCTCTCCGCTGGTCGCCAAGGTGACCCAGCACCTCGGCTGTCCACTCGGCGACGTGGTCGTCGTGGAGGAGAAGTACCGGCTCTACGAGCACGCCGCGCTGCAGACCGCCGCCGACCTCTACCTGGACGCGCATTCCCACGGCGCGCAGTGGTTCGGCATCGTGGGCGGCGAGCGGCGCTGGGAGAGCATCATCAACATGCTGCTCGCGGCGATGCGTGAGGGCAGCCGCATGCTCGGCCGCCCCGACTACGGCACGGCCCCGATCGGGCCCGACACCACGATCGAGGTCGTGCAGCTCGGCCTGGTCGCCACGGCCGCGCCCGACGGCACCCCGGTGATCATCGGGCTGAGCAGCAAGGACGACTTCGACGGCCACAGCCTGCTGACCGTCCTGGCGCCCCGGCGGGACGCGGCGACCACCGTACGCGACGAGGTGAACCGGCTCAAGCAGGACAACGACCCGTTCCGCGGCCAGGTGCTCAGCTTCGGGTTCAGCGAGCACAGGGAGAACGAGTTGCTCACCTTCCTGCCCCGCCCCGAGCTGGATCCCGAGGAGGTGGTCCTGCCGAAAGGGCGGCTGGAGGCCATCGAGGAGCACGTCGTGGGCATCGCCGAGCACGCCGACCTCCTCACCGAGGCCGGCCAGCACCTGCGCCGGGGCCTGCTGCTGTACGGACCGCCGGGCACCGGCAAGACCCACACCACGCGCTACCTCATCGGACGGCTGCGCGAGCACACGGCGGTGCTGATGACCGGGCCCGCCATGCGCAAGATCGACTACGCGGTGGCGGTGGCGCGCAAGCTGCAACCGTCCATCGTGGTCGTCGAGGACGTCGACCTGATCGCCGAGGACCGCAGCCACCACGAGACCAGCCCGCTGCTGTTCTCCCTGCTGGACGCCATGGACGGGATCAACGGCGACGTGGACGTGACGTTCGTCCTGACCACCAACCGGGTGGAGACCCTGGAAAAGGCCCTGGTGCAGAGGCCCGGCCGGGTGGACCTCGCGGTGGAGGTGCCGCCGCCTGACGCCGCGGCCCGTGAGCGCCTTGTCCGCCTGTACGCCCGCAACCGGCCCATCGTCGCCGACACCACCAAGGTGGTCGCCGCCACTGAGGGCGTCACGGCGTCGTTCATCAAAGAACTGCTGCGCCGGGTCATCCTGGTCGCGTTGCGCTCCGATGAGCGGGCGCTCACCGATGATCATTTCGACACGGCGCTGCAGGCGATGGCGGGCGACGGCCAGGCACTCACCCGCGCGCTCCTCGGCTCCCAGGAGACGGCGGCGCAGCCGAAGGCCGAGCGAACGGCCGCCCGGTTGGAGCCGCCCAGCTGCTCGTGACTCAGTTGCCCACGCCGAGGTCGGACATGAACACGGGCGGGTACCGGTCGCCGCGGGCCGCGCCCGGCGGCACCGCCTTCTCGATTTCGGCGAGGTCGTCCGCGGTGAGGTCCAGCTCCATCGCGGGCAGCGCCTCGGCCAGCCGCTCGCGCGTGCGAGCGCCGGCCAGCGGCACGATGTCCTCTCCCTGCGCGGCCACCCAGGCGATGGCCAACTGGGCGACCGTGCACCCCTTCGCCTCGGCGACCCGGCGGAGAGCGTCCACCAGGGCGAGGTTGTGTTCCACGTTCCCGCTGGAGAAGCGCGGGCTGAAGCCGCGGTTGTCGCCGGGGCCGGCGGTGTGACCGGCGGTCCAGTGCCCGGAGATGAGGCCGCGGCCGAGGACGCCGTACGCGGTCAGGCCGATGCCGAGCTCCCGCAGCGTGGGCAGAACGTCCGCCTCCACCGCGCGGGAGATCAGCGAGTACTCGATCTGCAGGTCGGCGATCGGGTGCACGGCGTGCGCCCGCCGGATCGTCGCCGCGTCGACCTCCGACAGGCCGATGTGCCGTACGTATCCGGCGTCGATCATCTCCTTGATCGCGCCCACCGTCTCCTCGATCGGCACCGCCGGGTCCAGCCGGGCGGGACGGTAGATGTCGATGTGGTCGGTGCCCAACCGGGTCAGCGAGTAGGCCAGGAAGTTCTTCACCGCCTCGGGACGGCTGTCATGCCCGCCGAACTCGTGGCCCGGCCCCCGCAGCATGCCGAACTTGACGCTCAGCCTGTAGCTGTCGCGATCCCTGTCGCGCAGCGCCTCGGCGAGCAGCAGCTCGTTGTGGCCCATGGCGTAGAAGTCGCCGGTGTCGATCAGCGTGACACCGCTCTCCAGCGCGGCGCGCACGGTGGCGATGCTCTCCGCGCGGTCGGCCGCGCCGTAAGCACCCGACATGCCCATCGCGCCCAGGCCCAGCGCGGAAACGGCCGGTCCGGTGCGGCCCAGGGTTCGACTCTGCATCACGTTCTCCCTCGTTCTCGATGTCGTCCCCAACCTTGCGCCCGAGCCGGGACGGGCGGAAGCGGAGCGTTCATCATGGGAGAGCCGCTCCCTGGCATCCGGAGGGTGCTGTGACCTGCAATGCGTCGGCCGGCGACGTCGGGCCCGCCGTCGATGCACTTGGCGTAGATCGTCAGCAGCATGGCCACACGATGTGGCCTTCCAGGGCCCGGCGCGCAGCGGTCAGGAGGGTCAACGCCTCGGGGCGAAGGACCGCCAAGAGGTCGACGACCAGCTCGCCGAGCTCGGCAAGCAGTGCGGCCGGGTGGCCGCCAGGTAAGAGCGGCCGTCATCGGCCGGTAAAGTGATCACGATGACGGACACGCGGCTGACCACCCACCGTGACGTTTCCACGGCCCTGGCCCGCTACGACGACCGGCAACTGGCCGAGCTGCTGGAGCGCGCGGCCGTGCCCCTCGGCACCGGCATCGGCGGAGCGTCCGCGCGGCTCGAGGTCGGCGGCACCTCGGTCTTCGTCAAACGCGTGCCCCTCACCGAGCCCGAACTGCGCCATCCGCACTCGACGGCCGACCTGTTCGGGTTGCCGCCCTTCTGCCATTACGGCATCGGTTCGCCCGGCTTCGGCGCCTGGCGCGAGCTGGCCGCGCACACGATGACCACCGAGTGGGTGCTGACCGGCCGATTTCCCGGCTTCCCGGTGCTCTATCACTGGCGAGTGCTGCCCGACGCCGAGCCCGCCCCGCTGTACGCAGGGCTGGCCGACATCGATCGGGCGGTCACCTTCTGGGAGGGCGCGCCCGGCGTGCGCCGCCGCATCGAGGCACTGGCAGGGGCTCCGGCGAGCCTGACGCTCTTCCTGGAGTACTTTCCCTGCAACCTGCGCCAGTGGCTGGACGAGCGGGTGCGCGCGGGCGACGCCGACCGCGCCTGCGCCCTGGTGGACCAGGGGCTGCGCGAGGCCGTGGCCTTCATGAACGCGGGCGGCCTGCTGCACTTCGACGCGCATTTCGAGAACATCCTCACCGACGGGCACCGCTTCTACCTGACCGACTTCGGGCTGGCCGTGTCGACCCGGTTCGACCTGTCGGAGGAGGAACAGGCCTTCTATCGCCGGCACCTCACCTTCGACCGCACCTACACGCTGACGTTCCTGGTTAACTGGCTGGCCGGCGCCTTCCACGGCGCTGACTGGCCGCGGCGTCGCGAACTGGTGCGGGGATGGGCGGCGGGAGAGCAGCCGGCCGGCGTGCCCGGCGGGGTCGCGGCCCTGCTGTCGCGGCACAGCCCGCTGGCCACCGTGCTGAACGACTTCTACCACGGGCTGCAGAGTGAGAGCAGGAAGACGCCGTACCCGCTGGAGGAGATCCGCCAGGTTGCCGGACGGCACGCCCTGCCGCTCGATTGAAGGGTCACCCACCGCTTGCACCGATCGGGAAGAACGCTCCACCATGGTGAGGTGCCTGTCGGGCCCTCGTCTGCGAGGCCGATCAGGTTTTCTCCACCCGGCAGCCGCCGTACGAGCCAGCGCGCCGCCGGTATGCCGCCGAGTGGACCACGCTCAAGATCCGCTGGGAGCTATCCATTGACTCCGCCGAACAGCAGGCCCTGACCGACCTCGCAGACGCCCGCCCGACGTCATGCCTGCCTGTCTGCCTGCCTGCGAGGGACGATCAGCGCTGATTCGCCGTGCCCGCTGCCCAAGGGGAAGCGACAGCAAGGGACGCAGACAGCATGAAAGGCCGGGAAATGACCGGCGCATGTCCTGGTGACGGCGACTGCGCTTTGTGAGTCTGACTGCAATCGCTCTGGCGAACTCATAGGGAGACTCGATGCAGACAGCACGAAAGTCCCGGAAGTTTTCGACGCGAGCCCTGGCGACGGCGACCGTGCTAGCGGCGGCTATGGCGACCACCATCTCACCGGCCTCGGCCACCACGGGCGCCGCCCCGGCGGCCGCTCAGGTCGCGCGCCCGGCCGGTGTCAGCGTCTGCCTGGGACTATGGGCCGCATACAACGCCATCCTGCTCAGGCACCTGGGGGACGGTTGCAGCCCAGCTTGTCATACGCGCGCCAATCGACAACCCCGGAAAGTCCGGCAGCACCGTCCCCTGCCGGAACCGGCAGGTCGAGCCCTCCTCGACCGGACCAAGCCAGCCCTGGACGCGCAGCCAGCGCACCCACTGCGGCACGGTCGCCTGCGACAGGCCGGTTACCTCGACCAGCCGCGTGATCGTCGGCCGGGAGCACATTGTGGACCAGTCCGCCGCCCACGCGATCAGCTTCGCGATCGGCGTCAGGTTGGCGTAGCCATCGCAGCGGAGTTTTGGGGGCTTCCTTCAGGGTTCGCAGCCACTCCTGCTGCGAGCCGGCCCGGCGCACGTCTCGCGGCACCGCGGCGGCGATGAGCGGCCCGCGACGGCTGGCTGACGAGGTCAGGCAGGTCCGACACAACGGTGGTCCCGCCGCCGGGTGATGCGCGGAGTGCCGCCTGAGGGACGTGCAGCGTACAACTGTGCGTGCGGGCCCGCCCCCACAGGCGCGGCACCGTCCGGTGTGCCGCGCCGGGGCTGTCGTGGGCGGCCCACGTGGGCCGCCGCCGTCACCGCGCGATGCTTGCCTGAGAGGCGGATCCGGAGGGCAAGAACGTTGCGCACACGGCGGCACTCGCAGACCACGACTGGCACGCAGTGGCATACGTCGAGCCCCGGCGGACTGGCGTTACCCCAGGTAGAACGAGGGGTTCTGACAGCTCTGCAAATTCGGCACGACTGTGAACGACTCATCATGGGAGAGCCGCTCCCTGGCTCGGCTCTCCGGCCGCCAGGCAGTATGAAGCCATGCAACGTGACCAGCTCGCCGACTTCCTGCGCCGCCGCCGCGAGGCGATCCGTCCGGCCGAGGTGGGCCTCGCCGACGGCCCTCGCCGCCGCACCGTCGGCCTGCGCCGGGAAGAGGTGGCGATGCTCGCCGGCATGTCGGTGGACTATGTCGTACGCCTTGAGCAGGGCCGCAGCAGTCAGCCCTCGGCCCAGCTGCTCGGCGCGCTGGCCCGGGCGTTGCGCTTGTCCGACGACGAGCGCGACCACCTGTTCCACCTGGCCGGCCACCGGCCCCCGCCCGCCGACGGGGTGGCCCGCCTGGCCCGCGCCGGTCTGATGCGCATGCTCGACCTGCTCGGCGACACCCCGGCCCTGGTGCTGTCGGACCTCGGCGAGGTCCTCGCCCAGAACCGGGCGTCCGTCCTGCTGTCGGGCGAGCACACCGGCTTCTCCGGCGACCGGCGCTACATCGTGTACCGCTGGTTCACCGACCCCGCCGCCCGCGCCGTTTGCCCGCCCGAGGATCAGGAGCATCGGGCCCGTCAGCATGTGGCCGACCTGCGCGCGGTCGCCGGCCGCCGGTCCGGCGACCCCACGGTCGCCGGGCTCGTCGACCGGTTGCAGGCCGCGAGCGCCGACTTCCGGCGGTTCTGGGCCGAGCACGAGGTGGCGGTCCGGCGCGCCGACCGCAAGACCATGCTCCACCCGCGAGTGGGCAGGCTGACGATGGACTGCGAGACCCTGGTCACCCCCGACCAGGGGCAGCAGCTGCTGGTGCTCACTCCGGCGGACGCCGAGACCCGCGAGCGGCTGGAGCTGCTGAGGGTGCTCGGCGTCGAAGAGTTCCCCACGAGCAAGACGGACTCGCCCGTACGGTGAAGCGGCCGACAAGATTTCGCAGAGGGCTGTCGAATCCGGGCCGATCGTTCGACATAAGGGTGTAAGCCAGAACATGCACCCGGAAGGACGGTCACCATGGCTCAGTACGCGATCCTCATCTACGCGAAGTCCCACGTCGACGAGGCCGAGGTCGTTCCCGGAGCACGGGAGGCCCATGACCGGAACTTCGAGGACATGGTGAAGTCCGGCGCGCTGGTCGCGGCATTCGCGCTGCAGCCCGCCGCCGACACGGCGACCTCGATCCGCGGCGACGTGGTGACGGACGGCCCGTTCGTCGATGCCAAGGAGGTCATCGCGGGATTCGCCATCATCGAGGCGCCCGACCTGGACGCCGCTCTGAAGATCGCTCGCACCAATCCCGCCACCCAGCAGGGCGGCGGGGTCGAGGTGCGGCCCGTCGAAGGCGGCTTCGTCGCGGATCGGCCCGCTACGGCATGACGTCTCCGGCAGACGTCCAATCGGCGGTCGCGGACGCGCACCGTCGCGGGTGGGCCCTGGTGCTCGCCGCGACGGCGCGCGTCGCGCGCGACCTGGACCTGGCCGAGGAGTGCGTACAGGAGGCGTATGCCGCGGCCCTGGCGAGCTGGTTCCGCGATGGGATCCCGAACCACCCGGAGGCGTGGCTCATCACCGCGGCCAGGCGCCGCGCGATGGACTCGGTGCGGCGCGAGCAGAGGTTCCGCTCGAAACTCCCGCTGCTGGTGGAGCCCGGGGAGACGGAGGACGAGGTGGCCATCGACGAACCGGCCGCCGTCGAGCCGGGGGACGTGGTGCCGGACGAGCGGCTGAGACTGATCTTCATGTGCTGCCACCCGGCGTTGGCGCAGGAGGCGCAGCTGGCACTCACGCTGCGGCTGGTGTGCGGGGTGACGACCGCCGATGTCGCCCGGGCGCTTCTGGTGTCGGAGCCGACGATGGCTGCCCGGATGACCCGGGCGAAGAAGAAGATCTCGGCCACGCGGATCCCCTTCCGGCTGCCGGAACAGGCTGAGCTGCCTGATCGGCTGCGCGCGGTGCTCGGCGTGATCCATCTGCTGTTCACCGCCGGGCATACCGCGCCGTCCGGCGCGTCGCTGGTGCGTACGGACCTGGTGGACCAGTCGTTGCGGCTGGCCCGGATGCTGCGGGAGCTGATGCCCGACGAGCGGGAGGTGCGGGGGCTGCTCGCTCTGCTGCTGGTCACCGATGCCCGGCGCGCCACCCGGGTCGATGCCGACGGTCGCTTGCTGCGGCTGGAGGACCAGGATCGATCGCTCTGGGACCGTTCGGCGATGTCCGAGGCGCACGACCTGATCGTGGACGGGCTGCGCGGCGGGCGACCGGGCCGCTATGTCCTGCAGGCCGCGATCGCCTCCCTCTACGCCGAGGCACCGTCCTACGACCAGACCGACTGGCCGCAGATCGTGACCCTGTACGACGAACTGCTGTCGGTGTGGCCGTCACCGGTGGTGGCGTTGAACCGTACGGTGGCGCTGTCGATGGTCTCCGGGCCGGCGCGGGCGCTGGAAGAGGTCGCGAGGTTGGAGAAGGACGGCCGGCTCGAAAGATACCAGTACCTGCCGGCGATCAAGGCGGATCTGCTGCATCGGCTGGGCCGCTGGGAGGAGGCCTCGATCGCCTACCGACAGGCGCTGGAGTTGACCGCAAACGACGCCGAGCGCGAGTTCCTGTCCGAACGCCTCGCCGGTCCACATCGACCATAGGCACCACGCTCTCGCCCGTCTCGCCGGTCCGCATCGGGCACAGGCACCCTGTCCGTGTCCTCCTCGACGGTCCAGATCGGCGCCCTGCCCTCGCCCGCCAGTCCTAGTCCAGGACCCGCACCGCCCCAACCAGCCGACACCGGCCGCCGTGCGGGTGGCGACCTAAAGCGCCGTTGGGCCGAACACGCGCCCGCATGTGACCACGAACCGGATCAGGCGGCACCAGGCTACGCCCAGCGGCACGCCGACGGAGGCCCTTTGAACTCCCCCTCCGCAACGGCTCGACCAGAGCGTCCTCATACCACGCTGACCCCGAACCCGGGGCCGCTGGTCCGCGGGGCTCCGTCACGCTGGTACTTGAGGTGCCCCATCGCCTCCCAGCCGCTTGGCGAGCGTCAACGCCTAACAGTGGTCGCAGCCCGGCGGGATCCGGTCACACCCGGTCGTCGGATTCCAGGTGGTCTCGGTTCACTCGATCTTGGTTGCTGTGCTCATGCCGCCATCCGGCCGACGCTCAAGGCCCGCATGTCCGGCTCGGTGCGGCCGGAACGGGTCGCAGACACGCAGCAGGCGGCGGTCGGGGCCGGCGCGAGCAGGGCAGGCGGCCACCCCGGCCGCCGCCGTGCCTTTTCGGTGGGAATTTGGGCATGTTTGTAGGTCTATTTCGCCCTTGGTGCCCTCTCGGAGGGTCGAGACTCGGCCGTTGACGGGAGGGCCGTGGCGATGCAGTCGAGGACGCGCTGGAGCCCGTGCCGGAACTGGTCGTCGCGGCTCAGGTGCGGCTGGCGCGCCTCCATCACGATCTTGGTGAAGATCGGATATTCCCCGCTCTTCACCAGCTGGTCGACGTACGGGCCGCTCCGCGCCATCCACTCCGACTCGCTGAGCCCGCTGCGGCGGACTTCCCCGGCCGAGCCGATCTGCTCGCGGACGGTGCCCTCGATGTAGCTGTTCAGCATGGCCACGAAGCCGAGGTTCTCGTCGATGGGCACGAAGGCGTCGAGCACTCCCATCAGCCGTTCGATCAAGAGCAGCTGGTTGGGGCCGAAGCTGGGGAGTGACCGTTGCACGGTGGCGATCCACGGGTGCCTCAGCCACATGGCCCGCAGCCCGTCGGCATAGCGGGTCAGGTCGGCGCGCCAGTCGCCCGAGGGCATGCCCGTGACGTCGATCTCGCCCATCAGCTGGTCGGTCATGAGCTCGACCAGGTTGTCGCGGCTCGGGACGTACCGGTAGAGGGACATCGCGCCGGCGCCGATCTCGGCGGCGATCCGCCGCATGGTGGCGGCCTCCAGCCCCTCGGCGTCGGCGATCCGGACGGCCGCCTCGGTGATCTGCGCGCGGCTGTAGGCCGGCTTCGGCCCGCGGGCGGGGCGCTCGGGCCGCATCCAGATGTTCACGTACTCGGCGTCCGTCACCGTTCCACCTCCTTGTTGCGTACATAGTACCCAGTGGTTTAGCGTGACCGCCGTAACCGCGTACAACGTACCCAGTGGAGGGGTCATGCCTGATCCGATCGTGGTCGCCGAAGGGCTGCACAAGTCCTTCGGCGACACCCATGCGCTGCGGGGGCTGGACCTGAGCGTGCCGAGAGGAACCGTCTGCGGCGTGCTGGGGCCCAACGGCGCCGGGAAGACGACCGCGGTGCGCGTCCTGGCGACCTTGTCCGATCCCGATGCCGGGCACGCCCGCATCGCCGGATACGACGTCGTCCGCGAGGCCGGCAAGGTGCGCGCCAGGATCGGGCTCGCGGGCCAGTACGCCGCCGTGGACGAGAAGCTCACCGGCCGTGGCAACCTGCGCATGTTCGGGCGCCTGTCCCACCTGTCCCGGCGCGAGGCGCACCGGCGGGCCGACGAGCTGCTCGAACGCTTCGGCCTGATGGACGCCGCAGATCGGCAGGTCACCGGCTACTCCGGCGGCATGCGGCGCCGCCTCGACCTGATCACCAGCCTCATCCTGCGCCCCGAGGTGCTCTTCCTGGACGAGCCGACCACCGGCCTGGATCCGCGCAGCCGCGGCGAGATCTGGGACAACGTCCGCGAGCTGGTGGCGGACGGCACCACGGTGCTGCTCACCACGCAGTACCTGGACGAGGCCGACCAGCTGGCCGACGACATCGCCGTCGTCGACCACGGACAGGTGATCGCCACGGGCACACCCGACGAGCTGAAGGCCATGATCGGCGACCGCCTCGACGTCGTCCTGGAAGACCCCGCCGCGCTGCGTCCGGCGGCGACCGTGCTGAAAGCCCTGGCCAGGACCGATCCCACGATGACCGGCGCCGACCGGCTCAGCGTCGCCCTGCCGGGGGGCGGCTTCCGGCTCGCCGACATCGTGCGCGAGCTCGACCGCGCCGGGGTCGCCGCGGCCGACGTGCGGCTGCGCCGCCCCACCCTCGACGAGGTGTTCCTGCGCCTCACCGACCAGAAGGAGCGTGTCCGATGACCGAGCTCATGAGTGGCCGCCTGCGCTGGACGTTCACCGACGGGCTGACCCTGGTCGGCCGCGAGCTGGGACGACTGCGACACGCTCCGGGCGAACTCGTCGCGGCGCTGATCTTCCCGGCCGTCATGGTGGTGCTGTTCGGGTACGTCTTCGGCAGCGCGATCCAGGTGCCGGACGGCGGCGACTACCGCGAGTACCTCATGCCCGGCCTGTTCGCGATGGTGACCTTCTCCGCGTGGTTGGGGGTCATGACGCGGATGGCCACCGACGCCTCCCGCGGTGTGATGGACCGGTTCCGCTCCATGCCGATGGCGCGCTTGGCGGTGCCGTTCGGGCAGACCGGCGCCGACCTGCTGACCGGCCTGCTGATGCTGGCCATCATGGTGGGCACGGGCCTGCTGGTGGGCTGGCAGCCGCACCGCGGCCTGATTCCCACGGCCCAGGCGTTCCTGCTGATGATCGTGCTGCGGTACGCGCTGAGCTGGGTGGGCGTCTATGTGGGCCTGGCGGTGAAGAACGACCAGGTCGCCGACGCGATGGTGCCGCTGGGCCTGCCGTTCACGATGCTGTCGAACGCGTTCGTCCCGACCGGCGGCATGCCGGGCTGGCTGCGCTTCCTGGCCGACTGGAACCCGGTGAGCGCGCTCACCGCCGCCTCACGAGAGCTGTTCGGCAACCCGGGCGCCCCGTCCGGAAACGTGGCCTGGCCACTCGCGCATCCGGTGACCGCCGTCCTGCTCTGGTCGGCCGCGCTGCTGGTGATCTTCGTCCCGCTGTCACTCCGCGCCTACACGCGCCGAGGACGCTGAACGCTCCAGGCATCTGCAGACCGCGGGCTCTCCTCCGAAGGGCATCAGAGTGGCGCAAAGCATCCGCGAAGAGGTGCGGCAGATCCTGGACTGGGCTGCCGAGGACGGCCGGGAGGTGGAACTGGAGCCGGGGCCGGAAGAGGATCTGTCCCACCTGCATGACAGTGTCCGGCCGGTAGCCCGGCTGCCCGCCGCCGAGTGGCCCGCTTCTACACCGCGCTGCTGACCGCGCTCGGCGCGCCACTGCGTCCACGTCAGCGGCCGGCGGGTTCTGGCGTAACGTTGTGTGCGGGTTGTTCTTGCTGACCAGCGAGCCAGGCCTGACTCAGCTCGCGAAAGCATCCAAGGCGGCGGGAACGGCCTTCGCCATCGTGCTGCTGCCGGTATGCCCCGAGTCGTCCACCACGACGAGCCGTGCGCCGGGCCAGGCCTGGGCCAATTGCCAGGCGTTCTCCAACGGACAGCCCAGGTCGAAGCGGCCGTGGATGAGCACGCCGGGGATGCCGGCCAGCTTGTGTGCATTGCGCAGCAAGATGCCTTCCTCCAGCCAGGCGGCGTTGGAGAAATAGTGGGCGCAGATGCGGGTGAAGGCCAGCAAATCGGCCCCTGGCCGGTCGCTGTAGGCGTTCGGTTTGCCGTTGACCTCCAGGGAGATCACCGCGTCCTCCCAGGCCGCCCAGTCGTGAGTGGCCTTGGCGCGTACGGCGGGGTCGGGGTCGGACATGAGCCGCGCGTAGGCGGCCAGCAGGTCACCGTCGCGTTCGGCCTCGGGGACGCCCTCGCGGAAGCGCTGCCACGGCTCGGGAAAGAAGCGACCCACACCGCGGTAGAGCCAGTCGATCTCAGAGCGGCGGGTCATGGTGACGCCGCAGATGACCATCTCCGACACCCGCGCCGGGTGGGCCTCGGCGTAAGCAAGCATCAGCGTGGATCCCCACGACCCGCCATAGAGCAGCCACCGGTCGACACCGAGATGCTCGCGCAACCGTTCCATGTCAGCGACCAGGTGCTGGGTGGTGTTGGTGCTCAGATCGACGGCCGGGTCGCTGGCGTGCGGCAGGCTCCGACCGCAGTTGCGCTGATCGAACAAGATGATGCGGTAGCGCTCGGGGTCAAAGCCGCGGCGTTGACCAGGCGTGCAGCCCCCGCCAGGACCGCCATGGACGACGAGCGCGGGCTTGCCCTCGGGGTTGCCGCAGACCTCCCAGTAGATGAGGTGGCCGTCACCGGTGTCGAGGTGCCCGTGGTCGTAGGGCTCGATCGGGGGATACATCGCCCCAAGATACAAGCGCCGGCGCCCGAGTCAGCAGGCTCCACCCGCACGTCCTTGCGGGTGGAGCGTGCCTGACCACGGCCTGGTGTCGCATCTCGCTTGCATGACCATCTGTACCTCCCGGCCCCGCCGGCCGCTTGGCCTGACGGGTTCGAGCGCGTCCGCCGCCATCCCGGCCTGCCCGAACTCGCCTGGATCCGACTGATCGGCCCGATGGAGATCGAGATCGTCGCTTCCCTCCTGACGGTCTTCAGCGGGCTGAGCGATGACGTGGCGCGCACGAGGCCGGAGCTCTGACCGCCGCAACACCGGAAAGGTCACTGGCGGTGGGCGCGCAGCGCGGCGAGCAGCCATTGGAAGGCCGGCACCGCCGGTGGGGGCCGGAGGCAGGCCCTTGAGGAGGTCCAGCAGCTGCCAGTACCGCTCCACCCTGGGCTCGGCGACCAGGTCCAGCCAGTTGATCAGGAGGACGGTTTCCCCGGTGGGAAGGTCGGCGGGGATGATCCGGTCCAGAGTCGCGCTAGCCAGGGGTGACTCCGGCGCGATTCCTCTTGCGAGGGCACCGGCCGCGTGCTCGAGGACCAGGGGCCGGAGGTTGAGGCCGTACTCGAGCCGGTTGTCCTCCTTGCCGCTCAGGACCATCTCCCGGACCGTTCGCCGGAAGTTCTCGTCGGTGACCAGCCCGGCCAGTTCCACCCAGGCATCCACCTGCTCGGACGTCGGGTCTTCGGGGAGCTCGGGCGGGAGGTCGCCCATCCATCCCGCGACGAGGGCGGCGTCCTCGTCGACGACGTCGGCGAAGGCGGTGGCGACGAATTCGTCGATGATCTGCCGGCGTTCGCGTGCCGACAGTCGGGCCAGTGCGTGCATCAAGGCGATCTCCTCGGCGCTGTTGTCACGTCGGGCGAGCACACGCAGGACGGCACGCCGTACCTTCAAGGTGCGGATCTCCACGTCGAGCGCTTTGACGTGTGTCTCCGCCAGGTCCCTCAGCGTGGCCCGCCTCTCCACGATCTGCTGGACGGCGTCAAGACCGAGCCCGAGCTCGCGGAGCGTCCGGACGAGGTCCAGCCGTGCGACGGCCTCGGCGTCATAGAGCCGATATCCCCCGTCCGACCGCCGGGCCGGGGGGACGATACCGCTGTCGGACCAGAACCGGATCGTACGCGGGTGCAGCCCGGTGCGCTGGGCCAGCTGCCCGATCGTGTAGAGGTCCGTTGCGTTGCTCATGGCTCGAATCTGCACCTTCCACCCACTGGAACCTCAAGTGGTGGGTCCACATTGTGCCGGATCGAAAGACGGCCGGCCGCTGAGCGAAGTTGACAGTGTGGGCAATGAGTAAGGTGAGGACTCATGTCGAGGTATGCGCTTGTCGCCGCGGTCGTGGCCGCGGACACGGCGCTGTTGTGGATGGACGGGACGCAGGGGCCGGCGCTGGCCGCGTACGCGGCGGCGTACGCGCTCACCATGACGGCGGCGGAGCGCCGGCCGTTCGCGTCCTTCCTCGCGGCGCTGGCGCTGGCGGTGCTCACGGGCGCTTCGCTGGCCCTGCTCGCCTGCACCGGTTTCCAGGCCGGGCAGCGCATCTCCACCCGCCGGGACGTCGTCGTGACGGCAGGCGCCTTCACCGCGTACGTGTGCGTTCTCCTGCTGGCCGAGGAGCGCTCCCCCGGCGAGCAGGGCCCTTGGATCACCTTGGCCCGCGTCGCCCTGCTGACCGCGCTGCCGCTGCTGGCCGGCCGGTACGTGGCCCAGGAGCGCGAGCACCTGCGCCGGGAGAGGGCCCTCGTCGCCGAGCAGGAACGGCTGCGCGAACGGCTGCGCATCGCCCATGACATGCACGACTCGCTCGGTCACCTGCTCAGCCTGGTGTCCGTGCAGGCCGCCGCGCTGGAGGTGGGCCAGTTGCCCACGGAGCAGCGGCGGGCGATGCGCGGCCTGGCCGACACCGCACGTGCCGCCGCTGCCGAGCTGCACGAGGTGGTCAACGCGCTGCGCGGCCATGACGTCCTCGGCCTGGAGGAGATCGAGGGCCTCGTCACCCGGTCCCGGGCGGCGGGCGCCTCGGTGGTGTTCGAAATGTCCGGCGAGGCCGTCCCGCTCACCGACCCGAGGGCCGCCCACGCCGCGTACCGAGTCGTCCAGGAAGGGCTGACCAACGCGGTCAAGCACGCGTCCGGCATGCCGATCACCGTGTCGCTCGATTGGCAGCCCGACGCCCTCCTGATCTCGGTGGCGAACCCGGCGCCCCACCGTCGGCCCTCTGCCGGCGGCGGGAGCGGCCTGCGCGGGCTGACCGAACGCGTCGCCGCGGCCGGGGGCCTGCTGCGCGTCCATGCGGAGGCGCGCGAGTTCCGGATCGTCGCGATGCTCCCGCTCGTGCCGGCCCTCGCGGGGGCCGCCGCATGATCAGGACGTTGATCGCCGACGACGAACCCCTCATCACCGCCGGCATCCGTACCGTCCTGGAATCGGCCGGGGACATCGAGGTGGTGGCCGTCGCAGGCGACGGGCGCGAGGCGGTGCGGGCCGCCCAACGACACCGCATCGACGTCGCGCTCCTCGACATCGCGATGCCGGTGATGAACGGCCTGGCCGCGGCGGCCGAGCTGACGGGGCCGCGCGTGGTGCTCCTCACTGCCTTCGGCGACGAGGACAACGTACGGCGAGCGGTACGGCAGGGCGTGTCCGGCTTTGTCCTGAAGACGTGCACCCCGGACGAGCTGATCGGGGCGGTCCGTGCCGCTCACGCCGGGCACGCGTACCTGTCGCCGGCCGTGGCGCGCCAGGTGCTCGACATGGCGGCACCGGCCGCCGGCGAGCGCGAACGCGACGCCGCCGACCGGCTGGCCGCGCTCACGGCACGCGAGGCCGACATTCTCGCCCTGGTGGCGCAGGGCCTGTCCAACGCCGAGGTCGCCCGGCACGTCCACATGACCGAGGCGAGCGTCAAGACCTACGTCAGCCGCATCCTCGCCAAGCTGAACTGCGCCAACCGGGTGCAGGCGGCCCTGCTGCTGCGCGATGCGCAATCCCCTGGCTGAGGCTCGGCGAAGGTTGGCGTCGAAGTTCGCCAGGTAGGCGTTGATGAAGTGGTCGCGGAACCCGTCACCGCCGGGCGCCAACAGGTCGGCGGTGCGGCCCTTCGCCCGGTCGGCCAGCCCCGCCGCCACCGGCATCTTCCCCCGTAGCCTGCCCTTGACGTCGAAGTAGCGCTCCTCGGCCACGTGCTGGAACAGCGGCGGGGGCGGGAGCTGGGCGACGACGTCGTTGTTGTTGACGAAGCGGAACATCCGGCCCCGGAACGCCTCGTCGTAGGCGGCGGCCAGCGTCGGGCAGCAGGTGCGGGGCTGGCCGAAGGTGTAGACGCCGTCGGCGAGCAGGCTCGGGTCCTCGAAGTACGTGCGCGCCGCCGCCAGCATGGCCAGGGCGCCGCCGAGACTGTGCCCGGTGAACCAGAGCGACTGCCCGTCGGCGCGCCAGTTCTCCAGCGTGTCCCGTCCTTGTAGGCCAGCTCGGCGGCGTAGGGCAGCGCGCGTGCGTCAGGGTGTAACCGGTGGTCGCGTGATCGAAGCTGATCGTGGTCATGTGTCCCCCTCGCCGCTGGTGGGGGGAGATGGCAGCTCAGCCATGGTCATCCCCAAGAACCCGGCGATCGCCTTCTCGGCGACTTCCGCCTGCCGGCCAGATCCCGGGGAGAACGGCTCGAACTCCGCATGCCCACCGCCGCGACCTTCACCCGGCAGGGCGGATGGCCGGTCCTCGTAGGCGTTCAATAAGGGGATTGTTGAACAATGCTACGATCGTCTCCACCTCGCTCCCGCGCCCCACCGGCGAAAGGACGCCCTTGACCAGCCAGACACCCTCCACCGAGACCGCGGTGCGCGCCTGCGCGATCCGGGCCAAGCAGAGCTGCCCGGCCCTCGAACGCGCCACGGACGCGAGCATCGACACCGCGCTGCGCGGCATGGCCGAGCGGCTGCGCACCGCACGGGACACCCTCGTCTCCGCCAACGAGGAGGATCTCGCCGCAGCCGTCTCCGCCGGGATGTCACCCGCCCTCCAGGACCGCCTGCGCCTCACCGGCGCACGGCTGGACGGCATGGCCGCGGAGCTCCACATCCTGGCGGACGTGCCGCACGAGCCTCGGGACCAGGTCCTCGAAGAGCGCCCCGACCACCTCACCCTGCTGGAACGCCGCCGGCCCGTCGGCGTCATCGGCGCGAACTTCGAGGCACGCCCCAACGTCACCCTCGACATCGCCTCCCAGTTCCTCAAATCGCGCAACGCGGGCGTCCTGCGCACCGGCTCGGCCGCGCTGCGCTCGTCCCGGGCCATCGTGGAGCACGTGATCGCACCCGCCCTCGCCGACGCCGGTCTCGACCCGGACGCCGTCCAGCTGGTGCCCAGCGAGGACCGCTCGGCGGCGTACGCGCTGGTGTCCCTGCCCGAGCTCATCCCGCTGGTCATCCTGCGCGGCAGCGGCGACAGCACCCGCGACCTCGGCCGCGAGGCCGCCCGGCACGGCGTGCGCACCCTCGCGCACGCCGACGGGGGCGGCGTCCTGTACATCCACTCGGCCGCCGACGACGACACCGTCCACCGGCTCATCGCCGACAGCCTCGACCGGCTGGGCGTGTGCAACCGGCTCAACCTGCTGCTCATCGACCGGTCCTGCTACGACGAGCGGCTGCCGGGCGTCCTCGCGGTCCTGGACCGCCTCGGCGTCGGCGCTTCCCTTCCCCCGCACGCCCACCCGCGCGGATACGAGTGGTCGCTGGACCCGGAGCGCGCGGCCACCGTCACCGTCGACGCCGTCGACGGCCCGCCGCACGCGGCCCGGATCGCCAACGAGGAGACCTCCGGGCTGGCCGCTGCCGTGGCGACCGAGGATCCGGCCGCCGCCGCGCAGTTCATCGACGCCTACGCCGGCTCCGGGGTGTTCTGGAACTCCACCACCCGGCTCCTGGACGGCTTCAAGCTGCTGCGCCTGCCGGAGACTGGCATCAACATCGACCGGGTGCCCGGCCCGCGCGGCCCGGTGAGCTTCCGGGACCTGTACCTGCGGCAGTACCTGGTCGTGCCGAGCGAGCGGCTCACGTCCTGACCGCGCGCGTGCGCTCCGGCCGCTCCAGCGCGATCAGCTGCCCGAGCAGCCCGCCCGCCGGATCACCCGGCAGGACTCAGAGCATGTCGCCTTCGGCCACGGGCGCCTTCTGCAGCACTACCAGCCGCGCCAGATCCGTACGGGAGCCGATGCCCAGCTTCGGATAGATCTTGTACAGGTGATACTCGACCGTCCGCGGGCTCAGGAACAGCTGCGCGGCGATCTCCTTGCTGGACAGGCCGTCGGCGACCAGGCCCGCGATGCGCAGCTCCTGGGGGGTCAGCACGTCCAGCGCCGGGCCGCGGGCGGGCTCGGCGCTCTCGCCCGCCGCCCGCAGCTCGCCGTGCGCGCGCCGCGCCCACGGCTGCGCGCCCGCCCGACGGAACGTCTCCAGCGCCGCCCGCAGATGCGGCCGCGCCTCGCCGGGCCGGTGCGCGCGGCGCAGCCGTTCGCCCAGGAGCAGCGCGGTCCTGGCCGCCTCGTACGGGTTCGCGTGCAGCCGCAGCGCCTCCTCCAGCTCCTTCTCCTGGCCGGCGCCGGCCAGGGCGCGGCAGCGGGTCAGCAGGGCGCGTGACTCCGGGGTGGCTGCCTGCGCCGACCAGCGCTCGTACGCCTCCAGCGCCGCCCGCGCCGCCTCCAGGTCGCCCGCGCCCACGGCGGCCTCGATGCGATCCGGCGTCGAGCGCCACACCACCGTCGGGTGCCCGGCCCCCGGGCCCGCGGCCGCGATCGCGGTGAACCGGTCGTGCGCCGCGGCGAAGCGGCCCATCCCCAGGTCCAGCATGGCCAGCGCGTACGCGGCCACGCCCGCGCGCAGGCCCACCCGGTGCGGGATCGCGATGGCCAGCGCCTCCTGGGCGTGCCCGCGGCACGTCTCCTCCTCGCCCCGCAGCGCCGCCAGCACCGCGAGGTTGGCCAGATGCGCGGCCACCGTGTTGGCGTACCCGGCCTCGCGGGCCAGCTCCAGCCCCTCCTCGGACAGGGCCTGGCTCTCCGCCAGCCGCCCGGCGATCCGCTCGCCGGTGGCCACGAACTCCAGCACCACGGGCAGCTGCCCCACCATCCCCGACACCCTGGCCGCCCGGCCCGCCCGGGCGGCCAGGTCGGCCGCCAGATCGGCCTCGCCCAGGTAACTGGCCGCCGCCGTCGCCCACAGGAACCCGGCCGCCTCCGTCAGCTCCCCGGTCCTGCCCAGCGCCCGCCTGAGCAGCTCGTGCCCGGTGCCGTCCGAGAGCATCAGGCCGATGCCGGCCAGCACGTCGCGCAGGAACCCCTCGGGGAAGGCCGCCGCCCGCCGCCCGATCTCGACGATGGAGGCGGTGTCGCCCACGTACGAGGCCGCCTCGGCGGCGTCGGCCAGCATCTCCAGGTTGTCGCCCGTGGTCAGGATCCGCACCGCCTCGGCGGCGCTTCCGGAGTTCAGCTCGAACCTGCCACGCAGCTGGGCGATCTCCATCTCCAGCGCGTGGTCCCCGCCCGCGTGGTCGCGGGCCTCGGCCAGCAGGGACTCCGCCTGCCCCGGGCGGCCGCCGAGCCAGGCGGCCACGGCGGCGTCCTTGAGCCTGACCGCCCGGGTGTGCGCCGCCGGGGTCAGCTCGGCGGCCCTGGCCAGGGCGGTGGCGGCGGCGCCGTACCCGCCGCGGTCGCGTGCCCGGACGGCGGCCTCGGTGAGCGCGGCGGCGACGCTTTCGTCCTGGCCGAGCGCGGCCGCCGCCAGGTGCCAGGCGCGGTGGTCCCCTTGCGACAGCCCGGCCAGTGCCTCGTGCGCCGCCCGGCGGGACGCCGGCGCCGCGGCCTCGTGCACGGCCGAGCGGATGAGAGGATGGCGGAAACGTACGGACGCGCCCTCGACCCGCACCAGCCCGGCGACCTCCAGCTCATGCAACGCCGCCCGCCCCGCCGCCGCCCCTCCGGGAGCCGCCGACTCGTGCGCCGCCGCCCGTCCGGGGGCCTCCGGCCCGGCCGGCGCCGCCCTGCCCGCGCCCATCCGCCCGGCGGCGCGCAGCACCAGGTCGAGGTCGCTTTCCACGGCCGCGAGCAGCGCCACCAGCCGGGCGTCCGCCGGCAGCGCGGCCACCTGCTCACCGAACAACTGCGCGCCACCGGGCAGCGGGTCGGGCAGCGGCTCACGGCCCGCGAGCTGTCCGGGGCTCAACCGCCGTACGATCTCGCGCAGGGCCAGCGGGTTGCCGCCGGTCGCCGCCACGAGCTCCCGCTTGACGGCGGGCGGCATCGCGGCGTCGAGCAGCTCGGCCGCCGCCGGCTCCGGCAGGCCGCCGAGCCGCAGCGGCGGCACGCCCTTCACCGGCGCGTCCCCGCGCACGGCCAGCAGCATCGCGATCCGCTCCGTGGCCAGCCGCCTGGCGGCGAACAGCAGCGCGTCCGCCGAGGCCCGATCCACCCACTGGAAGTCGTCGACCACGCAGACCAGCCCGTCCGGCGCGGCGGCCTCGGCCAGCAGCGACAGCACCCCGGCCGACAGCAGGAACCGGTCCCCGGACGCGCCCCCGCCCAGCCCGAGCGCCCCGCGCACCGCCTCGCGCTGCGGCCCCGGCAGCGCGTCCAGCAGCCCGGCGACCGGCCGCAGCAACTGGTGCAGAGCGGCGAAGGCCAGGTCCGACTCGGGCTCGACGCCGGTCGTCCTGAGCACCCGCATGGATCCGCCCCGGGAGGCCGCCAGGTCGAGCAGGGCCGTCTTGCCGACCCCCGCCTCGCCACGCAGCACCAGGGCATCACCCGCGCCCTCGCGGGCCCGGGAGATCAGATCATCGATGGCGGCGATCTCCGCCGATCTTCCGAACAGCACAAGCGCCCACTGTATGCCCAAACCCGGACACTCCCGGCGGGGCAGCGTTCACTGCAGGAACGCCAGCGCCCGCCGGGCCACGACGTGGGCCGACTTCCCCTCCGGGCCGAAATGGTTGAGCCCGTCCAGGGTCTCCAGCGTGGCGTGCGGAAGGGTGTCACGCAGGATCGCGAACTCGTCCCTCATCGCGGGCGCGGTGCGGCCGCCGCACAGGACCAGCACCTCGGCGCGCACGGCGGCGAACCCGGCGAGCCTGCCCTGCTGCGCCGCAATCTGCTCGTGCTCCATCACATTGGCCTCCAGCAGGGGGAGCATCCGCCGCCAGGCCGCGCCGCGGAACCCGATGCGCAGAGCCATGCGCAGATACCAGTGGGGCATCCTGGCCATGAAGGCGGGCGCGCCGCCTGAGCCCCGGATGAAGTGCACGAACGCGCCGTGAGGATCCCCCGCGGCCAGCCGTTCCCGGTAGGGGGCCATCCAGGCGGTGGGGACGGGGGCGCACGGCACTCCCGGCTCATAGGTCACGACGCGGTCGAAGACCGGATGCGCCCGCGCGGTCTCCAGGACGACGAGCCCGCCGTAGCTGTGCCCGAACGCCAGCCGGGCGCCGGTCTCCGCCTGCACGGCGCGCAGGTCGTCCACTTCCTTCGCCAGGCTGTAGCCCGGCCCGAGGGGGCCGCTGGCGCCGCGTCCTCGCCGGTCGACGAGGTGGACGGTGAAGGCGGTGGCCAGCTCGCCGGCCAGCGGCAGGTAGTCCGTGCCGCTGCGGAGCGCACCACCGAGCACGATGAGGCCGGGCCCGGCGCCCGTCGTCCGGTAGGTGATCGGCGTGCCGTCGGCCGAAGTGACGGCCTGTAAGGCTGCGGTCGTCATGTGGACTTCTCCTGTTCCCAGCGCTCGAATGCCTGCAGCAGTCGCGCGGTGTGCTCGGCGTACTCCTCGTACGGCACGCCGCTGTGAGCCACGAGGGCGGCCAGGCGGTCCTCGAACCCCCGCTGGACCGAGGCTACGAGCTCCTTGCCCTTGTCGGTGAGGCTCAGCCGTCGCTTACGCCCGCCGTCCGGGTCGGGCCGCACGTCGAGGAGCCCTTCGGCGGCCAGGACGGCGGTCATGCGGCTGACCGAGGGCTCGGTCACGCCGAGATACTCGGCCAGCGTCCGCTGCGTCGAGGCCCCCAGCCTGCCGACCAGGGTCAGCGCCAGGAAACGGCGGTAGGACACCTGGTGCTCGGCCCGCAGGATGCGGTCGGCCGCCCGGTCCAGACGCGCGGTGAGCACGTGCAGGTCGAAGCTCAGATTTCGATCCACACCCCTAACTTAACATGCTAACTTAGAAATGCAAGTTACCTGCCGGGCGATCATCGCGACGCGGGCGCCGGCTGGTCGCTCTCGGCAGGTTCGTCGCGCACCGGCTCAACCTCGGAGCACTGTCCGCGGCAGTAGCCGTTGGTGACGATCAGCCGTCCGCGAGCGGGCGTATAGGCGCTGTCAGGCACAGCGACGATCACGCCGTGGCAGGTGGCGCAGATGAGCGGCTGGTCGGCTGTCATGAAAGCCCTTCCGAAGGTCCTCGCGCGAACGGTGAACCCGAGACTCCTGCCGGCAGGACCGTCTCGGTCGTGGACCACCATGCCGGACGCCACCGACAATTCTCGCCGCCACGGCCGGCCCGGAGTGGGTGTGTACTTGGGAGCCCGACATCTATCGAGATCCCTGGAGAAGTCGTCATGACCACGCCCGAGCCCATCACGACCTGGCGCGACGCTCGCTTCGACATGCCCGTCAGTCAGCAGCTGGAGCGCTACGACGCGTTGGCCGCCAAGGACGCGGCGGCTCGCGCCCGGGTCGAGCTGGTGACCCGGGGGATCTATGACCCCGCCCGGCACGGCGCGGACGACCGGCCCGCGCTCACCGTGGCCGAGCACCTCGAGCTGCTGGCGCTGGCGGAGTGCATCGCGCGGACCGTACGCCATCCCGCCCACGTCCATCACGCGCTGCTGGCCGGGGCCACCTGGGCCGACATCGCCCGGATCATCGACTCCGACGAGCTCACCGTCCGGCGGGACTACCAGCGGTGGGCCGACGACCAGTACGACCTCCACCAGAGCTACCCCAACCTCGGCATGACCGCCGACGAGCACGCCGCCGCGACCGCCAGGGCCGGCCAGGGCGCGAGGGACGCCTGAGCGGACCGGATGAGGAGGGCACCAGGGCGCGGCGGCCGCACCAGGCCGGGCGAGACTCCGGCGACGCCTCGGGGTGCCGCTCGTCCGGCCTGGGCCGGTGCGATGGAGAACGCCGGAAACGGTCAGGCGCCGCCTCTTTTCAGTGCGTGAGCAGAGGCGGCGCCTTCATGTTCCTTCCCTTGGACAACACAGCCCACACCAGCCCCGCCTCACCGCCTCCCCCGCGGCCGCCGTGGGCAGCTGCTCCAAGACCGCGAGCACCGACCACTCCGTGAGCGTCAGGTGCCACAGCGGGCTTGAGACCTGCTTCCGGGTCTACGGCTACTTCTGCTCCACCTCGTCCCGCTCCTACGTGCCGGGCAGCCTGGTCTACATGGGCAGCACGAGCAAGACCACCAGCGGCGCCTACCACAGCGGCAAGTGGTACGTGAAGGGCTGCTACGTGACCGACGGCTGCTGAGCAGCCGCCCGGCGCCTGGCCTCTCCCCCGAGGTCCAGGCCCCCTGCGGCGGTCAGTGCCGGTACGCGGCGACGACCTCCACCTCGACGAGCCAGCCCGCGACCGGGAGGTTGGCGATCTCGATCGTGACGCGGGCCGGGCGGGCCGGGTTGGCCTCCATGGGCGGGGCGGGCGGCGCGGTGCCGAGCGGGACGGGTACGGGCCGGCCGGTGGCCAGGTCCGTGTTGGCGAAGAACTGGCGGTAGGCGCGGTTCCAGCCGGCGAAGTCGGCCGACTCGGCTCCGGGCGGCCTCTCCAGGTAGGCGCGCATGGAGACGACGTCGGCCAGGCCCAGCCCGGCCGCGGTGAGGTTGGCCTTGATGCGTTTGAGCACGTTGAGGGCCTGGGCCTCGGTGACGGTGACGCCCGGGGGCAGGGCCGCGCCGGGGAAGTCGACGTAGCGTTCGGGAGAGTCGGCCGGGGCCGCGGGGTTGGCCGCCGCCGGTCCCAGGCCGCTGGCGGTGTACGTGGCCACCTGCTTCCCGAGTGCCACTCCGTCGGCGATCGCGGGGTTGGTGGTGCCCTCGGGGAGGAACGGTTTGACCTCCTGCGGCCGGGGCGACCAGGTGGGGGTGGCGGCGGCCGTACCCGTGCCGAGGACGAGGACGACGGCCGCGGGGAGGGCGATGGTGCGGAGCTTCATGCGGAGGTGTCCTCTCAGGAGGTGCTCAGGACGCGCTGGTGCAGCTCGGTGACGACCTTGCGGGCGGACTCCAGGGCTCCCGCCTGCCAGGCGATCATGTAGCTCAACCAGTCGCCGGCGAAGTACACGTGCCCGGCGGGCTTGCCGAGGAGCTGGTACGCGCCCTGCCGGGACGGCCAGCCCACCCACGCGCCCTCGATGTGCGGCTGCAGTTTCCAGGCGATGGACACCGACGAGGCCAGTTCGTCGCGATATTTCGCACCATGGATTTTCATGCCCTGCTCGATCGCCCGGCGCTCGCGCTCGGCGGGTTTCAGCGCGGCGTACGCGTCGGCCTGGGCGCCGAAGTTGTAGTAGCCGACGACCATGCCGCGCGCGGCGCCGTACCCGTAGGAGGGGTACCAGATCGTGGCCAGGTCGAGGTCGGTGGCGGTGATGCCGCCGTAGATGTCCTCGTCGACCTCCCACCAGCGGCGGCGGTACTCCAGACCGATCTTGCCCGCGTTCGTGACAGTCGGGGTGGCGAGGGCGGCCTGGACCTCCGCGCCGAGGTTGTGGGCGGTCCTGGCCAGGAGGTGCGGGGGCATCGCCGCGACGCACAGGTCCGCTCTGATCTTCTGCGTACGGCCGTGCCGGTCCTCGTACTCCACCTCCACGCCGTCCGGCAGGTCGGTGATCCTGGTGACCTTGGCGCGCAGCCGGATCCGCTGCCGCCCGATCTTGCCGGCGAAGGCCCGCGGGATCGCGTCCATGCCGCCCACCGGCTGGAACATCAGCATCGCCTGGTCGTAGCCGAACTCGAACGAGAACCGCTGCCCGACGCCGCTCGCCAGCACCTCCGACAGTGACGGCACCGGTCCGAGGGCCGTGCCCGGCTGCTCGCCCGCGCCCGGGTTGACGCTGTGGCCGCGACGGGCGCCTCCGGAGTACTTGAATCCGCTCGCCTTGTCCCCCACCGCCCCGAAACCCGACAGGAAGGCGATCAGCCGCTCTTTGTCCTGCGCGGTGAGCGCGGCGTCCAGCGCCCCCGCGTCGGTCGCCCGCGACAGCAGCTCCGAGACGTACCCGTACACGTCGGCCTTGGCGGTGCGCCAGCGGACGGGGGCCCGCATGTTCTGGTGATAGATGTAGGCCTGGGCGTTGGAGTTGGTGAAGACCTCGAGGTCCACGCCGAGCTCGCGGCAGTAGTCCATGGTGACCATCCACTGCGCCAGCCGGGCCGGCCCCGCGTTGAGGTAGACGCCGTCACCGAACTTCGCGACCTGCGTGGAGCCGTCCAGCTCGGTCACGCGGTCGCCGCCGCGGATGGTCCAGTTCCGGCCGCCCACCCGGTCGAGCGCCTCCAGGATCGTGCAGTCGTAGCCCGCCTTGCCCAGCTCGTACGCCGTGGCGAGGCCGGCGATCCCCGCGCCGAGGATCACGACCTTCTTCGCGGATCGCCCGGTGAGGGAGAAGTCGGACTGCTGCGGCGGGTCGAAGGTTCCCTTCGCGGACGCCTCGGCGGACGGCGCGAGCCCGAGCGCGCCCATGGTCGCGAAGAGCGCGCCTGCCCCACCGGAGACACCGACGGCGGACAGGAAATCGCGTCTGCTGTACCCCAACACTTACCTCCAAGATTTTGCTGGAGGTGAGTCTGGATGCGCTTTGTTGCCGTTCATCCGGCGTTGTGTTGTTTGTGCGTTGCAAGCCGATCATCGGGTTTGTAGTTAAAAGTGAGGTTCTCGTGGTCACCGGCCTTGACTGCAACAGCGCTCGTAGAGGTCACGGGCACTGGTGTGCAGGAGCTGGCCGGACTCGCGCCGCATGCCGCCGACCGGCCACGCCGTGCCGAGCACCTCGACGGCCATGAGGTCCGCGTACAGGCGCCGTCCCTGAGCCCGTACGTCCTTGGCGCCGGCTGGATCGACGAGAGCGATCATCGCGGCGGCGTACATCCATCGGGACCGCCACCGCGCCAGGGCGACGCCACGCTCCTGCCGCGTCGTGGCGTCGCGCATGCCCGTGCGGACGTCCTCGACCGCCACGGCCAGCTCCAGGGCGGCCTGGCGAGCTCGCTCGCGGCGGGCGGTGCGTCGCCGGGCCCTCCACCGGAACACAGCCGCGCAGGCCCCCAGCACCACGATGCCGAGCAACGATATCCCCGCAGCGCCCCACGGTCCGGCCGCGTCCGCCCCAGTGGTGTCTCCAAGCATGTCCGGACCATACGGGCCGCGAGCCCAACAGCCGATCAAGCCCGGCACTTGCCCCGCTCAAGATGGAGCCGACGAGCCCATGGGGGCATTCACCATGAACACCATCCCCAACACTGGGGAATGCCCAGGGCGCCGTCCCACGCGACCATGAAGGAGTTCGCACCGCTGCCGACCGAACCCCTCCTCCCCGGCGGGTCGTGGCGAGAAGGCCGCCGGGTCCGCGAGCCCGCTCTGCGCAAGCGGGCTCGCGGCTTTCCCTGTCAGCGCCCCAGCAGCTTGGCGAGGATCGCGCTCAGCCGGCGGCGCTCGTCGCCGGTGAGGGCGTGGAAGGTGTCGTCGAGAAAGGCAGGGATCGAGGCCTGGGCCGCAGCGAGCCGCCGTCGCCCCGAGTCGGTGATGGTGACGGCGTAGGAACGGCGGTCACGGGGGTTGCGCTCCCTGCGGACATGCCCCTCCCGCTCCAGGTCGTCGCAGACGCCGACCATGACGCTGCGGTCGATCCGCAGCTCTTCGCTGAGCGGCGCGATGTCCAGCCGCTCGGCGCTGAGTTGCGGGAAGTACGCCGCTCCGCGGTCCGTCGCCCTGGTCGTCGTCGCCATCGTTCCGCGGTGTGGAGCTCCATGCTGGCCGCGCGGGCACGCGGCCTGGGCACGGTGTGGACCACCGCTCAGGGGCCGCTCGAACGCGAACTGGCCCGGGTGCTCGGCGTGCCGTACGAGAAGGTCATGCTGGCGGCGTTCGTCCCGCTGGCCTTCACCATCGGCACCGACTTCAAGCCCGCGCCCCGCGTACCGCGAGAGGAGGTCCTGCACTGGGAACGGTGGTGAGCACGCGGGCGACCCTCACTGGCCGGCTGTTTCGGCGGCGTCGGAGCGCGGGGGCGCCTGCCAGGCGGCAGGCGTCTCCCTGGTGACCACGCGGTCGCCCGTGCCGGCGGCGACGGACTCGTCGTCGGCGTAGAGCCTGATCTGCATGCCGTCCGGATCCCGGAAACCCATCGCCCAGCCACGGCTGGCCTGGATGACGGGGCTGTGCCAGATGCCGAGCCCCTCCAGGTGGGCGATCCAGGCGTCGAGGTCCTGCCTGCTCGTCGCGAGGGCGAAGGGGTCGGCGTCGTACAGCGCCTTGGCCAGTTCCGGGTTCTCGCGCAGGGCCAGCTCGAACGGCTCACCCGGCAGCTTGAACGCCATGCCGCGCACCACGCCGTCGGCGTCCTCGAAGGAGAGCACGCGTTCGGCGCCGAAAACCCGCTCGTACCATTCACGGCTTCTGCCCAGGTCAGAGACCCAGACCTTGAGGTGCCGCACACCGTTCACTGTGGGAGCCATGCGGACATCATCCGTAGCCTGGGCACGATCCGGCAATGGCTCACCAGACCCGACGCCTTTACAATGTAGATTCATGACCTTGGTGACGGAGTTCACGGAGTTGTTCGGAGTGCGGCATCCGATCGCGCTGGCGCCGATGGGTGGATCGGCCGGCGGAGCGCTGGCCGCGGCCGTCTCCAACGGCGGCGGGCTGGGGCTGCTGGGATCGGGAAACGGAGACCCGGACTGGCTGTCCCGTGAGCTGCCGATCGTCGTGCAGAGCACCGACAAGCCGTGGGGTGTCGGCTTCCAGGCCTGGGCGATCGAGGTCGGCGCGGTCGAGCGGGTGCTGGAGCACGGCCCCCGAGCAGTGATGTTGTCCTTCGGCGATCCGCGTCCGTTCGCCGAGCGCGTGCGGGCCTCCGGCGCGGCGCTGATCCTCCAGGTCACCGATCTGGAGGAGGCCCGGCAGGCGGTGGACGTGGGCGCCGACGTCATCGTGGCGCAGGGCACCGAGAGCGGCGGGCACGGGGCCCGGCACGGACGGTCGACGCTGCCGTTCGTACCGGTCGTGGCGGACCTGGTGGCTCCGGTGCCCGTGCTGGCCGCCGGAGGGATCGCCGACGGTCGCGGCGTGGCCGCCGCCCTGGCTCTGGGCGCCGCCGGGGCGCTCATCGGCACCCGCTTCCAGGCCACCGCCGAGGCCCTGGTCGACCCTTCCATCGCCAAGGCGATCGTCGAGGGCCGCGGGCAGGACACCAGCCGCAGCCGCGTGCTGGACATCGTCCGCGGCTCCAAGTGGCCGTCGAAGTACACCGCACGCACTCTCGGCCACCCGTTCCTCGATCAGTGGCTGGGCCGGGAAGCGGACCTGGCCGGGGACTCCCAGGCCAGGCAGGAGTATCAGGATGCCGTGGCACGCGGGGATGTGCCCCCGTTGCCGGTGTGGGCCAGTGAGGCCGTCGATCTCATCACCGACCTGCCGCGCGCTGCCGATCTCGTCGCCGGCCTGGCCGCGCAAGCCGAGAACGCGCTGGCCAGGGCCGTCAGGGGCGCCGATCTCGGCTGACCTGCGGCGCCAGGTCAGGCCGCGGCCGACGGGATGAGGCGGCGGTTGCGTACGAGCCAGATGGCGCGCTCCAGGTCGGGCGTCATGTAGCGGTCGTCGGTCAGCGGCGTGATGTGCCGGCGGATCTCGGCGTGCAGGGACCGCGTGACGGCGCCGAGCGGCAGGCCCGCCATCTTCGGCGCGATGAGGTCGATGCCCTGGGCCGCCATCATGTACTGGACGGCCAGGACGACCTCGAGCCGGTCCAGGTTCTCCTGCAGGTGCCTGACCGAGGCCATCGCCATCGTGTTGTGGTCCTCCTGCCCGTCCTTGACCGGCCGGGACAGCGTACCCGCCGGCGTGGCCCTGGCCTGCATCTCCGGGATCAGCGCGGCGGCCACCGTCTGCACCTGCACCATGCCGGAGTTGAGGCCGACCGCCCCGCCCGCGAGGTTGGCGGGCAGGCCGTAGCTCCACTTGGGCGACAGCAGCCGACCGGACAGCTCCTGTGACAGCACCCCGACGTCGGCGATCTCGGCGTTCAGGGTGTCGGCCAGATGTCCCATGATGGAGGCGTCCCAGTTGCCGCCCATCACGAACTCGTACGCCTGCCCATCCGCGCGCAGGAAGACCAGCGGGTTGGAGGTCGAGGAGTTGGCCTCCCGCACCAGGGCGCGGCGCGCCTCGGCTAGCGCGTGCCGGAGCCCGGCCAGGATGTGCGGCGCCGCCCGCACCGACACCGCGTCCTGGATGCGGGGCTCGTAGTTCGCCGGGTCGAGGCGCTTGCGGCCCTCCTCCGTCATCCAGCCCGAGCCCGCGACCATCGTGCGCAGCCGCGTGGCCACCGCGTCCTGCTCGGGGATGTGGCGTTCCTTGTGGGTACGCGCGTCGAGCGAGCCCTGCTCGGCCCTGGTCGCCTCCATGAACAGGGCGAAGGCGCCCTCCGCCTGGTCGGCGAGCAGGGTGGCCCGGTACACGGCGTTCATCAGCATGGCGGCGACGACGGTGCTGCCGCTGATGATGGGCAGCGCCTCCCCCGCCTGGAAGGCGAAGTCCCTGGGCAGCCCGGCCTGCGGCAGGATCTCGGACGCGGGCCCCTCCCGGCCCAGGTACCGTACGGGCGCGTTCTCGCCGGCCGCCGCGAGTCCGGCGGCGGCCTGCGGCTGGAGGTCCCCGGTGCCCAGCGACCCGATCTGCGGCATGCGTGGTATGACTCCGGCGTTGACCATGGACAGCAGGCGCTGCGGCACCTCGGGCCGCACGCCGTACGTTCCCCTGGCCATCTGGTTCGCCTTGAGGATCAGGGCCAGCTTGGCCACGTTGTCGGGCAGCGGCTCGCCGACGCCCGCGGCGTGGGAGCGCAGGACGTTGCGCTGGAACTGCTCGGCCTGTTCGGGCGAGAGCGGGCGGTCCTTCAGCGGCCCGAGCGCCTGGTTCCAGCCGTACACGCGCTGGTTGGCCAGGGCGGCGAGCGCCCCCTGGCGCGTCTGGTTCATGGTGGCCGGCACGGTCGCCGCGAGCTGCGCGGTGACGGGGCGGCCCGACAGGACCGCGAAGGCGTCCCGCAAGGAGAAGGAGCTTCCGTCCAGCACCAGGCCCAGCGGACGCGGAGGCGCCACCGCCATGGGCGGGCGGTCGGGGGTGGCGACCGCCTGGCCCGGTACGAACATGGCGACGATCAGGGCCGCACCGGCGGCTATTCGTCCAACTTCGGTGGTCAACGTGTCCCCCGGCCTTCGCGACGCGGATCATCAACGCTCCCTTTTAGACATGGGGCGAGGCGGCGTAGAAGACGGCTCGGCAATGGCGGGACAAATGCTGACTCACCCTCGACCGGTCCGTGAAGGGCCGAGAGGCGTCAGTCCTCGTATGCCCTGATACCTTGCCACATAAGGTATCGGGTCGTACTTTGGTGATATGCCTGAGGACACCGAGGCGGCACCGGGCTCGGCCACCGTCGCCCGCCTCCGCCGGGAGCTCGCGCGGGGCACGACCGAGCTGGCCGTGCTGTCCGTCCTCGACGTCCGCCGCCGGTACGGCTACGAGCTGCTGAAACTGCTGCGTCAGGCGGGTGAAGGGGTCCTGGAGGTCAAGGAGGGCACGCTCTACCCGCTGCTGCACCGGCTGGAGGACGCCGGCCACATCCTCTCGACCTGGGAGGCGGAAGGGCGGGCCAGGCCGCGCAAGTACTACGTCATCACCCCGGACGGTCGCGCCTACCTCGCCATGCTGAGGACCGAGTGGAGCGGCCTGGTGGACGCCATGCGACAGCTACTCGACACCCTTGGCGAGGTGCAGGAATGAGCGACGAGCAGCAGATCATCGACGACTACGTGGAAAGGGCCGCACGACACCTGACCGGCCCGGCCCGGGAGAGGGCGAAGGAGGAGCTCGGCGAGCACCTGTCCGACGCGGCGGAGGCGGGCGAGCTGGCCGAGGCCCTGAGCCGGCTCGGCACCCCGGAGGAGGCGGCGGCCGCCTTCGCCGAGCTCAGCCCCGCGCCGCCCGCCCGCGTGGACGTGCGGTTCGTCGCCGTGCTGATCGACAACCTGCCGCTCGTCGGCGTCACGATCGCGCTGCTCGTCCAGGGGATCGCCCGGACGGCCGGGCAGGGAGCCGGGTTCAGCCTGGCGTTCCCGCCCTTCCTCTACGTCAAGGTCGGCGACGTCTGCGTGTCCCTGTCACCCCAGGGGTGCGGCATCGGCGCCTACGACGCCGCCGGGCTGATCTACACCCTGGGCGTTCCGCTCGCCCTGACCTGGTCGATCGTCGGGCTGGGGCTGCTGGAGGCGTGGACCGGCACGACGCCGGGCAAGCGCGCCATGAGATTACGGGTGGTGACCGAGTCCGGGCTGCGCATCCATCCGGTCGCCGGCGTCGCGCGCAGGCTCAGCCTGCTGCTGGGGCCGTTCGCGTGGCTGGACTGGGCTCCCGTCGTGTGGGGCGACCGGCGGCGGGTGCTCGATCGGCTGGTCGAGACCAAGGTCGTGGCCGCCGCCCCGGCCGGGGAGACGCGGTGAACTTCGACGTCGTCCTGCTGTCACGCCGGCTCGCCGCCGCACTCCTGCTGGGCTTCGTCCTGGCCGTCCCCGGGCGCGGGGCACGCACCGTCGGCTCCCACGTGCCCGGCTCAGGCTGGGCCACCACGCTGACCATGGTCGCCGCGGGGTCGGTGCTCTTCGTCGGCCTCTACTGGCTGCGCCGCAACCTGCCGCTGTGCGTCGGCGCGCACGCCGTCACCAACCTGCTCATCCTGGCCGACACCGCGAACGCCCAGGGCGCGGCTTCGAGCGCGGACGCCTTCTACGAGGCGCGCCGAGCCGGGTCCCGCGTGCTCAGGCCGGGGCGGCGGCCGTGACGGCCCGCAGCTTGCGCGGGTGCAGCAGCTCGGCCCGCGGCGCCGGGATGCCGCCGGCGGATCCCGCATCCCGGAGAGCGGTCGTGAGCCACCCGACGCTCACCGGCTGGCCGTCGCCCTGCTTGATCAGCGGATCGCCGGCGGCCCGGGTGGAGCTCAACACCCTCAGCCAGGGATGGACCCACGTGGGGACCGGGAAGGTGACGACATCCCCTCGGTCGTCGCGCATGGTGACGAGCACCAGCGGGTCGTTCGACCCGTGACCCACGGCGTGCAGGTCCTCGCTGGTCAGGCCCGCCAGCGTGGCCACGCCGGCGCCGGTGGCCTCGATCAGGGCGACGGCCACCGCTTCGGCCACGCGGCCGTCCGCGGCCAGCAGGCAGGCACCGTGACGCAGCGACCGCCGCTCCTCGCGAGTGATCGCGAGCGACTGGGGCTCGTGGGCAGGTTTGGCGACGCCGTCACCCTGCCGGATCGCGCCGATCGACCAGGCGAACCCGTAGAAAGAGGACAGGGCGCGGTGTTTCCTCGCCACGGTCGCGCCGGAGAGGGCCCGGCCGGGGTTGCGTACGCCGACGGTCAGCGCGCCGATCCGAGCCTGCTCGCAGTAGGCGTCCAGGTGTGCTCCGGTAGCGGCGAGCAGCCCGAGGCCCGGCTCCGCGGCCTGCAGCCAGCGCAGGAACGCGGCCAGGGTCTGCAGGCACGCCTGCCGCGTGGCCGCGCTGGGCCGGTCCTGCAGCCAGGCGGCCACGGTTCGCCGGGTGTGATGGTCGAGGGCGTCGAGGAGCTCGACGTCGGCGCGGGGCCGCAGTCCGGCGATCTGCCCGATGCCGGGCACGGGCTCCGCGCGAAGAGGCGGCGTCCCGGCCCCGCGACGGCGCGCGGCCCGGGTCCCTGCCGGATCCTCGCCGGCCGGCGCGTCTGCTCCTCCAGCGGTCGCGTACGACATGCTCACCACGCGCGCGCCGGTGAGAATATGGCGGTGCGGGGTCGTCCCCCACCGGTGGCGCACGGCAGAGCCGCATGGCCGCGCGTCGGGGACGCGGCCATGGCGATCGCTGCCGCGGCCGTCGCGAAGACATAACCGCCGCAGCCGGCAGTCAGACCAATCATCATCGTGTTGATCTTCTCATGGATGGGGACGGACTGGCGTCGCATGCATCGATCTCACCGACCGCTCGCCCCGAAGGCGATTTCACCGTCGGGTGAGCAGCTGCCGGCGGATCGGCTGACGCCTGCCGCTCATTTCCGTGACATATGCATCACGATGGGTAAACAACCCCGCGGGGATGCCTGCCGGTCGTGCGGTGGGCCACACGGGGAGAGCCGATGAAGGGGTACGACGTCGAGGGACCGGCGCTGGGACTCGGGGCCCTGGTGCGTGCGGACGGCACCGCCGACCCCTCGGAGCAGATCCGCATCTCCCTCAGCATGCTGAACCGGCACGGACTGGTCGCGGGCGCCACCGGAACGGGGAAGACCAAGACCCTCCAGCTCATGGCGGAGCAGCTCGCGGCCCAGGGAGTCCCGGTCTTCCTCGCCGACATCAAGGGCGACCTGTCGGGGCTCGCCTCGCCGGGCACGACGTCCGAGCGCGTCACCCGGCGGGCCGCCGAGGTGGGGCAGACGTGGCAGCCCATGGCCTGTCCGGCGGAGTTCTTCTCCCTGGGCGGTCTGGGGACCGGGATCCCGATCCGCGCCACCATGACCGCCTTCGGGCCGACCCTGCTCGCCAAGGTCCTCGGACTCAACGAGACGCAGGAGTCGTCGCTCGGCCTGATCTTCTATTTCGCCGACCGGCACGGCCTGCCCCTGCTCGACCTCAAGGACCTGATCGCGGTCATCCGGTATCTGAGCGACACCCCGGAGGCGCTGAGCGGGATCGGCGGGCTGTCGGCGGCGACCGCGGGCGTCATCCTGCGGGCGCTGACCAACTTCGAGGCGCAGGGGGCGGAGGCGTTCTTCGGCGAGCCGGAGTTCGACGTGCGCGACCTGCTCCGGGTGACCGCCGACGGCACAGGGATGGTCTCCGTTCTCGAGCTGCCCGCCGTGCAGGACCGGCCGCAGCTGTTCTCCACCTTCCTGATGTGGCTGCTCGCCGACCTCTTCCACGTGCTTCCCGAAGTGGGCGACGTCGACAAGCCGAAGCTGGTGTTCTTCTTCGACGAGGCGCATCTGCTGTTCGACGACGCGTCCAAGGCGTTCCTGCAGTCGATCACCCAGACCGTGCGGCTGATCCGCTCGAAGGGCGTCGGCGTCTTCTTCGTCACCCAGACGCCGAACGACGTGCCCTCCGACGTGCTCGCCCAGCTCGGCGCGCGCGTGCAGCACGCCCTGCGCGCCTTCACCCCTCAGGACGCCAAGGCGCTCAAGGCCACCGTCTCGACCTTCCCCACGTCCTCCTACGACCTGGAGCGGCTGCTCACCGAACTCGGCATCGGCGAGGCCGTCGTCACCGTTCTGTCGGAGACCGGCGCGCCGACCCCCGTGGCCTGGACGCGCCTGCGCGCTCCGCGGACGCTCATGGCGCCGTCGAGCCCGGAGGTGATCCAGGGCATCATCGCCGCCTCGCCGCTGCAGCAGAAGTACGGCACGGCGGTCGACCGCCAGTCCGCCTACGAGCTCCTCTCGGCGAAGCTGGCCGAACAGCAGCAAGCCGATGAGCCCGCCGCCGAGGTGCCACGCGAGCCGGAAAGGCCCAGGGAGCCGGAGCCGAGGCGGTCCGTGCTGGAGAGCGTGCTGGAGTCGAAGGAGTTCCGCTCGATGGCGCGGTCGGCGGCCTCCGCCCTCGGCCGGGAGATCACCAGATCCATCTTCGGCACCGCCCGCCGCGGGCGGCGCTGAAGCGGAGCAGGTCCGCGTCGCCGGGTGACTCACGGCGATCGGACTGGAACGGAAAGCGGCTTTACCCTCTTGACTGCGCGTGTAAGGTGCTCGAAGTGCCTGATCAGCATCCGCGACAAGGGTGATTCGCATGTCATACCCCTCCCACGACGGCTACGATCGCCGCCCGGCTCCGGCTCGGCCGAAGGTGAATCCCGCGCGAGTGTGGGGAGGCGGCGTGGCGGCCGCCGTGGTGGCCGCACTGATCGTGGTGGTCGGAGTCATGATCAGCAAGAGGCTGCTCGGCATCCGCGTCCTCACCCCTGACGGCGCGCCCGCCTACGGCAGCGCGGCGACCACGGGATACGCGATCTCGGCCGCGGCCCTGGCGCTCGTCGCCACGCTGCTGCTCTACATCCTCATGCTGTCGACCCCGGAGCCGAACAGGTTCTTCGGCTGGATCGCGGGGCTCGGCGCCGTCATCATCACGCTCCTGCCGTTCATGAACTCCGCGGACCTCATCGCGCAGATCGCCACGGCCGTCATCAACCTGATCATCGGCATCGCGATCGTCTCGCTGCTGGCGTCGATCGGGCGTACGGCCATCGAAGAGGTGCCGGATGCGGGCCCGTACCCGTACGAGCAGCCCCGGGGGTACGAACAGCAGCGGGGATACGAGCAGCAGCGGTATGAGCAGCCCCGGTACGAGCGGCCGCGCGATTATGAGCAGCGCGGATACGAGCAGCGCGGATACGAGCGCCGGGACCACAACCCGTACGACTGACCGCGGGCGGGTCAGGTGAGGGCGGGGTAGTCGGTGTAGCCGCGGTGGTCGCCGCCGAAGAAGGCCGCGGGGTCGGGGCTGTTGTACGGGCCGCCCCAGGCGTCGGTGCGGCGGTTGCTGTCGGGGGCGAGGAACTGCTGGATCAGGTAGCCGTTGGCGCCGTGCAGCTCCTGCGCCGCGTCGGCCTCCACCCCAGCTCCACCGACAAACGCGCCACCATCATCGAGCCCACCCCCGCCGGCCAGGCCCTGCGCCGCGAGGTCGAAAGCATCTGGGCCGAGCTCGAAAGCAGCCTCGACGGCGGCCTGACTCCCGACCAGCAGGCCGACGCGCTCCAGTGCTCGAACAGATCGAGGCCGGCCTCGCTCGCGCCGCCACGCAGAGCACCTGAGCGGCCTCGCTCATGCTCCGCCGGACCGGGGCAGCAGCCGGATGATCGGCAGCTCCCGGTCGGTCTTCACCTGATACTGGGCGAAGCGGGGCGCCGCGGCGACGATCTGCTGCCAGGCCTGCTCGCGTTCCGCACCGTGGAGCTGCTCGGCGACCACCGCCACCGTGCGGCCGTCGACCTCGATCCGCACCTGGTCGGGGTGGGCGGCGAGGTTGTAGTACCACGCCGGGTTCCCCGCCGCCCCGGCCGCCGAGGCCACGATCAGCCGGCTGCCGTCCTTTCCGGGGAACCAGCCGACCGGCGTCGTACGCTCCAGCCCGCTCTTGCGGCCGACGGTCGTCAGGATCAGGGCGTTGAAGCCCATGAACGTCCCGCCGCCCTTGCGCCGCAGCCGCCTGGCCATCAGCGAGTTCAGCCACCGGAACGCCCGGCCGGCCGGTTGGCGTGCCCCTCGGGTTCCCGCGGGGGTGTCCGCGAGCGCTTCGGCGACACGATGGCCGAGATCATCGCGAGCTGCCGGGCGTCCGGCTGCGCCGATCCCTGCTGAACTCCGCGGAGGTCAGCAGGCGTTCGTCCGAAAAGACGAGCGGAAGGAGGAGCGGTAGGACTGCGGCGTGACGCCGACGACGCGCTTGAACCGCTCCCGGAACGCGGTGGCCGAGCCGAACCCGGCCTGCGCGGCGACGCGTTCCACGCCGTGGTCGGTGTTCTCCAGCAGGAACTGCGCACGTCGTACGCGGGCGCGCAGCAGCCACTGCAGCGGCGTGGTTCCGGTCTGCTCGCGGAAGCGGCGGCTGAAGGTCCGCTCGCTCATCCCGCTGCGCTGGGCCATCTCCGCCAGGGTCACCTCCTGGGCGAGGTTGTCCTCGATCCACGACAGCACCGGCTCCAGCAGCGACCCCTGGGGCACCGGCGGCCGGGCGTGGACGATGAACTGCGCCTGCCCGCCCTCCCGTTCCAGGGGCATCACCGACAGCCGGGCGCAGTCCGCGGCGACCGCCGAGCCGAAGTCCCGCCGGATGACGTGCAGGCACAGGTCCAGGCCGGCGGCGGCCCCGGCCGAGGTCAGGATCTGGCCGTTGTCTACGTACAGGACGTCCGGCCGCACCTCCACCCGCGGGAACTGTTCGGCCAGCCGGCGCGCCGCCGCCCAGTGGGTGGTCGCGCTCAGCCCGTCCAGCAGCCCGGCCGCGGCGAGGGTGAACGCCCCCGCGCAGATGGAAGCGATCCGGGTGCCCGCGGCGGCCGCCGCGCGCAGGGCGTCGAGCGCCTCCGGCGCGGGCGGGCCGGCCTGCTCGGAGCAGCCCGGCACGACGATCGTGTCCGCCTCCCGCAGCGCCTCCAGTCCGTGCGGGGCGATGAGCGTGAAGGCGCCGCCGGCCACCTGCGGCGTCGCGGCGCAGACCAGGATCCGGTACGGGCTCCGCCCGTCCGCCAGCCGGGCCCGCCCGAACACCTCGATCGGCGTCGCCAGGTCGGCCGCCACCACGTGATCCAGAGCCAGGACCGCCACCGTGTGCATGGGAACACGGTAGGGGCTCGCGGTGCCGCCGGCCGCGGGAGCCCGGGTCAGTCCAGCCCGCCGCGTTTGACCAGCTGGGCGGCGATGACGTTGCGCTGGATCTCGTTGGTGCCCTCGCCGACGATCATCAGCGGCGCGTCGCGGAAGTAGCGTTCCACGTCGAACTCGGTGGAGTAGCCGTAACCGCCGTGGATGCGTACGGCGTTGAGCGCGGCTTTCATGGCGGCCTCGGAGGCGAACAGCTTGGCCATGCCGGCCTCCATGTCGCAGCGCGCGCCGCTCTCGTAGCGTTCGGCGGCGTGCAGGATGAGCTGGCGGGCGGCGGTGAGCTCGGTGGCCATGTCGGCGAGGTGGTTGCCGACGGCCTGGTGCTTCCAGATGGGCTTGCCGAAGCTCTCCCGCTCCTGCGCGTAGCGCAGGGCGTCGTCGAATGCCGCGCGGCCCACCCCCAGCGCGCGGGCGGCGACCTGGATGCGGCCGACCTCCAGGCCCTTCATCATCTGCGCGAAGCCGCGCCCTTCGGCCGCGCCGAGCAGGGCGGTGCGCGGTGCCCGGTGGTCCTGGAAGACGAGCTCGCAGCTCTCGACGCCCTTGTAGCCGAGCTTGGGCAGGTCGCGCGAGACCGTCAGGCCCGGCCCGTGTTCGACGAGCAGGATGGAGACGCCCTTGTGGCGGGGCCGCGCGGAGGGGTCGGTCTTGCACATCAGGGCGATCAGCTGGGAGCGGCGGGCGTTGGTGATCCACGTCTTGGCGCCGTTGACCACGTATCCGTCGCCGTCCCGGCGGGCGGTGGTGGTCATGGCCTGCAGGTCCGAGCCGCCTCCCGGTTCGGTCAGGGCCATGGTCGCGCGGATCTCGCCGATCGCCATCCTGGGCAGGTAGTGGTCCTTCTGCTCCTGCGTGCCGAAGGCGAGGATGAGCTTGGACACCACGGTGTGCCCGCCCATGGCGCCGGCCAGGCTCATCCAGCCGCGGGCGAGCTCGGCGGTGACCAGGGCGTAGCACGGCATGGACACCGGAGCCTCTCCCCAGGGCGCGGGGATGGCCAGGCCGAAGACGCCCAGCCGCTTCATCTGCTCGATGAGCTTGTCCGGGTAGGCGTCGGCGTGTTCCAGGTCGCGGGCGACGGGCCGGACCTCGCGCTCGACGAAGTCGCGGACCGTGTCGACGACGGCTTGTTCCTCGGTGGTGAGCATGGCCGGCCTCCTCTGCTGATGTGGTGGAGCATAGAAGGCCGGCAAGCCCGACCCGTACGCCCGCCACCTGGCTCGGGAGGCCTGCCGCCCGAACCTGCCACGGTGATCGGTCATCTAACGAACCATGACTGCAGACCCGCTGCGCCCGGGGGATCCGTCGAGGCTGGGCCGCTACCGGCTGGCGAGCCGGCTCGGCTCGGGCGGCCAGGGCGTCGTCTACGAGGGCTACGACGAGGCGGCCAACCGCGTGGCGGTCAAGGTCCTGCACGCGTACCTGTCCGGCGACTCTCCCCTGCGCCGACGCTTCACCCGGGAGGTGACCGCCGCGCGGCAGGTGGCCTCGTTCTGCACGGCGCGCATCCTGGATCACGACCTCGAGGGCGAGCGCCCTCACATCGTCAGCGAGTTCGTCCCCGGCCCGAACCTGCGCGCGGCGGTGGCGGACGGGGCGCCGTTCTCGGGCGACCCGCTGCACCGGCTGGCCGTGGGCGTGGCCACCGCGCTGGCCGCCATCCACCAGGCGGGCGTGGTGCACCGCGACCTGAAGCCGGAGAACGTCCTGATGGGGCCCGACGGGCCGCGGGTGATCGACTTCGGCATCGCCCGGGCCGCGGGCCTGTCGATGACCTCGACGGGCGAGCTGGCCGGGACCCCGATGTACATGGCGCCGGAGTTGTTCTCCGGGGGCCGTGCCGAGCCGGCGGCCGACGTGTTCGCCTGGGGCTCGGTGGTGCTGTTCGCCGCGACGGGACGCGACGCGTTCACCGCGCCGACGACGATCGCGGTCATCAACCGGCTGCTCAATCACGACCCTGACGTCGATGTCCTGCCGGAGGGGCTGCGCGAGCTGGTCCGCGCCGCGCTGTCGAAGGACCCGGCCGCGCGTCCCTCCGCGCAGCACCTGCTGCTGACGCTGCTCGGCGCCGGCGAGCACGCGACGCTGGCCGAGGGCGCCCAGGCCGCCGCGGGGGTGCGGCCTCCCGGCGGGCCGGCCGCCGACCCGGCGCTCGGCGCGGTGGCCGAGCGCTTCTACGCCGGGCTGCCGGTGTCCGAGCGCGAGGTCGCGCGCGATCTGCTGCTGCGGCTGGTGGACGTCCGCGACGGCGACGAGGTGCCGCGTACCGCCACCATGGACGAGCTGATCGAGGTACGGCACGAGGCCGCCGAACGCGTGCTCGCCGCGCTCGAACGGGCCACGCTGGTCCGCCGCCAGGGAGACGACGTGGTCATCGGCAGCGCCGCCCTGCTGTACGCCTGGCCCCGGCTGCACGAGTGGGTGACCGGCGACCGCGACGCGCTCGGCCGCCATCGCGAGCTGGGCGAGGCCGCCCGCCGCTGGGCCCGTAACGGCCGCCGCCCCGAGGACCTCCTCCGCGGCACCGCCCTGCGCCACGCGCTGGACTGGACCGCCGTCACGCACCTGACCCTGAACACCACCGAACGCGAGTTCGTCGAGGCGAGCAGGACCGGGTCGGCGCGGCAGAGCAGAGTGCGGCGCCTGGTCACCACCGGCGTGGCGGTCCTGCTCGTCGCCTCGCTCACCGCCGGCACCCTCGCCTGACAGCAGTCGCTCAGGAGCGACGAGGCCGGCAGGCGCCTGGCCGAGGAGCGGTCGCAGGCCGCGGCGCGGCGGGTGGCGCTGCAGGCGGACGCGCTGCGCGGGACCGACCCGGTGAAGGCGATGCTGCTCAGCGTGGCGGCGTACCGCATCGCGCAGGTGCCCGAGGCGCGCTCGGCGGTGCTGAGCTCGCTCGCCCAGCAGGAGCAGTCGGTCTTCACGGATCCCGCGCCGGCCAACGAAGGGCGGGCGCTGAGCCCCGACGGGCGGACGCTGGTCAGCGCGGGCGCCGGCCGGGTGACCGCCTACGACGTGGCGACAGGTCGGCCGGTCAGGACCTTCGGCGGGATCGGCGAGGCGCCCGTCACCGCCGCGGTGGCTCCGGACGGCGACACGCTGGCGCTCGCGGGGGGCGGCCGGCTGGCGCTGTGGAGCCTGCGGACCGGCCGGCGGCTGGGCGAGGGCCGCTGGGCGCCCGAGGATCCGACGAGCTACGGAGGCCCCCCGGAGAGCGTGGAGTTCAGCCCCGGCGGGGGCTACATCGTCGTCCGTGCCAACCTGGGCGGGCCGTACGTCGGGCTGTGGAACGTGGCGCGCCGGGCGCTGGAGAAGCCGGACGGCTTCGTGAGCAGCGCACGCGTCGGTCCCGGCGATCGCTTCGCCGCCCTCGAGATCACCGAGGACAGCACCGTGACGGCGCTGCGGGCGTTGCCAGGAGGGGGAACGCCGGCGGGCAAGCGGCTCCCCGGCCGCGGCCTGCCGGGGCGGGTCACGGCCATCAGCCCCGACGGCGCGCTGGCCGCGGTGGCCGGGCGGAAGGGCACGACGCTGTGGAGCCTGGCCACCGGCACGCGGGACCGGCGCAGCTTCCCCGGCCACCTCACGGAAGCCGTCTTCAGCGACGACGGCCGCTTCCTGATCACCTTCGACAACTGGGCGGGGGGTCGCATCACCCTGTGGCGGCTGAGCGACGCGGCCCCGCTCCTGCGGCTCACCGTCGCCTCCAAGATCATCGGATCCCCTCGGTTCGGCCCCGGGAACCGTACGCTGAGCATCCTGGACGACGCCGGACAGGCGACCGTCTACGACATCAGCCGGCAGACCGGCCCCCGGCGCGTCGTTCCCGCCGACGCCCTGCACACGCGCTTCACCGCCTCGGGGAGCCTCCTGCTCGCCCGGACGGGCGACACCGTGCGCGGCTGGTCGGTGCCCGGCTTCACCGAGACCGGGCGGCTCGACGTCCCCAGGGAGGGCGAACCGATCATGCGGGTCAGCCCCGACGGGCGTACGGTCGTCACGATCTCCTCGGAGGATCTCACCACGGGACCCACGTTCTGGGACGCGGCATCCGGGCGGAAGCTGGGCCACCTGACCCTGGAGTCGGCGGCGGACAGCCGGGCGGACATGCAGATCAGCCCCGACGGCCGACTGCTCGCCCTCAGTTCGGCCATCGCCAACGACAATTACGGCGCGGGCGACGTCGTCGTCATCGACATCGCCCGGCGCGAGCAGGTCATGCGGTTCAGCCCGGTCGCGGGCGGACCGCTGTCCTTCAGCTCCGACGGCAGGTTCCTGGTCACGGCTGACCCCGGGGGCGCCGACGTCATGGACCTGGTCTCGCGCAAGGTGCTTCCCCGCGGGGAAGGCCCCGGGACGCTGGCGGAGGGGTGGATGGTGCTCGCGCCGAAGGGCCCGCTCGGCGTCTCGCCGTACGGGAGCAGGGCGGTGGTCCTGTGGGACACCCGCACCTGGCGTACGACGGGTCAGGTGTTCAGGGTGCTGGGAGACGTCGTGGGGGCCAGGTTCTCCCCCGACGGGCGGATCCTGGCGGTGGCCCACGACACCAGGGTGACGCTGTTCGACACGGTCGAGGGCCGCCGGCTCGGCGCCGCCTGGACCGTGACCACCGGGTCCTTCGATCCCTACGCCCCGGGCGACCCCATGCCGGCGCTCGCCTTCACGGCCGACGGCTCGGCCCTGCGCGTGGTGGGGCTCGACGGCGCGTTCCAGGAGCTGCCGGTGGACCCCGCGCCGGCCGTACGGGCCGTGTGCGAGCGGGCGGGGCGCCGCCTCACTGAGGCGGAGTGGCGCGAGCACGTGGGAGCCGACGTGGGTTACCGGGAGGTCTGTCCCGCTTAGGTGAGGGTTGCTCCACGGCGGGCTGGAGTGCTGGCTTTCAGCGCTTCCAGCGGCGCAGTCGGGTACGTCTTCGAAGCTGCGCGAGCCGATCCCCGCCTGATAGCGTGGAGATCGCGAGGCCATGGGAGGGCTTCCTTCTCACTTTTGGAAAAGTCATCTAGCCTTCCCGCTTTCCTCGCGTTCAGGCTGTGAGACGTTCTGCGGGCTCCCTGCGCGTCACCCGAGCAAGGGCCCGGAGATCGGTGATGGCCGCTCAGGCGCTTTCCTCCACATTTCGCTGATGCCACTCCGCCAGCTCCACCAGCAGCCCATCGGCGACCCCGCCGAACATCGCCGCGAGCGCATGTTCGCTGTCCACCACGACGACGGTGTCGAGCAGGTCCGCGCGCAGCCGCGCCGCTCTCGGGTCCCCGGCGCCGTCAGGGTCGAAGGCGGTGGCGGCCAGGAACAAGCCGCCCACACCCGCCAAGGTGGCGACCTGCCGGGCTTGAGTGCCGAGAACCGCGGAAGCGTTCGCGGGCGCGGCAGGCAATACCGGCTGGCCGTCGCGAAGCAAAAGCGTGAGCGGTCGGACGGGAACCGTCTCCCCCACCTCGCCCTCCGGCACATGAGTACTGCCATCCCGACGGCGTGTCACATCGGACGGATGCCCCCACGGCCGGCCACTGTCCTGGTCCTGCACGCTCGCGCGCGTGAACAGACCACCCTCGGCATCCACGACAAGGTCCCCAGGCTGCCATCGCTCGCCGTCGAGCGGTACGTGCGTGTCCTTCATGGTGGGCACGGTACGCCCCGACTACGACAAATGACCCGACAAAACGTCCGCCACAGAGAGCCGAGGCCGGCGACGGTTCCCCCGGTTGGAGACGGCCGCCCAAGGGTGTACCAGCGACATCCCGCTCGATGTTCGCGCGGCAATTGAGGTTCCCTTACGGAACTCCATGTGTTACGGTCATAGAGTCTCTTAAAGGAACCCCGGAAGCGCGCTTGCGATCACCGACAACCCCGCAGGGAGAAGAAGATGCTCAACCCCGACGTACGCCGCATCCTCGACGGCACTTCGCTGGCCCACCTCGCCACCGTCCTGCCGGACGGCTCGCCCCACACCGTCCCGCTCTGGGTCGGCACCCACGGCGACCACATCGTCTTCCTCACCGGCCCGCACTCACGCAAGGCCCGCAACCTGCGCCGCGATCCGCGGGTGGCGCTCTCCATGACGTCCGCCGACAACCCGTTCGAGCCCGCCATCGTCCGCGGCCGGGTCATCGAATGGCTCGAAGGCGACACGGCCTGGGAAATCATCGACCAGATCTCGACGAAGTACACCGGCAATCCCTATACCCGAGACGAGGAACGCGTCGTCGCCGTCATCGAACCCGAGCGGCAGACCGTCGGCCTCGGCTGAGCCGCAGTGTCCCTTGCCGGTCCGGCGCGGCGAGCCGACCGGAGCGGCGCAGGCGGTCATCGGGCAGTCGTGGGCGTGCACGTGCGAGCGCGGCGTTCCTCAGGCACGAGCGCCGGTGCGCAGGACGACGAACAGGCCACGCGCGCGGGTGCCGTCCGGCATCTGCCAGGAGCCGGTGACGTGGCCGGTCGCTCCCGGCGGGAGCACAGGCGCGTCCGGGGAGGGACGGAGGACCCGGTGCAAACGCAGGGCCGCACCATCCGGTGCAGGCAGCTCGGTGCCCTCGTGGTCGTCGACGGCGGTGGCGGAGAAGCCGGTGGGGGCGGGGCCGTCACCGATGTAGGAGCGGGCGACCTCCCGGTCGGGGGTGTCGCTGGTGTTCTGGTCCTGCGCCTGGACTTGGCCCTCGATCAGGGCCGGCAGCAGGGCGACCAGCACCGGGTCGTGGCAGCCGTCGTAGGCCCAGCGCCGTCCCAGCACCCCGTGCTCCATGGTGCCGACCAGGGCGTGCTCCGCCCCTTCGAGCGGGGCACCGCGATAGGTGAGCGGCACCAGATAGCTGATCGGCTGAGTGCCCGAGGTGTCCGTGACCACCATGAACTCGATCCCGACCTCACCCTGGGGGTCGTCCAGCCGGAAGCCGCCGGCCTTGGCCAGCTCCGGTTCGCCCGCACCGCGCTGATACCACGGCCGGGAGGGTAGCCAGGCGGTGAGCAGTTCCAGCTTGGTCGGTTTGAGGTCAGTGTGGTGGATTACGGCCATGCCGGGGTTCTCTTCCGTTGAGGGGCGACGACCTTCACATCTTCCCACCGGCCACCGTGCCGACGGCGTCCGGTCCCCCAGTGGGAGAACGGCGAACCACGCCGATCGCAGAGGCGGCACCAGCGCCGGTCCGTGTTGCGGCGGGCCGCGTACGCTCGGCACCACCCTGGTCGAGGACCCTGGCCTCGCGGGTGGAGGCGCTGGGACAGCGGTCGGTGACCGCGCGGCTCGGCGCCTTGGGGCTCGCGGACTACGTGGGCACGATCCGATCCCGGCCGTTCGGTGGCGGCCCGGCGTGCCTGCGTCGGAGCCTCCTTCGATCTGCACCTGTGGGGCAGGCCGACCCGCCTGTTCGAGGACCCCGGCACTCGTTTCCCCGAGTCCCCTGACCCCGTGGCCCTCCGGCTCGGGAGCTCGCCCTCCCCTGCGGCATGCGGGCCGCACCCGCATGAGCGCCCCGGTCCGCCTGGGTGAATGGCCGGTGAACCGGTCTCGGCATCGACGCAGGAGGTGAGGGTCGCGCTCGGTCCGGACGTAGGGTTGCGCCATGATCGAATCAATGGGGTTTGATGCCGCTGTCGAGGCGGGCATCGCCGCGTTCTGCGCGGGCGAGGAGCCGCCGCGTGATGAGGAGGTCTGGGAACGGCTGACCGGGGCCGGCGTCGAGCCGTGGCTGGCCGAGCGGCTGCTGATCTTCCTGCCGATGGCGTACACGCGGCGGTTGCTGCCGGAGGTCTCCTTCCCGGACGGGCTGCTGACGCCCGGCGGGCGGGTGACCCTCTCGGCAGAACCGGTGTTCGTGGCAGCGTTGGGCCGCGCGCAGCGGGCCGGCCGCGACGAGGTCGGGCGGATCGCGATGCGCAGCAACGAGTTCAACCTGATCAACAACGCGCTGTACTCCGGTTCGCAGCTGTCGGACCTGATGCTCAGCGAGGCCACGCTGGTCAAGGACCTGGAACCGGTCGAGCAGGGCGACGGCGGCGTGCCCTCGCCGCGAGCCGCGTTCGAGGACTTCCTTCGCGGGCACGGCGTACCGCTCGACGGCGCGACGAAGATCAGCGCGGAGGTGTTCGTCCGCCCCGCCCCGGCCGGCGTGGTGATGGCCCAGGTCGACTTCGCCGTGTCGCACCCGGCGCTGGCCAGGCCGTGGCTGGTGGAGAGCTTCGCCGGGTACGGCACCACCTGGCGGGAGGCGATCGGCGGCGCGGTGAGCAAGTTCAGGCTCGGCGCGCTGCACCCGATCGTCGACGGCCTCCTGCGCCCCGGCGCCGCCCCCGGCCAGGTCGAGCGGGAGCGTTACGAGCACCCGAGTGGCCCATTCGAGCTGGTGCTGGGCGCCCAGCTCAATCTCCTCACCGACCGGCCGGTGCCATCTGTCGGGCCCCTGCTCGACCGGCTGCTGGAGGTGCTGCGCGCCGAACCGCTCACGCGGAAGGTGCACGGACTGCGCCTGCTCACCGCCCACCACGACGGCCGGTTGCGGACCAACGAGGTGCTGCTGGACAGCGAGCAGTGGCCTGCCGGCGAGGCGGTGGTCGCGGACAGCCGGGCGCCGCTGCCCGACGGAAGGGTCGCGGTGCGCATCTTCGGCCTGCTCGTGCCTGCCGGGAACGCGTAGCGTCCCGGTGACGGAACTCCTGGCCTCCGCCCCGGTCCTGGCCGCGCGCAGGCCGCGCTTCCGCGGTGTCCGCGATCCCGCTCGGCGGCCCGCGGCCGGGGAGGGCGACCTGGACGAGGCCGTGCCCCCCGTCCGCCGGCACGCATGGTCGGGTGGAGCAGGCGGATGACGGTCAGAAGTCCGGCGCCGTGTCGGTCCACTCGGCGACCTCGTACGTCTCGTACCCGGCCACCTCCCCTGGCTTGTGGAACCGATCAGGCTGATCACCGACCGTCAGCCGGCGAGGCTTGCCGTCGTCGCCGGGGGGAAGCTCCCGCGAGCCGCGCGGAGGCGTCGCCACGAGGTCGCGCACGGCCAGCAGCGTCCCCTTGCCGGGATCGATGATCCACTGGCGCCGGTACGTGCCGAGCTGCCGGGGAGCGGTGGAGAGACCGAGGGGGATCGTGGCCTCCAAGGGCAGGGAGATCACGACGCCGCTGCGGCCCAGCGGATCGGTCGCCTCGCCCTCGGCCTTGACGCCGGGCAGCGTGGCGAGCATCCGGAACGCGGCCGCCCGGACCTCAGGAGGCACGATCGCCTCAGCCAGCAGAGTGCCGGCCACATCGCTCAGCGCCCGGACGCGCTTGTCACCCTGCAGCGCCCGTATCGGCTGCCTCGTGGCCTTCGGCGCATAGGCCTCCCAATTGCCCTCGATGTCCAGCAGGGCGTCCTTCAACTGCTCGGGCTGGGCCGGCAGCTCGGCCAGCTGCCGGGGTGTCATGCCGAAGAAGCGCCGATCGTCGACGCTGCGGCACGTCTGCTTCCTCTTCACGGCTTCCGTGAACAGATAGCCCGGCCCGTCCTCGGTCGCGACCCGCACCCTCTTGGGGGCACCCGCCGCCACCCACTTCCGCCTGTCGCGCTCCGTCCACGGGCGGGCGGGCAGGTCCTGGTGGGCGAAGCACGCCTTGCCGTTGCGGTCGGTCCAGTCGTCGTACTGCATCCTCGACTCGAACTTGTAGTGTCCGGCCGCGCTCTCACCGACCGCGTAGATCTTTCCGGCGATGCGCGTGGTGTGCCAGTACGTGCCGGTCGGCCCCTTCCGCACGTTGGCGGCGGCCACCAGCAGGGCGTTGCCCGGCATCCGAGGGCTTACGCCCCCGGGGGTGACCTGCTCCCCGTCCGAGGTCAGTGAGACGGCGACCAGGGTCCCCGCAACCAGGGCGGCCGTCGCCACGATGCTCACCAGCGGCACCCTGAGGGTGCGACGGGCGCGTGGCCGGGCGGCGGACCGGCGCCAGTCGGTACGCAGGGCGAGCCGCTCCGGGCTCTCCTCACGCGCCAGTGTCGTCCGCATCTGCCGCAGCGCGTCGAGTTCATCCATCGTTCTTCTCCCCGGGAAGGGCTTTGCGGAGCTTCATCCGAGCCCGGTGAATCTTGGCCTTGACGGTGCCGAGGGGCAGCTCCAGGATCGCCGCGATCTCGGCGTACGACAGTTCGCCCCACGCCAGCAGCAGCACGGCGTTGCGGTCCTGGGAGCTGAGCGAGGCCAGGGCCTTGGCCAGCCGAGGGGCGTGCGCCGCGGCGGCGACCCGATCGCTGACCAGCTCGGCGACGCCGTCCTCCGCGGGGTCCACGCCCGTTCGGGCGAAGGCCCGGTACATCCGGGTCTCCTGACGATGGTGCTTGGCGATCAGATTGCTGGCGATCCCCCAGAGCCACGCCGAGAACTCCGCCTGCCCGTCGAAGCGCCCCCGCTGGCGGAACGCGGTGGCGAACGCCTCCGCCACCACGTCATCGGCCAGGGTGAGCCCCAGGCGACGCTTGATATAGGCGTGCAGTCGTGGTGAGTGGCGGCGGAACAGCTCGCCGAACGTCTCGGGGTCTTCCAAAGAGGCGGCGACGATCTGCGAATCGTCGAGCTTCTCCGTGGGCCGACTCACCGCTCTCGCCGTAGCCATGGTGCGGTGCGTCCCTTCATGAGCAATTCCTCCGTGTCCAAGGTGCTTGACTATGACCTCTATCCCGAAGGTCGCTCGCCGGTTGCATCCTGATTTGCCGGGGCGCCCGCACGCCGTAGGGCTTCAGCCCCTCGCCGCCCAGCGCTCCCTCGGCCTACCGGGCGCATTCCTCGCATCAGGGGCACATGTCATCATTTCGTCATGCCCATCGACCAGCACCTGCTGATTCTCTTCACCATGACCACGATCGTCGCCATGATCACTCCAGGGCCGGACATGCTGTTCGTCCTGGGTTGCGGGATGCGCGGCGGTCCGCGCGCCGGGTTGCTGGCCACGGTGGGGGTGGCCACCAGCGAGGCCATCCATGTCGCCGTGGCGGCCGCCGGACTGGCCGCCCTCTTCCAGGCGGTGCCGGTGGCCTTCGCGGTGGTGCGGATCGTCGGAGCCGCCTATTTGATCTATCTCGGCGTGCAGATGATCCGCAACCGCAAGGGAATCGAGAGCGAGATCCCCATGGACGGCCAGGGTGCGATGTCCGGGCGCCGGGCGTTCACCAGCGGCCTGCTGACCAACCTGCTCAACCCGAAGATGGTCACCTTCACCATCGCCTTCCTCCCCCAGTTCATCAACCCGCAACTGGGCCACGTCTGGCTGCAGTTCGCGATCCTCGGCGCGATCCTGATCGTGCTGGAGTTCCTGGTGGACGGCACCGTCGGCGTGCTCGCGGGGCGGATCGGCGGATGGTTGCGCCGCAGGCGCGCCGCTCGCCGCCGGGTCGACGTCGCGACCGGAGGTATCTTCATCGGGCTCGGGGTGCGGCTGGCAGTCGAGCGATAACCCCGTAACGGTGCCCGCCGGACGGGGACCTCCCTCCGGCGCGGTCATGGGGGCGCCGTCCGGCGCGGCGGCGCTCGTGGTCCTGCCCGTGCCGCTGGGCAGCGGCACGCACCGGCCGCTCAGCCTCCGCGCGGGCGGCACCACGCTGACGCCGGCCGAGCCCGCCGTCGCGGCGGTGCCGGGCGTCGCGGCGGTGCCGGGGGGCGCGGCGGTGCCGGGGGTCGTGGCGGTGCCGGGGGTCGCGGCGGTGCCGGGGGTCGTGGCGGTGCCGGGGGTCGTGGCCGTGGGCGAGCAGTTGCCGGCGCCGTCCTGGTGCGGGACGGCCGTAGTCGCCGGGGGTCTGGCATTCCTCGCCTTCGCCGCTGGTGTCCGGCTATTGAGGTGGCCGGACACTGGGGCCTAAGTGCGACAAATCAGCCTTGACATCTACCCGTCGCGCCCTCACTCTGTTGCGTATAGCGCTAGACGTTTCTCTTTACGAAACCGGGGTGACAGGATGATCCCAGCGTGCCCACTGGCGTCACTCCCTCGAGGCGAGGCCCTTCGCGTCGAGGCCGACCCGCCGATTGCGGTGTTCCACACCGAGGACGGCGAGATCTTCGCCATCGATGACACCTGTACCCACCAGGACGCCTCGCTCGCCGACGGCTGGCTGGAGGGGTGCGAGATCGAGTGCCCGCTGCACGCCTCGCGTTTCGACCTGCGCACCGGCCAGGTGGACGCGCCGCCGGCCAAGCTCCCCGTGCGCACGCACGAGGTGGTGGTCGACGACGGCGTCATCTATGTCAAGCAGTCCGAGGCGCCACCCAACCTGCCGCCGGGCGTCACCGTCAAGGGGCAGGCGTGAACACGATCTGCGTCGTCGGCGCCTCGCTGGCCGGGCTGCTGACCGCCAGGGCGCTGCGCGCCCAGGGCTACCGGGGCAGGCTGGTGCTGGTGGGGGACGAGCGCCACCGCCCCTATGACCGCCCGCCGCTGTCGAAGGACTTCCTGCGCGGCGACCTGAGCGAGGCCGACCTGGCCCTGGAGGGCGAGGGCGAGGACCTGGACGCGCAGTGGCGGCTCGGCGTGGCCGCCGTGGCCCTGGACCCCGGCGAGCGCCGCGTCGAGCTGAGCGACGGCACCTCGGTGCGGGCCGACGGCATCGTCATCGCCACCGGCGCCACCGCCCGCAGGCTTCCCGGCGCCGGCCACCTGGCCGGCGTGCACACCCTCCGCACCCTGGACGACGCCCGCTCCCTGCGCGCCGACCTGGAGGCGGGCCGGCGGCTGGTGGTGATCGGCGGCGGCTTCGTCGGCGCCGAGGTCGCCGCCACCGCCCGCGACCTCGGCCTGGACGTGACGCTGGTCGAGTCCGGCCCCGCGCCGCTGGCCCGCGTCGTCGGCGTGCCGATGGCCGAGGCGCTGGCCGCGCTGCACGAGCGGCGCGGGGTGCGGCTGCTGTCCGGCACGGTCGTGTCCGCCCTCACCGGCGAGGACCGGGTGGACGGGGTACGGCTGGCGGACGGCACCCACCTGCCCGCGGACGTCGTGGTCGTCGGGATCGGCGCCGTGCCGGCGATCGACTGGCTCCGGGGCAGCGGCCTCGACCTGGGCGACGGCGTACTGTGTGACGAGGCGGGCGGCACCTCCGTCCCCGGCATCGTGGCCGTGGGCGACTGCGCCGCCTGGTTCGACCCCGTCCAGGGCAGGCACCACCGGGTCGAGCACTGGACGGGAGCCCGGCAGCGGGCCTCGGTCGCGGCGGCCACGCTGCTGTCCGGCGGCACCGCCCGCACCGAGGCGCGGCGACCCACCTACATCTGGTCCGACCAGTTCGATGTGAAGATCCAGTTCATCGGGCACGCCGCGGACGCGGACACGGTCAGCGTGGAGGAGGGCGACCCGGCCGGGCACAGCTTCCTCGCGGTCTACCGGCAGGGCGACCGCCCGGTCGCGGTCCTCGGGGTCAACCAGGTACGGCTGTTCACCCGATGGCGGCGGCAGCTCGAAACGGCGCCGGTTCAGGTCGGCTGAGACAGGAGTGAATCATGGCTCATGAAGTACGCGGGGTCGTCGCGACCGGCAAGGGCAAGCCGGTCAGCCTGGAGACCGTCCTGGTGCCGGACCCGGGACCCGGCGAGGCGCTGGTCCGGGTGCAGGCCTGCGGGGTCTGCCACACGGACCTGCACTATCGCGAGGGCGGCATCAGCGACGACTTCCCGTTCCTGCTCGGCCACGAGGCCGCCGGCGTGGTGGAGTCCGTCGGCGACGGCGTCACCGACGTCGCGCCCGGCGACTTCGTGATCCTCAACTGGCGGGCCGTGTGCGGCTCGTGCCGGGCCTGCCTGCGCGGCCGCCCGCAGTACTGCTTCGCCACCCACAACGCCACCCAGAAGATGACCCTGGCCGACGGCACGCCGCTCAGCCCCGCGCTGGGCATCGGCGCGTTCGCCGAGAAGACGCTCGTGGCCGCGGGCCAGTGCACCAGGGTCGACCCGGCCGCCTCCCCCGCCGCGGCGGGGCTGCTCGGCTGCGGCGTGATGGCCGGGCTCGGCGCCGCCGTGAACACCGGCGGGGTCAGCAGGGGCGACTCGGTCGCGGTCATCGGCTGCGGCGGCGTCGGCAACGCTGCCATCGCGGGCGCGCGGCTGGTCGGCGCGACCACGATCGTCGCGGTCGACGTGGACGAGCGGAAGCTGGAGTGGGCCCGCGGCCTCGGCGCGACGCACACGGTCAACGCCAAGGACGGCGACCCGGTCGAGGCGATCAGGGAGCTGACCGGCGGGTTCGGCGCGGACGTCGTGATCGACGCGGTCGGCCGGCCGGAGACCTACCAGCAGGCCTTCTACGCCCGCGACCTGGCGGGGACCGTGGTCCTCGTCGGCGTGCCCACGCCGGAGATGACGCTCGAGCTGCCGCTGCTCGACGTGTTCGGCCGCGGCGGCGCGCTGAAGTCCAGCTGGTACGGCGACTGCCTGCCGAGCCGCGACTTCCCCATGCTGATCTCCCTCTACCTGCAGGGACGGCTCGACCTCGACGCGTTCGTCAGCGAGACCATCGCCCTGGACGACGTCGAGGACGCCTTCGCCAAGATGCACCGCGGCGAGGTGCTGCGCTCGGTGGTGGTGCTCTGATGCGCATCGAGCGGGTGGTCACCTCGGGCACGTTCAGCCTGGACGGCGGGACGTGGGAGGTCGACAACAACGTGTGGCTGGTGGGCGACGACCAGGAGGTCCTGGTCATCGACGCCGCCCACGACGCCTCCGCCATCGCCGAGGCCGTGGGCGAGCGCCGGGTGAGCGCGATCGTGTGCACGCACGCGCACGACGACCACGTCAACGCCGCGCCCGAGCTGGCCGCGCTGACCGGCGCGCCCGTGCTGCTGCATCCCGACGACGAGGTGCTGTGGAAGCTGGCCCACCAGTCGGCCGCACCCGGCGGGCCGCTGGCCAACGGCCAGCTCCTGCGGGTGGCCGGCTCCGCCGTGCACGTGCTGCACACGCCGGGGCACGCGCCGGGCGCGGTATGCCTGTACGTGCCGGAGCTCGGCGTGCTGTTCTCCGGGGACACCCTGTTCCAGGGCGGGCCCGGCGCGACGGGCAGGTCGTACAGCGACTTCCCGACGATCATCTCGTCGATCAGCCGGACGCTGCTGACGCTGCCCGGCGAGACCGTGGTGCACACCGGACACGGTGCGGACACCAGCATCGGAGCCGAGGCTCCGCAGCTCGAGGACTGGATCCGACGAGGGCACTGACCCTGCCGTTACATTGGGCCCGTTTCAGAGGAGTACTGCCCGTGACCACCACCACGTCAAGCGTGATCCCCACCCTCCCCGGTCGCTACTACGTGGACCCCGAGATCTTCGCCGCGGAGCAGCGGAACATCTTCGAGGCGATGTGGTTCTGCGTGGTGCGCTCGGCCGACCTGCCCAAGCCGGGCGCGTTCAAGACCGTTCAGGTCGGCTCCGAGAGCATCCTCGTCACCAGGGCGCGCGACATGTCGGTGCGCGCGTTCTTCAACGTCTGCCGCCACCGCGGCGCGACGCTGCGCACGGAGGAGTCGGGCGAGGTGAAGCGGGCCTTCCAGTGCCCGTACCACGCCTGGACCTACGACCTGGACGGCAAGCTGATCGCCGCGCCCAACCTGACCAAGATGGCCGACCTGGACCGGGTGGAGTACGGCCTGGTGAAGGTGCACGTGCGCGAGTGGCTCGGCTACGTGTGGGTGTGCCTGGCCGACGAGCCGCCCTCCTTCGAGGAGGACGTGCTGGGCGCGGTGACCGAGCGGCTCGGCTCGCTGGAGCTGATCGACAACTACGACGTGGACAACCTGGAAGTGGGCCGCAGGATCGTCTACGACGTGCAGGCGAACTGGAAGCTCATCATCGAGAACTTCATGGAGTGCTACCACTGCGCCACGATCCATCCCGAGCTGACCGAGGTGCTGCCGGAGTTCGCCGACGGCTACGCGGCTCAGTACTTCGTGGGCCACGGCGCCGAGTTCGGCGAGGAGATCCAGGGCTTCACCGTTGACGGGTCCGAGGGGCTCGACCGCATCCCGGGCGTCAGCGAGGAGCAGGACCGCCGCTACTACGCGATCACCATCAAGCCGCAGGTGTTCGTCAACCTGGTGCCCGACCACGTGATCGTGCACCGGATGTTCCCGCTGGCGGTGGACCGCACGGTGGTGGAGTGCGACTGGCTCTACCTGCCCGGCGTCGTGGCGAGCGGCAAGGACCTGGACAAGTCGGTGGAGCTGTTCCACCGGGTCAACGAGCAGGACTTCGAGGCGTGCGAGCGGTGCCAGCCGCAGATGAGCTCGCGTACGTACGCCAAGGGCGGCGTGCTGGTGCCCAGCGAGCACCACATCGGCGCCTTCCACGACTGGGTCCAGGACCGCATCGGGTGAACGAGCACGACGACGAGGGGCTGACGGTCGGCCCGCCCAAGGACTGGGCGGGCGGCCTGCCCGCGGTGGGCCACGCCCTGCGCATCGCCCACCGGCAGATGGGGGCCGGCCGCACCGCGCTGACGCTGCTGCGCGTCAACCAGAAGAGCGGCTTCGACTGCCCCGGCTGCGCCTGGCCGGAGGGCGAGCACCGCAGCCCGGCCGAGTTCTGCGAGAACGGCGCCAAGGCGGTGGCCGAGGAGGCCACCACACGGCGCGTCACCAGCGAGTTCTTCGCCGCCCATCCGGTGAGCGAGCTGGCCGGGATGAGCGACTACTGGCTGGGGCAGCAGGGCAGGCTGACCGAGCCGATGTACAAGCCCGCGGGCGCCGAGCACTACGAGCCCGTCGGCTGGGCGGAGGCGTTCGGCATGATCGCGGCCGAGCTGCGCGCGCTGGACAGCCCCGACCAGGCGGTCTTCTACACCTCGGGCCGCACCTCCAACGAGGCGGCCTTCGCCTACCAGCTGCTGGTGCGCCGGTTCGGCACCAACAACCTGCCCGACTGCTCCAACATGTGCCACGAGTCCAGCGGCGCCGCGCTCACCGAGACGATCGGCATCGGCAAGGGCACCGTGTCGCTCGACGACCTGCATCGGGCCGACCTGATCTTCGTGGTGGGCCAGAACCCGGGCACCAACCACCCCCGCATGCTCACCGCTTTGGAGAAGGCCAAGCGCGGCGGCGCCCGGATCGTCGCGGTCAATCCGCTGCCCGAGGCCGGGCTGCTGCGCTTCAAGAACCCGCAGCGGCCGTCCGGGCTGGCCGCGGGGACCGCGCTGGCCGACCGGTTCCTGCAGATCCGGCTCAACGGCGACATGGCGCTGTTCCAGGCGCTGTCGCTGCTGCTGCTCGACACCGCCGACGAGGCGTTCATCGCCGAGCACACCAGCGGGTTCGACGAGTGGAAGGCCCACCTGACCGGCCTGGACTGGGCGGAGGTGCTGGAGGCGACCGGCCTGACCCGGCAGGAGCTGGAGGAGACGGCCCGCGACGTCAGGAACGCCGAGTCGGTCGTCGTCTGCTGGGCCATGGGGCTCACCCAGCACCGCAACTCCGTGGCCACCATCCGCGAGGTGGTCAACTTCCAGCTGCTGCGCGGCAACGTGGGCCTGTGCCCGGTGCGCGGCCACTCCAACGTCCAGGGCGACCGGACCATGGGCATCTACGAGAAGCCGTCGAAGGACTTCCTGGACGCGCTGGCCCGGGAGTTCGGCTTCGAGCCGCCCCGTCACCACGGGCTGGACACGGTGGAGGCCATCCGGGCCATGCGCGACGGCGAGGCGAAGGTCTTCGTCGGCATGGGCGGCAACTTCGTCCGCGCCACCCCCGACAGCCGCGTCACCGAGGCGGCGCTGCGCCGTACCAGGCTGACCGTGCAGGTCTCCACCAAGCTCAACCGCTCGCACGCGGTGTGCGGCGAGCGGGCGCTCATCCTGCCCACGCTGGGCCGCACCGAGCGCGACCCGGCCGGGTTCGTCACCGTCGAGGACTCGATGGGGCTGGTGCACGCCTCGCGCGGCCGGCTCGCGCCCGCCTCCCCCGACCTGCTGTCGGAGGTGGCGATCGTCGCCCGGCTGGGCCGCGAGCTGTTCGGCGAGGACCCGTGGGCGGACTTCGAGGGGGACTACGCCGCGATCCGCGACCGCATCGCGCGGGTGATCCCCGGGTTCGAGGACTTCAACGGCCGCGCCGAGGCCGGCTTCGCGCTGCCCAACGCGCCCAGGGACGAGCGCCGCTTCCCCACCGCCACCGGCAGGGCGGGCTTCACCGTCAACCGGCTGGAGGTCCTGCGGGTGCCACCGGGGCGGCTGCTGCTGCAGACCGTACGCAGCCACGACCAGTACAACACGACCGTCTACGGCCTCGACGACCGCTACCGCGGCGTCAAGAACGGCCGCAAGGTGGTCTTCGTGCACCCCGACGACCTCGCCGAGCGCGACCTGGCCGACGGCGACGTGGTCGACCTGGTCAGCGAGTGGCCCGACGGCGAGCGCACCGCCGAGGGCTTCAGAGTCATCGCCTATCCGACCGCCCGCGGCTGCTGCGCCGCCTACTTCCCGGAGACCAACGTGCTGGTACCGCTCGACTCGGTGGCCGAGACCTCCAACACCCCGACCTCCAAGAGCATCGTGGTCCGGCTCAGCCGGCGTACCCGAGGCGGCGGCTGATCTCGTCGGCCCCGCCGATCAGGACGGGAGCGAGCTCGTGCATGCGCTCGGCCGTGAAGCGGTAGGCGGGGCCGGAGGCGCTCACCGCGGCGACGACGTCGCCGTGGTAGGAGCGGATGGGCGCCGCCATGGCGTTCAGCCCCTCCTCCAGCTCCTCCAGGCAGTAGCCGTAGCCCGCCTGCTTGATCTCGGTCAGCTGCTCCTTGAGCCGGTCGAGGTCGGTGACGGTGCGGGGCGTGAAGGACTCCAGGGCCCCGTCGGACAGCACCCGCTCGCGCTGGCGCTCGTCCAGATGGGCCATCAGCACTTTCCCGCTGGAGGTGGCGTGCAACGGCGTGATCTGGCCGACCCAGTTGTAGGCGGTGACCGCCGAGGCGCCGCGCACCTGGTCGAGGTTGACCGCGTAGCTGGAGCGGAGCACGGCGATGTTGACCGTCTCGCCGATCTCCTCCGCCAGGCGCTGGCAGATCGGGCGCCCCCGCTGGGTGACGTCGAGCTGGGTGTTGACCCCGCCGGCCAGGCGGATGATGCCGAAGCCGAGCCGGTATTTGCCGCGCTCCTCGGCCTGCTCGACCAGGCCGCGCGCCTCGAGCGCGCCGAGCAGCCGGAACGCGGTCGACTTGTGCACGTCGATCTCCGCGGCGACCTCGCTGACCCCTGCCTCGCCCCGCCGGGAGAGGATCTCCAGCACGCTGATCGCCCGATCGACGGACTGCACGCCTCCACTGCCCGAATCGTTGCCCATAGCGAAACTCTAAGTGCTAGAGGGAACTCCGTCTAACGCACAACCCAAAAGATCTCCTGTTGCGAGTAGTGAAACGCAATGCGTATAGCGCTACGATTTGGCGAAACGCGCGAGCGAGACGAGGCACCATGACGTCACATCAATACGACTTCGTCATCGTCGGAGGCGGCTCGGCCGGCAGCGCGCTGGCGAACCGGCTCTCCGCGGACCCTGCCACGCGGGTGCTCGTCCTGGAGGCGGGCCGATCGGACTACCCGTGGGACGTGTTCATCCACATGCCCGCGGCCCTGCCGTTCCCCATCGGCAACCGCTTCTACGACTGGCGCTACGAGTCGGAGCCCGAGCCCCACATGCACGGCCGGCGGATCTATCACGCTCGCGGCAAGGTGCTCGGCGGCTCCAGCAGCATCAACGGCATGATATTCCAGCGCGGCAACCCCCTGGACTACGAGCGGTGGGGCGCCGATCCCGGGATGAAGAGCTGGGACTACGCCCACTGCCTGCCGTACTTCAAGCGGATGGAGAACTGCCTGGCCGACCCCGACACGCCGTGGCGCGGCCACGGGGGGCCGCTGGTGCTGGAGCGCGGGGCGGCCGGCACGCCGCTGTACGACGCGTTCTTCGAGGCGGTGCAGCAGGCCGGCTATCCCCTCACCGACGACGTGAACGGCTACCGGCAGGAGGGCTTCGCCCGCTTCGACCGCAACATCCGGCGCGGGCGCCGGCTCAGCGCCGCCAGGGCGTACCTGCACCCGGTCATGAAGCGGCCCAATCTGACCGTCAAGACGCGCGCGCTGGTGACGAAGGTCATCTTCGAGGGGACCAGGGCCGTCGGCGTCGAGTTCGACGGCGGCAGGGTCCGCGCGGGCGAGGTCATCCTGTGCGGCGGCGCGATCAACTCCCCGCAGCTGCTGCAGCTGTCCGGGATCGGCAACGCCGGCGAGCTGGGCAAGCTCGGCATCGACGTCGTGCACGACCTGCCGGGCGTGGGCGAGAACCTGCAGGACCACCTGGAGGTCTACATCCAGCACGGCTGCCGCGAGCCGGTCTCGATGCAGCCGAACCTGCAGAAGTGGCGCCATCCCTGGATCGGCGCGCAGTGGCTGTTCCTGCGTGGCGGGCCGGGGGCGACCAACCACTTCGAGGCGGGCGGCTTCGTCCGCAGCAACGACGAGGTCGACTACCCCAACCTGATGTTCCACTTCCTGCCGCTGGCCGTGCGCTACGACGGCTCGGCGCCGGCGGGCGGGCACGGCTACCAGGTCCACGTCGGGCCCATGTACTCCGACGCCCGCGGCTCGGTGAAGATCAAGAGCGCGGATCCGCGGCAGCATCCCGCGCTGCGCTTCAACTACCTGTCCACCGAGCAGGACAGGCGCGAGTGGGTAGAGGCCGTCCGGGTGGCCCGCAGGATCCTCGGGGCGCCGGCGCTGGCCGCGCTCAGCACGGGCGAGGTGTCGCCCGGGCCGTCCGTGGAGAGCGACGAGGAGATCCTGGACTGGGTGGCCAAGGACGGCGAGACCGCCCTGCATCCCTCGTGCACGGCCAGGATGGGCGTGGACGCGATGTCGGTGCTCGACCCGGACACGATGCGGGTGCACGGCGTCGACGGGCTGCGCGTGGTGGACGCCTCGGCCATGCCGTACGTGACGAACGGCAACATCTACGCGCCGGTCATGATGCTGGCGGAGAAGGCGGCCGACCTCATCCTGGGCAACACGCCGCTGGCGCCGCAGACGACCGAGTTCTACCGTCACCGGGCATGACAGAAGGGCGGTGGGGGCGCTCCCCCACCGCCCTTGCGGCGCTCCGTCAGCGGAAGACCACGGTGCGGTTGCCGTTGAGCAGGACGCGCTGCTCGCTGTGCCACTTCACGGCCCTGGCCAGCACCTGCGCCTCCACGTCCCGGCCGGCCGCGACCAGGTCCTCGGAGTCGAGCTCGTGGTCCACCCTGGCCACGTCCTGCTCGATGATGGGGCCCTCGTCCAGGTCCGCCGTGACGTAGTGCGCGGTCGCCCCGATGAGCTTCACACCGCGCTCGTGCGCCTGGTGGTACGGCTTGGCGCCCTTGAAGCCCGGCAGGAAGGAGTGGTGGATGTTGATGGCCCTCCCCTCCAGCTGCTTGCACAGGTCGTCGGAGAGGATCTGCATGTAGCGCGCCAGCACCACCAGCTCGGCGTCGTACTCCTCGACCAGCTCCAGGATCCGCGCCTCGGCCTCGCCCTTGGTGGCGGCCGTGACGGGCACGTGGTGGTACGGCACGCCGTACGAGGCGGCGAGCGGCTCCAGGTCGGGATGGTTGGAGACGATCGCGGGGATCTCGATGTTGAGCGCGCCCACCTGGCGGCGATAGAGCAGGTCGTTCACGCAGTGGCCGAACTTCGACGCCATGACCAGCGTGCGGGTGGGCGTGGCCGCGTCCTTCAGCTGCCAGTTCATCTGGAAGGACTCGGCGACATAGGTGAACCCCTCGCGCAACCGCTCGATCTCGTCATGCGCGGCGAAGTGCACGCGCATGAAGAAGCCGCCACCCTTGCGGTCGTTGAACTGCTTGCTCTGCAGCATGTTCCCACCGTGCTGGACGAGGAAGCTGCTGACCGCGTACACGATGCCCGGCTTGTCGGAGCAGGACACCGTGAGGATGAACTCGCGGCCAGGGTCGGGACGTGGAGACATCACACCCTCCCGGTGTTGCGTATGACGCAAAGAAGAGATTTATACGCAACAGACTGGGGGCACGGGCCTACCACGTCAAGGGGCAAGAAGGTCAAACCTCATCACAACGTATGTATTTGGCCAGTGATTCCGGCAAACCCTTGACGAACGCTCGAAGACAAGTCAATCCTGTTCCTCATTAAGCAGCGCCTTGCGCGATACGCAACTATCGAAGGTGTGCCGATGACCGAGCTCTACATCGCGGGCGAGTGGACCAGGCCACTCGCCGGTGGTCAGCGGCGCATCCACTCGCCCGCCGACGGAAGCCTCGTGGCCACCGTGGCCGAGGGGACCGCCGCGGACACCGAGGCCGCGATCGCCGCCGCCAGGCGCGCCTTCGACAGCGGCCCCTGGACCACGACGCCGGCCCGCGAGCGCGGCGCGCTGCTGTACAAGGTAGCCGACCTGCTGGAACGCGACCGCCACACCTTCGCCCGGGCCGAGTCGGGCGACACCGGCAAGCGCCTGGTGGAGAGCGAGTACGACATCGACGACTGCGTGGCCAGCCTGCGCTACTTCGCCGGCGTCGCGGGCACCGACGCGGGCCGGGTCGTCGACACCGGCCGCGACGACGCGATCAGCCGCATCGTGCACGAGCCGATCGGCGTCTGCGGCCTCATCACGCCGTGGAACTACCCCCTGCTCCAGACCACGTGGAAGGTCGCCCCGGCGCTCGCCGCGGGAAACACGTTCGTGCTCAAGCCGAGCGAGCTGACCCCCAGCACGGCCATCCTGCTGATGCGCGCGCTGGCCGAGGCCGGGCTGCCGGACGGGGTGGCCAACCTCGTGCTCGGCGCCGGCCCCGAGGTCGGCGCGCCGCTGGCCGAGCACCCGGACGTGGACATGGTCTCCTTCACCGGCGGCCTGGCCACCGGGCGGCGCGTCATGGCCGCCGCCGCGGCCACCGTGAAGCGGGTGGCGCTGGAGCTGGGCGGCAAGAACCCCAACATCGTCTTCGCCGACGCCGACTTCGACACGGCCGTCGACTTCGCGCTCACCGCGGTGTTCCTGCACTCCGGCCAGGTCTGCTCGGCCGGCGCGCGCCTGCTGGTGGAGGACTCCCTGCACGACGCGTTCGTGGACGAGGTCGTACGGCGGGCCGAGCTGATCCGCCTGGGCGGCCCCTTCGACCCGCACGCCGACACCGGCCCGCTCATCTCCGCCGCGCACCTGGCCAAGGTCGAGGAGTACGTGGCGGCGGGCCTGGCCGAGGGGGCAGTGCTGCGCTGCGGCGGCCGCCGCCTCGACGGGCCCGGATACTTCTACCGGCCGACCGTCCTGGACGAGTGCAAGCAGGACATGCGCGTGGTGCGCGAGGAGTCCTTCGGCCCCGTCCTGACCGTCGAGCGCTTCACGACCGAGGACGAGGCGGTCCGCCTCGCCAACGACACCGAGTACGGCCTGGCCGGCGCGGTCTGGACCCAGGACGCCGGCAGGGCGCAGCGGGTCGCGGGCCGGCTGCGGCACGGCACGGTGTGGATCAACGACTACCACCCCTACGTGCCGCAGGCCGAGTGGGGTGGCTTCAAGCAGTCCGGCAACGGCCGCGAGCTCGGCCCGACCGGCCTGGACGAGTACCGCGAGATCAAGCACGTCTGGCAGAACATCCGACCGCGCCCACAGCGGTGGTTCCCAGAGAACTGACGCTCCGACGACGAAGAGGTGGTCATGACCGTCCCGTCACTGACCGAAAGCACACCGCTCAACACCGAGGCACCCCCCATTCTCGACGTCCGAGGCCTGTGGAAGGTGTTCGGCCCCAAGGCCGGCCGCGTGGTCGGCAGCACCCTGAGCCGCACGGAGCTCAAGGAGCAGACCGGCTGCGTCGCCGCGGTCCGCGACGTCTCCTTCTCGGTCCGGCGGGGCGAGGTTTTCGTCGTCATGGGCCTGTCGGGCTCGGGCAAGTCCACCCTGGTGCGCTGCCTGACCCGGCTGATCGAGCCCACGGCGGGCGAGATCGTGCTCGACGGCGAGGACATCCGCACGGCCGACGCCCGCAAGCTGCGCGAGCTGCGCAGGCACCGGATGGCGATGGTCTTCCAGCACTTCGGGCTGCTGCCGCACCGGTGCGTGCTGGAGAACGTGGCCTTCGGGCTGGAGATCCGGGGCACCCCCAAGAAGGAGCGCTACGAGCGGGCCCGCGAGGTGCTCGGGCTGGTCGGGCTGACCGGCTTCGAGAACTCCTACCCCGACCAGCTGTCCGGCGGCATGCAGCAGCGCGTCGGCCTGGCCCGCGCGCTCGCGGCCGACCCCGAGGTGCTGCTGTTCGACGAGCCGTTCTCCGCGCTCGACCCGCTGATCAGGCGCGAGATGCAGAACGAGGTCATCCGCCTGCACCACGAGGTGGGCAAGACGATGATCTTCATCACCCACGACCTGAGCGAGGCGCTCAAGCTGGGCGACCGCATCCTCATCATGCGCGACGGAGAGCTGGTCCAGGTCGGCACCCCCGACGAGGTCGTGGGCGCGCCCGCCGACGAGTACGTGGCCAACTTCGTCAGCGACGTCCCGCGCTCGCACGTGCTGACGCTGTCGTGGATCATGCGCCCGCCGCTGGACGGCGAGCCGCTCGACGGCCCGGAGCTGGGACCCGACGTGGTCATCCGCGACGCCGTGCACACCGTGCTGTCGGCCGACCGCCCGGTGCGCGTGATCGGGGACGGCGGCCTGCTCGGCGTGGTCACCAGCGCGGAGATCCTCGAAGTGATCGCCGGAGGGCAGCACTGATGGCGGCCGTCACGGCGGTCGCCGCCAAGCTGCACCGGCTGCCCGACCGCAGGCTGCTGCTGGCCCTGGTCATCGCGGCCTGGGTGGTGGGCTGGGCGGTGCTCGGCGGCCGCGACACCCAGCAGCTGGGCGGCGCCGAGCTGACGCCGCTGCACCGCGATCTCAGCCAGGCCATGGACGTCATCGACGACAGCCGCAACAGCAACCCGTTCTTCCTCTACTTCATCAACTACATCCGGCTCTTCCTGGACGACGCGGTGACCTTCGTCCAGGCGCTGATCAGCCAGCCGTCCTTCGGCCGCCCCGTGCCCGTGCTCGGCTGGCTCGGCGTGGTGGCGATCGCCACGGCCGTCGCCCTGCTGTACGGCAACAGGAAGGTGGCGGTGCTGACGGCCGCGGGCTTCCTGTCCTTCGGCCTGCTGGGCCTGTGGCAGGAGAGCATGGACACCCTCGCCCTCACGCTGACGGCGGTCGCGCTGTCGCTGGCCGTGGGCATCCCGCTCGGGATCTGGGCGGGGCTGAGCGACCGGTTCCTGCGGGTGGTCACGCCGGTGCTCGACTTCATGCAGACGATGCCGACGTTCGTCTACCTGGCGCCGCTGACGCTGTTCTTCCTCATCGGCCCGGCCAGCGCGACCGTGGCCACGATGATCTACGCGGTCCCGCCGGCCATCCGCATCACCGCGCACGGCATCCGGCAGGTCTCGCCGGAGACGATGGAGGCGGGCACGTCGCTCGGCGCCACGCCCATGCAGGCGCTCAGGCACGTGCGGCTGCCGATGGCCAAGCAGACGATCATCGTGGGGGTCAACCAGACCATCATGGCCGCGCTGTCCATGGCCACCATCGCGGCCCTGATCGACGCGCCCGGCCTGGGCAAGACCGTGCTCAAGGCGCTGCAGACGCTGGACGTCGGGACCGCCTTCAACGCCGGCCTGGCGATCGTGATCATGGCCGTGGTGCTCGACCGGGTGACCTCGGCCGCCAGCCGGCGGGTGGAGGACGAGCGCCGCGCGGGCCGGCTGCGTTCCGCGCGGTGGCGCCGGATCGAGGTGACGGGCGTGCTCGGGATCGCGGCCGTGCTCGCGTACCAGTCCTACACCTACCTCTGGGCAGCGGACTTCCCCATCGAGGCCAACATCGGCTCGTACGTGCGCACCGCCGCGGACACCGCCAGCGCCTGGGTGCAGGACAGCCTGGTGACCTACACCAACGCGCTGAAGAACGCGCTCACCAACGGGCTGCTCAACCCGTTCGAGGCCCTGCTGACCGGCTCGCCCTGGTGGCTGGTCGGCCTGGTGGCCGTCGCCGTGGCCCTGCTGGTGGGCAGCGCGCGCGCCGCGCTGGTCACCGCCATCGGGCTGCTGATGGTGCTGGCACTCGGGCTCTGGCAGGACAGCATGGTGACGCTGGCCTCCACGCTGGTCGCGACCATCCTGGTGATGGTGCTCGGAGTGGTCGCCGGCGTGTGGATGGGCCGCAGCGACCGGGCCGACACCCTGCTGCGGCCCGTGCTCGATGCCGGACAGACCATGCCCGCCTTCGTCTACCTCGTGCCCATCCTCGGACTCTTCGGCCCGACGCGGTTCACCGCGATCATCGCCGCCGTGGTCTTCGCCGCGCCGGTGGCGATCAAGCTGGTGGCCGAGGGCATCAGGCGGGTCTCGCCCACCACGGTGGAGGCGGCGACCTCGGCGGGGGCGGGCACCTGGCAGCTGATCTCCAAGGTGCAACTGCCGATGGCGCGCAGCGGCGTGACGCTGGCCGCGAGCCAGGGACTCATCTACGTGCTCTCGATGGTCGTCGTGGGCGGCCTGGTGGGCGCGGGGGCGCTCGGCTACGACGTGGTGGCCGGGTTCTCCCAGCACGAGCTCCGCGGGAAGGGGCTGGCCGCCGGGATCGCGATCGTCGTGCTCGGCATCGTGCTCGACCGGGTCATGCGCGCCGCCACGCAGCGCGCCGACGCCGCCGTCCGCGGAGGGCTTCCGCACACAGGTAAGTAACAGGAAACACAGGAGGACCAGGTGGCGATGTCGAGAAGCGGCAGGATCAGGGCGCTCGCGCTCGTGACCGGCGGCGGCCTCCTGCTCAGCGCGTGCAGCGGAGCGAAGGTCGGCGAAACCCAGCAGGCCGCCGCGGGAGGCGGCACGACGTGCGGCACGTTCAACCTCGCGGTCAACCCATGGGTGGGCTACGAGGCCAACGCCGCGGTGATCGCGCTCGTCGCGGAGAAGAACCTCGGCTGCAAGGTGGTGAAGAAGGACCTGAAGGAGGAGGTGTCCTGGCAGGGCTTCGCCACCGGAGAGGTCGACGCGGTCGTGGAGAACTGGGCCCACGACGATCTGAAGAAGAAGTACATCGACGAGCAGAAGGTCGCCGTCTCGGCGGGGCCGACCGGCAACAAGGGCGTCATCGGCTGGTTCGTGCCGCCGTGGATGGCCAAGAAATATCCCGACATCACCGACTGGAAGAACCTCAACAAGTACGCCTCGCTGTTCAAGACCTCCGAGTCCGAGGGCAAGGGCCAGCTGCTCGACGGCGACCCGTCCTTCGTCACCAACGACGCGGCGCTGGTCAAGAACCTCGACCTGGACTACAAGGTCGTCTACGCGGGCAGCGAGACCGCGCTCATCCAGGCCTTCCGGCAGGCGGAGAAGCAGCAGACGCCGCTCATCGGCTACTTCTACGATCCGCAGTGGTTCCTGTCCGAGGTGCAGCTGGTCAAGGTCAACCTGCCCGCCTACACCAAGGGGTGCGACGCCGACGCGGCCAAGGTGGCCTGCGACTATCCGCCGTACGACCTGGACAAGATCGTGAGCAAGAAGTTCGCGGACTCGGGCAGCCCCGCCTACACCCTGGTCAAGAACTTCACCTGGACGAATGACGACCAGAACCTGGTGGCCAAGTACATCGCCGAGGACAAGATGACGCCCGAGGAGGCGGCCGCCAAGTGGGTCGCCGCCAACCCCGACAAGGTCAAGGCCTGGCTCCCCGCGACCTGACCATCCTCCGCACACGCCCGGCCCGATCGTCCTGCCGCGATCGGGCCGGGCGTACGTGTGCGCTCAGCGGCCTAAAAGCCGTACGGAATAAGACAGAACACCCCTTGACACCCGGAATGCGGCGAGCGACGCTTGTTGCGGAAAGCGCGTTTGGTTGCATATACCGCAACAACGGAGGTGGCTATGACGAGCCCGAGCGTGGTCATCATCGGCGCGGGCGTGGTCGGCGCGGCCTTGGCCGACGAGCTGTCCGCCCGAGGCTGGACCGACGTCACCGTCGTCGACCAGGGAGACGTGCCCGCCACCGGCGGCTCCTCCTCGCACGCCCCCGGCCTGGTCTTCCAGGTCAACGGGTCGAAGACGATGACCGAGATGGCCCGCTACACCGCGGAGAAGTTCGTCGAGCTCGACAGCTTCCTGCAGGTCGGCGGGCTCGAGGTGGCCACCAGCCCGGAGCGGCTGGCCGAGCTGCACCGCAGGCACGGCTGGGCGGTCGCGTGGGGGCTCGAGGCGCACCTGCTCACGCCGCGGGAGTGCGTCGCCAAGCACTCGCTGCTGGACGAGGCCAAGGTGCTCGGCGGGCTCTTCATCCCGACGGACGGGCTGGCCAAGGCGGTCAAGGCGGTCGACGCCCAGCTGGCCAGGGCCAAGGAGCGCGGCGTGCGGGTGCTGCCCAGGCACGAGGTGCTCGACATCAGAACCCAGGACGGCAAGGTGTGCGCGGTGGTGACCGACCACGGCGACCTGCCCGCCCAGGTGGTCGTGTGCTGCGCCGGGATCTGGGGCCCGAAGGTGGCCCGCATGGCCGGCATGGAGCTGCCGCTCACCCCGCTGGCCCACCAGCTCGCCTGGACCGGGCAGGTGCCGGGGCTGGCCGGCCAGACCGAGGAGGCCACCCGGCCGATCCTGCGCCACCAGGACGCCGACCTCTACTACCGCGAGCGCTTCGACACGCTCGGCATCGGCTACTACGGCCACCGGCCGATGCCGATCACCGCCGACGAGATCCTCTCGGTGGACGAGGCGGAGGTGATGCCGTCAGTGCTCACCTTCACCCCCGACGACTTCGCCGTGGCCTGGGAGGAGACCCAGGCGCTGCTGCCCGACACGCAGAAGGCGGAGATCGAGTCCGGCATCAACGGGCTGTTCTCCTTCACCACCGACCACCTGCCGCTGATGGGGCAGTCCCGGGACGTCGAGGGGTTCTGGGTGGCCGAGGCGGTCTGGGTCACCCACTCCGCAGGTGTCGGCCGGGCGATGGCCGAGTGGCTGGTCGACGGCCACTGCTCGTCGTTCGACCTGCACGAGTGCGACGTCAACCGGTTCGAGCCGCACCAGCTGGCGCCCGACTACGTGCGCGAGCGCGGCTGCCAGAACTACGTCGAGGTCTACGACATCATCCACCCGCTGCAGCCGATGGAGCACCCGCGCCCGCTGCGGGTGAGCCCCTTCCACCCGCGCCAGCAGGACCTGGGCGCCGTCTTCCTGGAGGCCTCGGGCTGGGAGCGCCCGCAGTGGTACGGCGCCAACGCGCCGCTGCTGAACGGGCGAGACATCCCCACGCCCGGCCCGTGGGCCGCGCAGTACTGGTCGCCGATCGTCGGCGCCGAGGCGCAGGCCACCCGGGAGGCGGTCGCGCTGTACGACATGAGCGCGCTCAAGCGGCTGGAGGTCAGCGGCCCCGGCGCGCCGGCGTTCCTGCAGCGGATCACCACCGGCGACGTGTACAAGTCGGTCGGCTCGGTCACGTACTGCCTGCTGCTCGACGCCGACGGCGGCATCCGCAGCGACGTCACCGTGGCCCGGCTCGGCCCCGACCGCTTCCAGCTCGGCGCCAACGGCAACCTGGACCTGGACTGGCTGGAGCGGCAGCGCCCGGCCGACGTGTTCATCCGCGACATCACCGCCGGCACCTGCTGCCTGGGCGTGTGGGGCCCCAGGGCCCGCGACCTGGTCCAGCCGCTGACCGGCATCGACCTGACCGCGCTGAAGTACTTCCGCGGCGCCCGCGGCTTCATCGGCAACGTGCCCGTCACCATGCTGCGCCTGTCCTACGTCGGCGAGCTCGGCTGGGAGGTCTACACCACCGCCGACATGGGGCTCAAGCTCTGGGACACGCTCTGGTCCGCGGGCCAGGAGCACGGCGTGCTGGCCGGCGGCCGCGGCGCCTTCACCAGCCTGCGCCTGGAGAAGGGCTACCGCTCCTTCGGCACCGACATGACCTTCGAGCACGACCCGTACGAGGCGGGCCTCGGCTTCGCCGTCAAGCTGGACAAGGGCGACTTCGTCGGCCGCAGGGCGCTGCTGGAGCGCAAGGAGTCGGTCCGCAGGAAGCTCACCTGCCTGCTGACCGACGAGGTGGTCATGGGCAAGGAGCCGGTCTACGACGGCGACCGGGCCGTCGGCTACGTCACCAGCGCCGCCTACGGCTACACCGTCGGCCGCGGCATCGCCTACGCCTGGCTGCCCGCCTCGCTCGCGAGCCCCGGCCAGGCCCTGCAGATCGGCTACTTCGACCAGCGCGTCCCGGCCGTCGTGGCCGAGGAGCCGCTCTTCGACCCGGCGATGACCCGGCTGCGCGGTTAGGGAAAGGACCTCACATGATCGACACCCCGCTGCACGTGGTGGACCCCGAGGTCCACGCCCTGATCGGCGCCGAGCTGGCCAGGCAGCGCTCGACGCTGGAGATGATCGCCTCCGAGAACTTCGCGCCCGCCGCCGTGATGGCGGCGCAGGGCTCGGTGCTCACCAACAAGTACGCCGAGGGCTACCCCGGCCGCCGCTACTACGGCGGCTGCGAGCACGTGGACGTGATCGAGCAGATCGCCATCGACCGGATCAAGGCGCTGTTCGGCGCCGAGGCGGCCAACGTGCAGCCGCACTCCGGCGCCCAGGCCAACGCCGCGGCGATGGCGGCGCTGCTGGAGCCCGGCGACACCATCCTCGGTCTCGACCTGGCCCACGGCGGCCACCTGACGCACGGGATGCGCATCAACTTCTCCGGCCGCCTGTACAACGTGGTCGCCTACCACGTGCGCGAGAGCGACAACCTGGTGGACATGGACGAGGTCGAGCGCCTGGCCCGCGAGCACCGCCCCCGGCTCATCATCGCCGGCTGGTCGGCCTATCCGCGCCACCTGGACTTCGCGGCCTTCCGCCGGATCGCCGACGAGGTGGGCGCGTACCTGATGGTGGACATGGCGCACTTCGCCGGACTGGTGGCCGCCGGGCTGCACCCCTCCCCCGTGCCGCACGCGCACATCACCACCACGACCACGCACAAGACGCTCGGCGGCCCGCGCGGCGGGGTGATCCTGTCGACCGGGGAGCTCGCCAAGAAGATCAACTCCTCGGTCTTCCCCGGCCAGCAGGGCGGCCCGCTGGAGCACGTGATCGCGGCCAAGGCGGTCTCCTTCAAGATCGCTGCCGAGGAGGCGTTCAGGGAGCGGCAGCGCCGCACGCTGGAGGGCGCCCGCATCCTGGCCGACCGGCTGCTGGCGCCCGACGCGGCGGCCGCGGGCGTGAAGGTGCTGACCGGCGGCACCGACGTGCACCTGGTCCTGGTCGACCTGCGCGAGTCCGAGCTGGACGGCAAGCAGGCCGAGGACCGCCTGCACGCGGCCGGGATCACGGTCAACCGCAACGCCGTGCCGTTCGACCCGCGACCGCCCATGGTCACCTCGGGCCTGCGGATCGGCACCCCGGCGCTGGCCACGCGCGGCTTCGAGGCGGCCGACTTCGCGGAGGTCTCCGACATCATCGCCACCGCGCTGACACCGCAGGCCGACCTGTCGTTCCTGCGCGACAGGGTCGAGGTCCTGGCCGCCAAGCACCCGCTGTACGGAGAGGCGCGATGAACCTGCCCGAGCACCCCGAGTGGCTGTGGGGCGCCGCCGAGCCCAGGCGCTCCTACGACGTGGTCATCGTCGGAGCCGGCGGGCACGGCCTGGCCACCGCCTACTACCTGGCCAAGAACCACGGCATCACCGACATCGCGGTCCTGGAGCGGGGGTGGCTGGCCGGCGGGAACATGGCGCGCAACACCACGATCATCCGCTCCAACTACCTGTGGGACGAGAGCGCCGGCATCTACGAGCACGCGCTCAAGCTGTGGGAGGGGCTGGAGGAGGAGCTCGGCTACGACCTGCTGTTCAGCCAGCGCGGCGTGCTCAACCTCGCGCATGGCCTGCAGGACGTACGCGACAGCGTGCGCCGCGTCGAGGCCAACCGGCTCAACGGCGTAGACGCCGAGTGGCTGGACCCCGAGCAGGTCCGCGAGGTGTGCCCGATAGTGAACATCTCGCCCGACGTGCGCTACCCGGTGCTCGGCGCCACCTTCCAGCCCCGCGCCGGCATCGCCAAGCACGACCACGTGGCCTGGGGGTACGCCCGCGCCGCGGCGGCACTCGGCGTGGACTTCATCGAGCACTGCGAGGTCACCGGCCTGCGGGTGAGCGACGGCCGGGTCACCGGCGTGGAGACCACCCGGGGCACGATCGCGGCCGGCCGGGTCGCGCTGTGCGCGGCGGGCCACACCTCGGTCGTGGCCAGGACCGCGGGCATCGACCTGCCGCTGCAGAGCCACCCGCTCCAGGCGCTGGTGTCCGAGCTGCTCGAACCCGTGCACCCGACGGTCGTCATGTCCAACGCCGTGCACGTCTACGTCAGCCAGGCGCACAAGGGCGAGCTGGTCATGGGCGCCGGCATCGACGCGGCCAACTCCTACCGGCAGCGCGGCGCCTTCCACATCATCGAGCGGCAGATGGCCGCCGCGCTGGAGCTGTTCCCGATCTTCGCCCGCGCGCACGTGCTGCGTACCTGGGGCGGCGTGGTGGACGTCTCGCCCGACGCCTCCCCGATCGTCGGCCTGAGCCCGGTCGAGAACCTCTACCTCAACTGCGGCTGGGGCACCGGCGGCTTCAAGGCGACGCCCGGCGTGGGCTGGTGCTTCGCGCACACGGTGGCCAACGACGAGCCGCACCCGCTCAACGCCCCCTTCTCCCTTGACCGATTCACCACCGGGGCGCTCGTGGACGAGCACGGCGCCGCCGCGGTCGCGCACTGAGGAAGCGCCGATGCTGCAGATCCCATGCCCCTGGTGCGGCCCTCGCGACGAGGCCGAGTTCCACTACGGCGGGCAGGCCCACGTCGCCTACCCCGCCGACCCGGCCGCGCTGTCGGACGAGGAGTGGGCGCGTTACCTGTTCTTCCGCGACAACCCCAAGGGCCCCTTCGCCGAGCGGTGGAGCCATTCGGCGGGCTGCCGCCGCTGGTTCAACCTGGTCCGCGACACCGCCACCAACGAGATCCTGGAGGCCCGATGAGGCTGTCCACCGGCGGGCTGATCGACCGCGGCGGCACGCTGCGCTTCCGCTTCGACGGCCGCGAGCTGACCGGTCACCCCGGCGACACCCTGGCCTCCGCGCTGCTGGCCAACGGCGTGCGCCAGGCCGCGACCAGCGTCAAGCTGGGCCGCCCGCGCGGCATCTTCGCCGCGGGCAGCGAGGAGCCCAACGCGGTCGTCCAGATCGAGCAGCCCTTCCCGGAGCCGATGCGGCCGGCCACCGTGGTCGAGCTGTACGACGGGCTCGTGGCGAGCAGCCTGCCCGGCCGGGGCCGCCTGGCGGCCGAACCCGACCCGGCCCGTTACGACGCCGTGCACGCCCACTGCGACGTGCTGGTGGTCGGCGCAGGTCCGGCGGGGCTGGCCGCCGCCAGGGCCGCGGCCAGGGACGGCGCCCGGGTGATCCTGGCCGACGAGCAGTCCCGGCCGGGCGGCAGCCTGCTGGGCACCACCGAGCGGTTGCCCGCCGGGCAGGGCCCGGTCAGCGGCCACGAGTGGGCGGCGGCGGTGGCGGCGGACCTCGAGCGCCTGCCGGACGTCACCGTGCTGCGCCGCACCACGGTCTTCGGCTACTACGACGACAACTACCTCATGGCCGTCGAGCGCCGCACCGACCACCTCGGCGCGGCCGGCCCCGCCCACGTGGCCAGGCAGCGGGTCTGGCGCATCCGGGCGGGCCGGGTCGTGCTGGCCACCGGCGCGCACGAGCGGCCCATCGCGTTCGCGGGCAACGACCTGCCCGGCGTGATGCTGGCCGGGGCCGCGCGCACCTACGCCGTCAGGTACGGCGTGCTGCCCGGGCGCCGGGCCGTGGTCTTCACCACCAACGACAGCGCCTACGAGGCCGCCTTCGACCTGGCGGACGCGGGCCTGGAGGTGGCCGCGATCGTGGACGTGCGCCCCTCCCCCGCGCCGCTGGCCGAAGCCCGGCGGCGCGGCATCGAGGTGCTGGCCGGGCAGGCGGTCGAGGCGGCCCGGGGCGAGGGCGAGGTCTCCTCCGTCCTGACCGGCGGGACCGAGATCGAGGCCGACCTGCTGCTGGTGTCCGGCGGCTGGAACCCGGTGGTGCACCTGTTCAGCCAGGCGGGCGGGACGCTGCGCTACGACGAGGATCTGGCCGCGCTGGTGCCCGGGGTCTCGCGGCAGACGGTCCGCGTGGCCGGGGCCGCCAGGGGCGTGTTCACGCTGGAGGGCTGCCTGATCGACGGCGCCGGGGACGGCGAGCCGGTGCCCACGGGGCCCGCGGGGACGCCGTACTGGCTGGTGCCGGCGGACGACCTCGGCGGGCACTTCGTGGACCTGCAGCGGGACGTGACCGCGGCCGACGTGCTGCGCGCCACCGGCGCGGGGCTGCGCTCGGTCGAGCACGTCAAGCGCTATACCACCGCCGGGACCGCGCACGACCAGGGCAAGACGTCGGGGCTGCTGACCTCGGCCGTGGTGGCCCACGCGCTGGGCGTGCCGGTGGGCGAGGTCGGGATCACCTCCTACCGCGCGCCGTACACGCCGGTGAGCTTCGCGGCGCTGGCCGGGCGCGACCGCGGGTCCCTGCACGACCCCGTCAGGGTGACGGCGCTGCACGAGTGGCACGTCGAGCACGGGGCGCTGTTCGAGAACGTCGGGCAGTGGAAACGGCCCTGGTACTACCCGCGCGCGGGCGAGGACGGCCTGGAGGACATGGAGGCGGCCGTGCTGCGCGAGTGCCGGGCCGCGCGCGAGGGCGTGGCGGCGATGGACGCCTCCACGCTCGGCAAGATCGACGTGATCGGGCCGGACGCGGGCGAGTTCCTCGACCGGCTCTACACCAACCTGATGAGCTCGCTGGCCGTCGGCTCGATCCGGTACGGCGTGATGTGCCGGCCCGACGGCATGGTCTTCGACGACGGCACCGTCATCCGCCTGGCCGCCGACCACTTCCTGGTCACCACCACGACCGGCAACGCCGCCGCGGTGCTGGACTGGATGGAGGAGTGGCTGCAGACCGAGTGGCCGTCGTTGCGGGTGCACCTCACCTCGGTGACCGAGCAGTGGGCGACGGTCGCGCTGGTCGGGCCGCGCTCGCGCGAGGTGCTCGCGTCGCTGGCGCCCGAGCTGGCGGTCTCGGCGGCCGACTTCCCGTTCATGACCTGGCGCGAGAGCGAGGTGGCGGGGATCCCCGCCCGGGTGTGCCGCATCAGCTTCTCCGGCGAGCTGGCCTACGAGATCAACGTGACCTCCTGGGACGGGCTCCGCCTGTGGACCGCGATCATGGACACGGGCCTGGTCACGCCGTACGGCACGGAGACCATGCACGTGCTGCGGGCCGAGAAGGGCTACCCGATCGTCGGCCAGGACACCGACGGCACCGTCACGCCGCAGGATCTGGGTATGTCGTGGGTCGTGTCGAAGAAGAAGCCCGACTTCGTCGGCAAGCGCTCCTACGCCAGGGCCGACACCTCGCGTCCCGACCGCAAGCAGCTCGTCGGGCTGCTGCCGGACGACCACGGCTTCCTGCTGCCGGAGGGCGCCCACCTGGTCGCCTCCGCCGAGCTGCCCGAGCCGCCGGTGCCCATGCTGGGCCATGTCACCTCCAGCTACCGCAGCGCGGCGCTCGGCCGTACGTTCGCGCTGGCCCTGCTCAAGGGCGGGCAGTCGCGCCACGGCGAGCGGCTCTACGCGCCCGTGGGCGAGGCCATGGTGCCGGTGACCGTCACGTCCCACGTCCTGTACGACCCGGAAGGAGCGCGTCGCGATGGTTGAGCGCAGGAGTCCGGCCGCGGCGTTCGCCGGCCGTTTCGAGGCGGCCTCGCGCGGCGGGGCGTTGACGCTGCGGGAGATCCCCTTCCTCACCCACGTCAACGTGCGGGTGGAGGCCGGGACCGATCTCGGCGTCCCGCTGCCGGTCGAGCCGAACACCGCGGTGACCTCCGGCGAGGTCACCGTGGCCTGGCTGGGGCCGGACGAGTGGCTGGTGATCGCCCCGCCCGGATACCGGCCCGAGCTGCTGCGCAAGGAGCTCGGCGAGCGGCACGGCTCGATCGTGGACGTCTCGGCCCAGCGCACGACCCTGTTCGTGGGCGGGCCCAGGGCGCGCGACCTGCTCGCCCACGGCTGCGCGCTCGACCTGCATCCGCGCGTGTTCGGGCCGGGGCGGTGCGCGCAGACCATGCTGGCGCGGGCGCAGGTCGTGCTCGTGCCGCACGAGGACGGGTTCCTGGTGCTGGTGCGCTCGTCGTTCGCCGCCTACCTGGCGGAGTGGCTGCTGGACGCGGCGGCGGAGTACGTGTCGTGAGCATCGGGGTCTTCGACCTGTTCAAGATCGGCATCGGGCCGTCCAGTTCGCACACGGGCGGGCCGATGGCGGCCGCGCACCGGTTCGTCCGGGGCCTGCGCGAGGACGGGCTGCTGGAGTCCGTCGCCCGGGTCGAGGTGATCCTGTACGGCTCGCTCGGGCTGACCGGCAAGGGCCACGGCAGCGACAAGGCGGTGCTGCTCGGCCTGTCCGGCGAGAAGCCGGAGCTGGTCGACGTGGACTCCGTCGACGCCCGGCTGCTCGCCATGCGGGAGTCGGGCACCGTCTCGCTCGCCGGCAGGCACCCGGTGCCGTTCGTGGTCGGCGAGGACCTGGTCTTCGAACGCAAGATCTCGCTGCCCGGGCACCCCAACGGCATGCGCTTCACCGCCTTCGGGGCCGGCGGCGGGGTCCTGCGGGAGAAGGTGTACTTCTCGGTCGGCGGCGGCTTCGTCGTCGACGAGACGGCCGCCGGCGCGGACCGCATCAAGGCGGACGACACGGTCCTGCCGTACCCGTTCACGACCGCGGAGGAGCTGCTCAAGCACTGCGCCAACACCGGGCTGTCGATCTCCGGGCTGATGCTGGAGAACGAGAAGGCCTTCGGCCGCACCGAGCAGGAGATCCGCGCGGGCATCCTGGAGCTGTGGCGGGTGATGACCGAGTGCGTCCGCCGCGGCATCGCCTCCGAGGGCGTGCTGCCCGGCGGGCTCCGGGTGCGCCGCCGCGCCCACGGGCTGCACCGGCGCCTGCTGGCGGAGGCGCCGCAGAAGGACCCGCTGCACGCGATGGACTGGGTGTCGCTGTTCGCGCTGGCGGTCAACGAGGAGAACGCCGCCGGGGGCCGCATCGTCACCGCGCCCACCAACGGCGCCGCGGGCATCATCCCGGCGGTGCTCACCTACTACACGCGGTTCGTGCCCGGCGCCGACGACGACGGCGTGGTGCGCTTCCTGCTGACGGCGGCGGCGATCGGCGTGCTGTTCAAGGAGAACGCCTCGATCTCCGGCGCGGAGGTTGGCTGCCAGGGCGAGGTGGGTTCGGCCTGCTCGATGGCCTCGGCCGGGCTGACCGAGGTGCTGGGCGGCACGCCGGAGCAGGTGGAGAACTCCGCCGAGATCGGCATCGAGCACAACCTGGGCCTGACCTGCGACCCGATCGGCGGCCTGGTCCAGATCCCGTGCATCGAGCGCAACGCGGTGGCCTCCATCAAGGCGATCACCGCTGCCCGCATCGCCCTGCGCGGCGACGGCCGCCACTTCGTCTCGCTGGACAAGGCCATCAAGACCATGCGCGACACCGGCCGCGACATGCTCGACAAGTACAAGGAGACCTCGCGCGGCGGCCTGGCCGTCAACGTCATCGAGTGCTGACGGGCGCGTCCCAGCTCGCCAGCAGGCGCAGGCTCTGCGCCGCGGCGGAGCCGGGCGGGGCGTGGTAGACGGTCAGGGACTGCTCGGGGTCGTCGGGCAGCCGGAACGACTCGAAGGAGAGCGTGAGCTCGCCCACCAGCGGGTGGCGCAGGCGCCGGGTGCCGTGGTTGCTCTCCTTCACGTCGTGCCCGGCCCACAGGTGGCGGAACGTCTCGCTCTTCACCGACAGCTCGCCCACGAGCTTCAGCAGCCGCGGATCGTCGGGATAGCAGCCGGCGTACAGGCGCAGATCGCCGACGACGTCGGCGGCCTTCGCCTCCCAGTCCGCGAACAGCCGCCGATAACCGGGATCCAGGAAGACCAGCCGCGCCCAGTTGCGCTCCTGGGGAGGCAGCCGGTCCCAGCCGCCGAACAGGGCGGCCGCCATCGGGTTCCAGCCCAGGAGGTCCGAGCGCGGCCCCGTCACGTACGCCGGCACTCCCTCCAGGGAGCTCAGCATCTGCCCGAGCGCGGTGCGCACCTGCTGCAACTGCGGCGGCGGCGCGTACTTCCTGCGGTCCTGGCACTTGACCAGGCGCGTGAGGTGGTCGTGCTCGGTGTCGCTCAGCCGCAGCGCGCGGGTGATCGCCCCGATCACCTCGGGCGACACGTTGTTGCCCTTGCCCTGCTCCAGCCGGGTGAGGTAGGCGACGGACACGCCGGCGAGCTGGGCCAGCTCCTCGCGGCGCAGCCCCGGCACGCGCCGGTGCCGGTTGAAGACGGGCAGCCCGACGTCCTCCGGCCTCAACCGAGCCCGCCGGCTGCGTAGGAACTCGCCAATCTCGCTCATAACCCCTGATAGTACGCACACGACGACAAACAAGGCTGACCCTGCCAGTAGTAGGAACAGCGGTCGTATGCCGAGCAGGGTTCTGGGTGATTTGGCCCAGCTGCGGCAGGCTCGATTCCCCTGACCACCACTTGAAGGGGGATATTTCCATGTTTGTCGCCCAGCGCAACGGCCGGCCGGTGACCGCCGAGGAGTTGGTGCCGCTCGCCTTCGCGGGCTATGCGCATTTCACCGCCATGCAGGTGCGCGGAGGCCGGGTCCGCGGGCTCGACCTTCATCTCGAACGGTTGCGGCACGCCTCGGTGGAGTTGTTCGGCCGGGCGCTGCCCGACGACCAGGTGCGCTCCTACCTGAGGGCGGCGCTGCGGGCCGGGCCGGCCGACGTCTCGCTGACGGCCACGGTGTATTCACCGGCGGGCGAGTTCACCGTGGCCGGGGCCGAGGTGGAGCCCGAGGTACTGGTCCGCACGGGGCCCGCCGCCTCCGGCCCGGCGGGCCCGCTGAGCCTGGCGGCGGTCGAGCACGAACGCGTCCTGCCCGCCCTGAAGCACGTCGGCGAGGTGGCCAAGACCTACTTCCTGCGCCAGGCCGCCGGCCAGGGCTTCGACGACGCCGCCTTCGTCGACCGCCGCGGCCGGCTCAGCGAGGGCTCGATCTGGAACCTGGCCTTCTGGGACGGCACCGCCGTGGTGTGGCCGGTGGCCGACATGCTGACCGGGACCACGATGGCCGTCGTCCGCCGGCGACTCGACCGCCTCGGCGTCCCGCAGCGCGCCCAGGAGATCACCCTCGCCGACCTGCCCGCCCTTGCCGGGGCCGTGGTCATGAACTCGTGGACGCCGGGCGTGCCCGTCCACCGGATCGGCTCCGCGTCCCTGCCGGAGGCGGAGCCCTTCGTACGGCTGCTGCACCGCGCCTACCGGTCCGAACCGCTGACCGCCCCCTGATCCCGGCGTACGTTCAGGACGTCGAGGAACGCGGCGGCGGCCGGTGAGGGGCGCAGGCGGCTCCAGATCAGGTGCTCCACCCGCGTGGGCGGGTCACGGAGCTCGACGACGCGCACGCCGGGGAGTTCGGGCACGAAGGCGGCGGGCATCAGGGCGATGCCCAGGCCCAGGCGGACCAGCCGCGCCATGAGGTCGGCGTTCGTGATCTCGAAGGCGACCTCGCGGCTGACACCGGCGGCGGCGAACGCCTCGTCCGACTGAGCGCGCGCGGCCGTGCCGGCGGGGAAGTCGACGAACACCTCGTCCGCCAGCCGGCGCAGATCCACGCCGCCGGCGTCGGCGAGGGATCCGGCCACCGGGTCGGCCAGGGGGTCGGCCAGGGGGTCGGCCAGGGGGTGGCCGGGCGACACCACCGCGACCAGCTCGCCCCGCGCCAGGACGAGCCCCCGCACGCCCTTCGGCCGCACGCTCGGCGGCAGCCCGAGGAACGCGATGTCCAGGGCGCCCTGCCGGACCTGTTCGGCCAGCTCGTCGCTGGCCCCCACGCGCAGCGTGATCCGCACCTGCGGATGGCGCACGTGAAAGCTCTTCAGCGCGCTCGGCAGGTCGACCGCCGTGACGGTGGGGATGGCGCCGATGGCGAGCCGGCCGCGAAGCTCCCCGGAGGCCGCCGCCACCTCGGCGCGAGCCCGTTCGGCGGCGTCGAGGGCCTGCCGGGCGGCGGGCAGGAACGCCTCGCCCGCGGGGGTCAGCGTGACCCGGCGGCTGGTGCGCTCGAAGAGCCGGGCGCCCAGCTCCCGTTCCAGCCGGGCGATCTGGTGGCTCAGCGCGGACTGGACGACCTGGCAGCGCTCGGCGGCACGGGTGAAGTTCGCCGTCTCCGCCACCGCGACCACGTAGCGCATCTGTTGGAGTTCCACGGATCAATCGTGAATCACGATCGCTGGCGTGACAAATATGCGTTGGACTCATTGATCGTCCCAGCCCCAGGCTAGAGGGCATGACGAACACGACTCCGCGCCCTACGGCGCATCCCCAGGCCACCGGGGCGGCCGACGGCGGCCCGCCGCTGAGCCGCGGACTGCTGCTCCTGATGGCCACGGCCACGGGGCTCTCGGTTGCGAACAACTACTTCGCCCAGCCGCTGCTGGACCTGCTCGGCCGGGAGCTGCGGCTGAGCACCACGATGGCCGGGCTGATCGTGACGGCCGCGCAGGTCGGCTACGGGCTGGGGCTGATCCTGCTCGTGCCGCTCGGCGACCTGATGGAGCGCCGCAGGCTCGCCGTCGTGCTGTACGCGGCCACCGCGGCGTCCCTGCTGGTCTCGGCGACCGCGCCCAACGGCGCCCTGCTGCTGGCCGGCACCGTGCTCACCGCGTTCGCCTCGGTGGCGGCGCAGGTCGTGGTGCCGTACGCCGCCACGCTCGCGGCGCCGGGGCAGCGCGGCCGGGTGATCGGCACGGTGACGAGCGGGCTGATGCTGGGCGCGTTGCTGTCGCGTACGGTCTCGGGAGGGCTCGCCGAGCTCGGTGGCTGGCGGACGGTCTACTGGGTGAGCGCGGTCCTCGTCGCCGGGGTGACCGTGCTGCTGTGGCGCTTCCTGCCGCCCCTGCACACCCCGATCGGGCTGTCGTACCCGGCGCTGCTGCGCTCGACGATCGCGCTGTTCCGCCACGAGCCCGTGCTGCGGTGGCGGGCCGGCATCGCCGCCCTGTCGCTCGCCTCGTTCAACGTGCTGTGGACGGCGGTGACCTTCCTGCTCGCCGGCCCGCGGTACGGCTGGTCCGAGGCGGCCATCGGGCTGCTCGGGCTGGTGGGCGCGGTGGGCACGGTGGCGACGACGGTGGCCGGGCGGCTGGCCGACCGCGGCCACGTGCAGCGGGTCACCGCGATCGGCAGCGCCGCGCTGGCCGCGTCCTGGTTGCTGATCGGCGGGGGCGGGAGCTCGCTCTGGTGGCTCCTGGCCGGGGTGGTCGTCCTCAACGTGGCGCACCAGGCGGTGCTCAACAGCAACCAGAACGTCATCTACGCGCTGCGCCCGGAGATCCGCAACCGGCTCAACTCCGCGTTGATGACGGCCTTCTTCGCCGGCGGCGCCGCGGGCTCCGCGCTGGCCGCGGTGGCGTGGGTGCGCGGCGGCTGGACGGCGGTCAGCGTCCTGGGCGGCCTGCTGGGCTGCGGGATGTTCGTGCTGTGGGTGCTGGAACGCCGGACGAGGGCCGGCGCGTGATGATCACACATGGGAAGGACCTTGCAGTGTCGAACGACAAGATCGTCCTGGTCACCGGCGCGACCGGCGGCCAGGGTGGCGCCGTTGCCCGCAGGCTGCTCCACGACGGCTGGGCGGTGCGCGCCCTCGTCCGCGACCCGGGCAGGCAGGGGGCCAAGGACCTCGCGGCGCTCGGCGCGGAACTGGTCGCCGGCGACCTCGACGACCCCGGGTCGCTGCGCGTGGCGGCGCGGGGCGCGTACGGCGTCTTCAGCGTGCAGCCCGCCGACCTGGCCGACCCGCGCCCGGAAACCGAGGTCCGGCAGGGCAGGAACGTCGCGGACGCGGCCCTGGCCGCGGGCGTGGCGCACCTGGTCTACAGTTCGGTCGGCGCCGTCGGGCGCGGGTCGGGCGTCGCGCACTTCGAGACCAAGGCGGAGATCGAGGCGTACATCGATGCCGTCGGCGTGCCCGCGACGGTGCTGCGGCCGGTGTTCTTCATGGAGAACTGGACGTACCTGATGCCGCAGGCGGACAAAGGTGAACGGGTCGCCTCGATCGCGCTGGACGCGGACACCTCGCTGCAGATGATCGCGCTGGCCGACATCGGCCGGATCGCCGCGGACGCGTTCGGCAAGCCGGCCGAGTACATCGGCAGGACGATCGAGATCGCCGGCGACGAGCTGACCGTGCGGCAGATCGCCGAGGTGTTCAGCAGGGTCGGCGGCGTACCGACCCGGTTCGAGCGCCAGCCGATCGAGGAGCTGCGGGCCGCGGCCGAGGAGGTGGCGAACATGTTCGGCTGGTTCGACGAGAAGGGGTACCAGGCCGACATCGCCGCGCTCCGCGAGCGGCACCCGGGGCTGCTGACCCTCGAGGCGTGGCTGAGCGACCACCGGTAAGAGGCGATCAGTAGGTGGCGCGGCCCCCGCTGATGTCGTAGACGGCGCCGGTGGAGAAGCTGACCTTGTCGGAGGCGAGCCAGGCGATCAGTTCGGCGACCTCCTCGGGCCGGCCGATGCGGCCCATCGGGATGAGGCTGGTGATGTGGGCCAGGGCCTCGGGGCCGGTGGAGGCGTTCATCGGAGTGGCGATGACGGCCGGGGTGATGACGTTGGCCAGCACGCCGCTGGTGGCCAGCTCCTTGCCGAGTGACTTGGTCAGCGCGATGACGGCGGCCTTGGAGGCGGAGTACGGCGCCATGTTCGGGTTGCCGTCCTTGCCGGCCATGCTGGCGATGTTGACGATGCGCCCCCAGCCGCGCTCGCGCATGCCCGGGACGAAGGCGCGGCAGGTGTTGAAGGTGCCGTGCACGTTCACCTCGAAGGTGCGCCGCCAGCCGTCCAGCGGGATCTCCCACAAGGGGGCGTTGGGGCCGACGATCCCGGCGGAGTTGACCAGGATGTCGACCGGTCCCACCTCGTCGGCGGCGGCCTGCACGGCGGCGGCGTCGGTGACGTCGAGGACGAGGTCGGCGCCGTCGGCGATGTCGGCGGTGATGATCGAGACACCTTCCTTCTCCAGACGGAGGGCGGCGGCCTTGCCCAGGCCGCTGACGCCTCCGGTGATGAGGGCGGTGCGGGTCGTCGCCATAAGCACCCAATCTTCCAATAATTGGAAAGAGGATTTATTTTCTGGAAGTTATTGTGAGATTAGCCGATACCCACTTCCCGGAGGAAGCTCTCATTGCGCAGAACTTCCACTTTTCGGAACAGTGGTCTAGCCTTCGGAACATGTCCGAGCTGAGATCCGCGCGCGGCGCCGCGCGCCCCGTCCACCACGCCGACGTCAGCGACCGGCGCCCGCCGGTCGTGGGGGCCCGGTAGTGCGCGCGCTGGTCCTGACCGGCCCGGGCAAGGCCGAGGTCCAGGAGGTCGAGCCACCCGTCGCCGCGCCCGGGCAGGTCATCGTGGACGTCGAGCGGGCCGGGGTGTGCGGCACCGACATGGAGCTGTTCACCGGCGAGATGAGCTACCTGCACACCGGACGGTCGTGGTACCCGCTGCGCCCCGGCCACGAGTGGTGCGGCCGCGTCACCGACGTGGGCGAAGGCGTGGACACCGGCTGGCTGGGCCGCCTCGTCACCGGTGACACCATGCTCGGCTGCGGCCACTGCGAGCGCTGCCGCGCCGGCCGCCACCACGTCTGCGCCGAGCTGTCGGAGATCGGCATCAGCCTCGGCCGCTCCGGAGCGCTGGCCGAGCGGCTCGCCGTACCGGCGACGGCGCTGCACGCGCTGCCGGACACCATGGACCTCACGCTGGGCGCGCTGGTCGAGCCCGGCGGCAACGCGCTGCGCGCCGTCCACGGCGCCGGCCTGCGGCCCGGCGATCGGCTGCTGATCCTCGGCACGGGTACGATCGGCCTGCTGGCAGCGCTGTTCGCCCGCTCCCGGGGGATCGAGGTCCACCTGCTGGGCCGCGACCTCGAAGGGCTGCGCCTGGCCCGATCCCTGGGCTTCACGGGCACGTGGACCCGGCCGTCGCTGCCGGAGCTGCGGTGGGACGCCGTCATCGACGCCTCCAACGCGCCCGAGCTGCCCGCGCTCGCGCTCGACCTCGTCGAACCGGCCGGGCGCGTGGTCTACATCGGCCTGGCCGGCACCCCGAGCACGCTCGACACCCGCTCGCTGCTCCTCAAGGACGTCACCGCCGTCGGCATCCTGGGCGGCTCGGCGGGCCTGGCCGGGACCATCGCCGCCTACGCCGACGGCTCGGTCGACGCCCGCCCGCTCGTGGCCGCCACGGTCGGCCTGGCCGAAACCGCCGGCGTCCTGGCCGGTCACCGCCCCGCCGACGCCGGACCCGGCCCGAAGATCCACATCGATCCACGACGATGACCCTTCCGGCCCGCGATCCGCCGCCTCCGGCGGGCCGCGCGTATTCTCAGGCGCGGCCTGCTCGACCGCGCCGACCGGCGGATCAACGCGGCGGCCCGCCTCAGTCCCTGCCGCGCCACCAGCAGACCAGGACGCCGCCGGCCAGGACCACGGCCGCCACGACGCGGTAGCCGGCGCTCATCCCGTGCGTGGCCGTCACCGTTCCCATGACGGCGACCCCGACCGCGCTGCCGAGCTCGCGGGTGGCGCTGTTGAGCCCGGAGCCGAGCCCGGCCCGCTCGCGCGGCAGCGCCGCCATGATCTCGTGCGAGAGCAGCGGCAGGCACACCCCCATGGCCGCCCCCATGACGACCAGGCCGACGGCGTACACCTGGTACGGCATGGCCGCGTCCGCGAACGACAGCAGCACCAGCCCCGCCACGATCCCCGCCAGCCCGGCCGGGACGGCGGGCCGCGCGGGCAGGCGGCCCGACAGCCGCGACAGGACGATCATGGGGACGACGAGCGGCACGATGGCCACCCCGGTGACCAGCGGCGAGAAACCCTTGACCTCCTGCAGGAAGCGGGCGTTGACGAAGAACATCGCGAACAGCCCGAAGAACGTCACCGCCACGCCCAGCGTCCCCGCCCGCAGCCGCGGCAGCGCGAACAACCGGGGGTCGAGCAGCGGCCGCGCCGCGCGGAGCTGGTGCCCGACGAAGACGCAGAACAGCACGGCCGCCACGCCGATCGCCGACAGCACGAACCCGCTCCCCCATCCCGCCTCGGGCCCCTCGATGACCCCCGCCAGCAGCGCCACGGACGCGGTCGTGAGCAGCACCGTCCCCGGCAGGTCCAGCGGGGTCGACGCCAGGCGGGGCGCCCGCGGCACCAGCACGGCGACCAGCACGGCCAGCACGCCCGCCAGCAGCACCGGCACGCAGAACAGGGCCCGCCACGGCAGGTACTCCATGACCGCGCCGCCGCCCACGTTGCCGACCACCCCGGCGGCGCCGGTGGCGGCGGTCCACGCGGCCACGGCGTGCCCGCGTTCGGCGGCCGGGTAGACGCCGACCGTCAGCGCCAGGGAGGCGGGCATCACCAGGGCCGCGCCCGCGCCGCTGACCGCCCGGGCGGCGATCAGCGTGCCGACGTCCGGTGCGAGCGCGGCCAGCAGGCAGCCCGCCGCGAACACGCCGAGGCCCGCCAGCAGCACCCCCTTGCGGCCGAACCGGTCGCCGGCCGCTCCGGCCGGGATGAGCAGGCAGGCGAAGACGATGACGTACGCGTCCACGATCCAGAGGATCTGGGACGCGGACGGTCGCAGCTCGCTCGCGGCGAGCGTGGGGATGGCGAGGTTGACGGCGGCGACCAGGGCGACCGCGAGGATCACCGAGGCGGCCATCAGGGCCATGATCCGCGTCCGGGCGGGATGGCCGGTTTCTAACGTCATTGCGGGCATGCGAAACCCCCGGTTGTGGAGATGGGTGATGAGTCGAGCGGAGGCCTCCCGCGGAATTCACCGTAAACTCGATCCTGACTTAACCTCAAATGCATCTTTTTCAGGTGATATATGCGTCAGACGCAACCCAGCCTGGACCTGCTGATCGCGCTGGACGTCCTGCTGGAGGAGGGCAGCGTCTCGGCCGCCGCGCACCGGCTGCACCTGTCGGAGCCGGCCATGAGCCGTACGCTCGGCCGCATCCGCAAGGCGATGGGCGATCCCGTGCTGGTGCGCTCGGGGCGGCAGATGGTGCCCACGCCGCGGGCGCTGGCCGTGCAGGGCGAGGTACGGGCGCTGGTCGAGGCGGCCAGGAAGGTGTTCACGCCGCCGGGCCGGCTGGACCCGGCCACGCTGGTACGGCGCTTCACGATCCTGGCCTCGGACGCGGTGATCACGGCCATGAGCGTGGCGCTGCTGACGGAGGCGGCCGCGTCGGCTCCCGGGGTGCGCTTCCACTTCATCCCCGAGGGGTACGGCGACGCGCAGGCGCTGCGTGACGGGAGCGCGGACCTGGAGGTGACCGTGATCTCGGACCCGGCGCCGGAGACGCGGGTCGAGCCGATCATGGCGGACCGGGCGGTGGGCGTGGTCCGTCCCGGGCACCCGCTGCTCGACGGGCCGGTCACGGCGGAGCGGCTGGCGGCGGCCGAGCATGTGATCGCCACCCGGCGGGGCCGCGACGAGGGCCCGGTGGACGAGATCCTGGCCGGCATGGGGCTGACGCGCCGGATCGCGGGCTCGGTGCCGACGTTCGAGGCCTCACTGCTGGTGGTGCGGCGGTCCGACCTGGTGGGGATGACCCCGGAGCGGCTGACCCGGCCGCTGGTGGAGGCTCTGGGGCTGGCGACGTTCCCGATCCCGTTCGCGCTGCCGGAGATGACGCTCTCGCAGGCGTGGCATCCCCGCTACGACGTGGACCCCGCGCACGTGTGGCTGCGCGGCCTCGTGCGCGAGATCCTCGGCCGGCACGGCTGATAAGTGCTCAATTGGTGAGCACTTTGACCGGCAACATGGATTCCATGATGATCCTCGCGGACGCCGCCGCATGGCGGAGCTGGCTGGACGGCCACCACGACTCCATGACCGAGGCCTGGCTCGTGCTGGCCAAGAAGGGCACGGACGACCCCACCAGCCTCACCTACGAGCAGGCCCTGCAGGAAGCGCTGTGCTACGGGTGGATCGACGGCCTGGCCCGCCGCCGCGACGAGTCCACCTACTGCCAGCGCTTCAGCCCGCGCCGGAGGCGCAGCCCCTGGTCCCGGCGGAACATCGCGCGGGTCGAGCGGCTGCGGCGCGAGGGCCGCATGCACCGGGCCGGCCTCGCGGCGTTCGAGCGCGCCGAGGCCGGCGGGTGTCTCCCGGAACCGCTCGACGGCTGAGGGTCACCACCCCGGGCCGGTGACCGGCGATCCGGGGCGGTGACCGGCGATCCGGTTCAGGCGACCTTGGAAGAGCTCGCCGTCCAGGTGTTGCAGGCGCCCGGCTTGCCGGACCTGTAGCCCTTCTCGAGCCAGGAGAGCCGGTTGGCGGTCTTGCCCTGGTACCGGTTCTTCCAGAACTCCGGAACCTTGGCGACGGGCTTCCAGTCCTTGACCTGCCGCCCCACGGCCTTCGCCGACACGCCCACGAAGCAGTCGATCTGCAGGTAGTAGCGGCGGTTCTGCTCGTTCATGATGGCTTCGTCCGCATCGTTCTGGAGCCCCCACCAGGCCTTCCCGATGCCGGTCTGCCCGGTCACGACCCCGCCCCACGTCCTGGTGATGGACGTGAACACCGCGAGGTCGTTCTTGGCCTTGATCCAGTCGGCGGCCAGCCGGACGCGGATGGTCGTGGCGCAGATCTCCGAGAACGAGCCGGAGACGTCCAAGCCGGTGGAGCAGGACTCCTTGTCGTCCGCGTCCTTGAACTCCACCTTCACCGGGGTGAAGTCCTTGATGGCCGGCTTCCAGGCCGTGTTCAGGCAGGCGACGAGCTTGGTGACGTACTTCCTGGTCGACGCGGCGCTCGTGCCCTTGTCCAGCTTGCAGGCGGCCCTGGGCAGCGCGGCCGCCTGTAGAGATCGTTGCTGGTGAGCTCGGGAGCGCCCTTGACCGGCGCGGCGAGCGCCGCGCCGGAGACGAGCGCCAGGCCGGCGGCCGTCCCGGCTAATAGACGAATGATCATAAAGATGGATATTAAGGGGTTGAGATCGCCGAGGGCCTCCGCTTCGACGAAGGGCACGATTGATGAGGGAAGTCACCCCCCAGCTGGTGGTGGACGGTGCCGTGCCGCTGCAGCCGGCGATCTCCCCCGACGGCCGGTGGGTGGCCTACACGGTCACCACGATCGGGCGGAAGGACGAGCATCCGAGCGGGGCGATCTGGGTCGCCGCCACCGACGGGAGCTCGGCGCCCAGGAAGCTGACCGCCGGCACGGCGAAGGACTTCCTCCCGCGCTGGGCCCCGGACTCGGCCTCGCTCTTCTTCGGGTCGGGGGCATCGACCTGCTGATCTCCGGCGGCGTCGCGGACCCGGACCGGCTCGGGATCGGCGGATGGAGCCACGGCGGGTTCATGGCCGCGTGGGCCGTGGGGCAGAGCGACCGGTTCAAGGCCGCGGTGATGGGCGCCGGCATCAGCGACTGGGGCATGCTCGTCGCGACCGGCGAGGGCGGGACCCTCGAGGCGGGGCTCGGCGGCAGCTGCGGCTGGGAGGGCGCCGGCCCGCACCCGCATGACCGGGTCAGCCCCATCTCGTACGCCTCGCGGATCCGCGCCCCGGTGCTGATCCTGCACGGCGAGGAAGTACACGAACGTGCCGCTCGGCCAGTCCGTGTACTTCCACCGCGCCCTGCGGCGGTTCGGCGTCGAGCACCAGTTCGTCGTCTATCCGCGGGAAGGCCACTCCATCCAGGACCGCGGCCACCAGCTCGATCTGCTCGGGCGAACCCGGGCGTGGTTCGACCGATGGCTCGCCGGCTGAACCATCCGGCGATCACGTGCCGGGCGGCGGGGCGGTGCTGCCGCGGACGGCGAGCTCCGGCGTAGGAGCCTGGACCGCGCGGGGCTCCGGGCGCTCGGCCATCGTGTGGAGCAGTTCGGTCGCCGTCAGCATGCCCAGCGCGTACGTGTCGCGGGTCAGGGCGGTGATCGGGGGATGCGGCAGATGGGTGAGGATGGAGTCGTCGAAGGACACGATGGACACCTCGCCGGGGACCGGCACGCCCATCTCCGTGGCCACACCGAGCCCAGCGGCGGCCATGACGTCGCTGTCGTAGATGATCGCCGTGCACCGCGGGCTCGCCTCCAGCAGGCGGCGGGTGGCCGAGGCGCCCTGGGTGTCGGAGTAGTCGGTGGCCACGCTGGCGATGTCGATGCCGAGGCTCTCGCGGGCGTCGCCGATGGCCTGGAGGCGGCGGCGCGTGTGCTGGTAGGACGGTATGCCGCTGACGTGGCCGATGTAGCGGTGGCCGAGCGCGGCGAGATATTCGAGGATGCGGGTCATCGCCCCGTGGTCGTCGACCCAGACGCTGGCCAGCGGCAGCGGGGCCCCGTGGCCGCCCAGGATGACGGCGGGGACGCGCAGGTCGGCGACGAGCCGGGGCCGGACGTCGTCGACCGTGAGGTCGAGCAGCACGAGCCCGTCGACCCGGTTCTCGGCGGCCCAGCGGCGGTAGACCGCCACCTCGGCCTCGGTGTCCTCGACAATGAGGAGCTGGGTGGCGATCCCCTCGTTGGACAGGCGCGACTGCAGGCCGGACAGGAAGTGGGCGAAGAACGGCTCGACGCCCAGCGTGCGGGCCGGACGGGCGATGACGATGCCGGCCACGTCGTTGTTGGCCCCCTTGAGGGCGCGTGCGGCCCGGTGCGGGCGCCAGTTGAGCTCCTCGGCGACCTCGAGGATGCGCTTGCGCGTGGCGTCGCTGATGCCGGGGCGGGCGTTGAACGCCAGTGACACCGCCGACACCGATACCCCCGCCAGCCGCGCGATGTCGGTGCTCCTCAGCCGGGCCGGCGCGGCGCCCGCCAGAGGCTCGGGAGGCTCGGACGAACCCTCTGAGTCCTGAGGCGGAACCTGGTCCTTCGGCGGCATCGATCCTCCATGGCGGACAACCGTCGTTATGCAAACTTGATGTTCCCCCCGGGTGACCGCAGGACCTAAAACGTATTAGTCTGCGGTCGTTTGCTGATCATAACCTACTAAAACGTATTAGGCCCATTGCGATACCTCCGCTACGGAGAGGTACGACATGCACAACCATCTCAGCCGCACGCTGGAGAGGCTCGCCCGCGTGCGGCGGGAACGGATCCAGCCCCGGCTGCACACCCGCCTGGGAGGTGTCGAGGTCGAAGCCTGGACGGTCCCGGACGACGGCGAGCCCGTGCGCGCCCGCCATGCCCTCGGGCTCGAAGCCGAAGCCGGCCGGGCCGCCCCCGCCTACCGCCCCTTCCCCCTGGGCGCCGCCTGGGGCGAGGCCTGGTCCACGACCTGGTTCCGGATCCGGGGCACGGTCGACCCGGGGCAGGCCGGCCCGATCGACCTGGTGCTGGACCTGGGCTGGTTCGACCACTCCGTGGGCGGTCACTGCGAGGGGCTGGTCTTCACCCCGGACGGGACGATCGTCAAGGGCCTGCACCCTCGCCAGTACGACATCCGGTTACGCGGCCACGGCAGCGACCTGGTCGACGCCGACGGCTCGTTCGTGCTCTACGTCGAGGCGGCGGCCAATCCGCTGCTGCTCGGCCTGCCGCCGTTCGTCGTCACCGAGCACGGCGAGAAGGGCGCGGAGGAGCCGTTCGAGCAGTTCAGGCTGCGCCGCGCGGAGATCGCCGCGTTCTCGCCCGAGATCCACGCCCTGTGCTGCGACCTGGACGTGGCCGGCGGCCTGGCCGCCGAGCTGAGCGCGGACGAGCCGCGTCACTGGCGGCTGCTGCGCGCGATCGAGGAGGCCCTGGACGTCTACGACGAGGCGGACGCCGAGGCCGGCGCCGTTCGGGCGCGGGCGGTCCTCGCTCCCGTCCTGGCCACGCCCGCGCACGCCAGCGCCCACCGGATCACCGCCGTCGGGCACGCGCACATGGACACGGCGTGGCTGTGGCCGCTGCGCGAGACGGTCCGCAAGCTCGCCCGTACGGTCTCCAACGCGCTCGCCCTCCTCGACGCCGACCCCGGCCTGGTGTACACGATGTCGGCGGCCCAGCACTTCAGCTGGCTCGAAGAGCACTATCCGGAGCTGTTCGCGCGGGTGCGGCACCATGTCGAGCAGGGCCGGTTCGTGCCCGTCGGCGGCATGTGGGTGGAGGCGGACGGCGTCATCCCCACCGGCGAGTCGATGGTGCGCCAGCTGACCTACGGCAAGAGATACTTCCTCAGCCGCTTCGGCCGCGAACCCCGTGAGATGTGGCTGCCCGACTCCTTCGGCTACTCGGGCGCCCTGCCGCAGCTGGCCCGCCGGGCCGGGTCGCGCTGGTTCCTGACCCAGAAGATCTCCTGGAACGACACCACGGTCTTCCCGCACCACTCCTTCTGGTGGGAGGGCATCGACGGCACCCGCATCTTCACCCACTTCCCGCCCGCGGAGACGTACGCCGCCGAGGTGACCGCCCGCGAGCTCCATCACGCGGTCGCCACGTTCAAGGACAAGGCGATCGCCTCCCATTCGCTGCTCCCGTACGGCTACGGCGACGGAGGCGGCGGCCCCACGCGGGAGATGGCCGAGCGGCTGCGCCGCTTCGCCGACCTGGAGGGGGCGCCACGGGTGATCTCCAGGACCCCGGTGGAGTTCTTCGAGGAGGCCGAGTCCGAGCTGCGGGAGGCCGGCGCGCTGGAGCCGGTCTACCGGGGCGAGCTCTACCTGGAGCTGCATCGGGGCACCCTGACCTCGCAGGCGGCCATGAAGCGGCACAACCGGCGCTGCGAGTCGCTGCTGCGGGCGGCCGAATATCTCAGCACGGCGGCCAGCGCGCTGCGCGGTGCGCCGTATCCGCGTGAAGAGCTCGACGAGATCTGGCGCACCGTGCTGCTGCACCAGTTCCACGACATCCTGCCGGGCACGTCGATCAGCTGGGTGCACCGCGAGGCCCGCGACACCTACCGGGCGATCGAGGAGCGGCTGCACGACCTGATCAAGCAGGCCGGCGCGGCGCTGGGCGGCGAGCGGGCCGAGGGCGGGCTGCCCCCGTTCACCGCGCCGGCGCGGCCGGGTGCGGCCGCCGTCGAGGTCGCCGACGGCGAGGCCGGCGCCACCGTGCTGGACGACGGCCTGCTGCGGGTGGTGGTGGACGGCGGCGGCCACGTCGTCTCGCTCCTCGACCTGCGCAGCGGCCGGGAGGCCGTCCCGCCCGGCCGGCGCCTCAACGAGCTGCAGCTCTTCCGCGACGAGCCGGTGCGCTGGGACGCCTGGGACGTGGACCGCCACGTGCTGCGCCACCCCCGGACGCTCGACGACGTCACCGGCCGCAGGGTGATCCGCAGCGGGTCCGACGCCGGCGTGGAGGTGGTCCGGCGGACCGGCGCGTCCACGATCACGCTGACCATGTGGCTGCGGGCCGGCACCGGGCGGTTCGAGACCGAGTGCGCCGTGGACTGGCAGGAGCGCGAGCGCCTGCTCAAGGTCGCCGTCCCGGTGCGGGTCCTGGCGCGGACCGCGCGCTTCGAGACCCAGTACGGCTACGTCGAGCGCCCGCTGCCGGCCAACACCGCGACCGAGGAGGCGATGTTCGAGGCCGCGATGCACCGCTACGTGCACGTGGACGACGGCGACTTCGGCCTCGCGATCGTCAACGACACGATGTACGGGGCCGACGCCCGCGCCGACGGCGACTCCACCGTCGTCCGGCTCTCGCTGCTGCGGGGCGCGCGCTTCCCCGACCCCCGCGCCGACCTCGGCACGCACACCTTCCGCTGGGCGGTGCTGCCCGGCGCGGACGTGCCGGCCGCGGTCGAGGCCGCGTACGCGTTCAACGCGCCCGACCTCGCCGGGCCGCCCGCACCGCTGGTCCAGCTGGAGCTCCTGACCGGCCATGCGCTCGTCGACTGGGTGAAACAGGCCGACGACGGCTCCGGCGACCTGGTCGTACGCGTGTACGAGACGCGGGGAGCACGGGCGAGCGCACGGCTGAGCTGCCACGAGGAACTCGCCGCCGGGGCCGTCGTGTGGGAGGCCGACCTGCTCGAACGGGAGCTCGGCGGCGACGACGACCTGCCCCTGGCCCTGGCCGAAGGACGCCGCCCCGTGCACGAGGCCCTTCTGGATCTCGGCCCCTTCCAGGTGGCGACCCTGCGGATCGCCACTCATGCATCACTCAAGGAGGACGTCCAATGAGAACAAGGACTTGCGTCGCGGCCCTCGCCCTGGGATCGCTGCTGCTGTCCGGGTGCGGTGACGGCGCGACGCCGCAGGCCTCGGGCGGGGCGCTGTCGGGGTCGATCAAGTTCCAGACGTGGAACCTGAAGAACGAGAAGTTCACGCCCTACTTCACCGAGCTGATCGCGGCCTTCGAGAAGGAGCACCCGGGCACCAAGATCGCCTGGGTGGACCAGCCCGCCGAGGGCTACCAGGACAAGCTGTCGGCCGACGCCGCGGCGGGGGCGCTGCCCGACGTCGTGGACATGGGCCCCGAGGCCGCCTACACGCTGGCCCAGGCGGGGGTCCTGCTCGACCTCGACAAGGCCGACCCCCAGGCGAAGGGCCAGTACCTGGACAAGGCCTGGCAGGCGATGACGTTCGGCGGGCTCGGCGGCGGGACCTACGGCTACCCGTGGTACCTGAACACGGGGCCGGCCTTCTTCAACACCGCGCTGTTCAAGAAGTGCGGCCTCGACCCGGCCAAGCTGCCCGCCACCTACGACGAGCTGTTCGACCAGGCCGAGACCATGGCCAAGAACTGCTCCGACGTGTCGATGATCGCCCGGATGCCCGCCATCGAGATGTTCGGCGAGTACGGCGTGCCCCTCATGGACGCCACCGGCAAGAAGTTCACCTACAACGACGCCAAGGGCGCGGAGTTCGTCGAGCGCTTCCGGAAGCTGTTCGCCAGCAAGGGCCTGACCCAGGAGGCGCTGAACAACCTCCAGACCAAGGAGGTCGAGGAGTTCAAGGCCGGGCGGCTGGCGTACCTGTCGGGCAGCTCCTACACGCTCAACGACCTGAAGGACACCGCGCCCGAGATCTACAAGACGCTCGGGATCGGGCCGCGGATCAGCAACGCCGCCCCCAACATGTACATCGAGTCGCTCGTCGTGAACGCCGCCGGCAAGAACCAGCCGCTGGCCACGGCCTTCGCCAAGTACGTCACCAACGCCGCCAACCAGCTCGCCTTCGCCAAGAAGGCCTCGGTGTTCCCCTCGTCGGCCGGGTCGATGGACGACGAGTACTTCACCAAGGACGACGGCGACCCCGCCACGAAGGTGCGCCTGGAGAGCGCCGCCCAGGTCAAGAAGGCGGTCGTGTGGTGGCCTCCGGCGTTCTCCGGCTCGGCCGACGCCGACACGCTGCGCGAGCAGATCGCCCAGGCGCTGCTGGGCAAGAAGACGGTGCAGCAGGCCCTGGACGAGTCGGTCAAGTACTCCAACGAGCGGCTGGCCTCGCACGGATGACCCGCTCCGCCACGCACGACGAGGGCAGCGCGCCGGCGACCCATCGCTGGCGCCTGACCCCGTGGCTGTTCCTGCTGCCGGCGCTGGCCGTCATCGTGGTCCTGGTCCTCGTGCCGTTCCTGAACACGCTGCGGCTGGCGTTCACGGACTCCACCCTGCTCAGGACCGGCGAGTTCACCGGGTGGGACAACTTCCGGCGGATGTTCGCCGACGAGCGCTTCGGCACCGCGCTGCTGAACTCCACGCTCTACACGGTGTGCGTGGTGCCGCTCATGGTGGCGCTGCCGCTCGTGCTCGCCTCGCTGCTGAGCGGCGCCGGGCGGCTGATGGGGTTCTTCCGCACCACGATGTACCTGCCGGTGATCATGTCGCCGGTCATCGTCGGGCTGATCTGGACGAACATGCTCGACAAGCGCGGCCTGGTGAACGAGCTGCTCGGCACGCTCAAGGCGGTCACCGCGCCGGTCCCCTTCCTGACCGACCGGTGGCTGCTGCTGTTCAGCGCGATGTTCGTCACCGTGTGGATGGGCCTGGGCTACTACATGGTCATCTACCTGGCCGCGCTGGCGAACATCGATCAGAGCCTGTACGACGCGGCGGCGATGGACGGCGCGGGCCCGGTGCGCAGCTTCCTCAACGTCACCGTCCCGGGCGTGCGCTCCACGATGGGGCTCATCGGCGTGCTGTCCTCGGTGGCGGCCTTCCGGGTGTTCGGCGAGATCTGCGTGCTCACGGACGGAACCGGCGGCGTGGGCGGCGGCGATCTCACGATGACCATGCTCATCCAGCGCGAGGGCACCGGCCTGCAGGCCCGCACCGGATACGCGGGCGCGATCAGCCTGGTCATGTTCGTCATCCTCGGCGGGCTGCTGGTCGCGCAGCTCGTCCTGCAACGCAAGCAGAGGTCCGCCTGATGTCCCGTCCGTCCGCGCGACGCCGCATCGCGCCAGGTATGGTCGTGCGCTACCTGATCCTCCTGCTGATGGCCGTGCTGCTGGCCGGCCCGCTGCTGTGGCAGGTCTCGCTGTCGCTCAAGGGCGCCGGCGACGCCCTCTACACGCGCCCGCCCGAGCTGCTCCCCGGCCATCCCACGCTGGGGAACTTCGCGACGGTGCTCGACCGTGTCCCGGTGCCGCACTACCTGCTCAACTCCCTGATCGTGGCCGCCATGGCCGTCACCGGCAACGTGGTGGGCGCCACCTGCGCCGGGTACGCGCTGGGCAAGCTGCGCTTCCGCGGCCGCGGGGTGGCGGCCGGCATCTGCGTCGCGGCCCTGCTCGTCCCGGCCGAAACCGTGCTGATCTCCCAGTTCCTGCTGGTCAGGTCGGCCGGGCTGGCCAACACCCTGCTGGGCGTCGTCCTGCCGACGATCGTGGCCGCCCTGAACGTCCTGCTCATGCGCAACGCGTTCCGCAACCTGCCGGCCGAGTTCGAGGAGGCGGCCATCGTCGACGGCGCCAACGCCTGGCAGCGGTTCATCCGCGTCTCCGTCCCCCAGGTCAAGGGCGTCATCACGGTCGTCGCGATCTTCGCTTTCGTCGGCTCGTGGAACGACTTCCTGTGGCCGCTCATCGTGCTGTCCGACGAGGACAACTACACCCTCACCGTCGGGCTGAACCGCCTGCGCGGCACCTTCTACGACGATCCGCGCCTCATCGCGGCCGGCACGATCATCGCCCTGGTTCCCATCGTCACGTTCTTCGCCATCTTGCAGCGCTACTTCTTCCGCGGGCTCGAAGCGGGAGGCTTGAAAGGTTGAAATGCTGAGATTCGGGGTCAACTACACGCCTTCCCAGGACTGGTTCTACTCCTGGCTGGATCCGGACCGGGCTGCCACCCGGCGGGACCTGCAGGCCCTGGCCGGGCTGGGCCTGGATCACGTACGCGTGATGCCGCTGTGGCCCGTCCTGCAGCCGAACCGGACGCTGATCCGCCGCCGCGCCCTCGACGACGTCCGCCGAGTCGTGGAGATCGCCGGCGAAGCCGGCCTCGACGCGAGCGTCGACGTCCTGCAGGGGCACCTGTCCGGCTTCGACTTCGTGCCGAGCTGGCTGACGGACTGGCACCGGCGCAGCATGTTCACCGACCCCGACGCGATCGCCGCGCAGGCCGAGCTGGTGGAGGCGCTCGACGGGCACCTGTACGACCTGCCCAACTTCCTCGGCCTGACCCTGGGCAACGAGGTCAACCAGTTCACCTCCGCGCTGCACCCGAGCCCGATGCCGGCCACCCCCCAGCAGGTGACGGCCTGGCTGCGGGCGCTGCACGGCGAAGGCCCGCGCGACCGCCGCCACTTCCGGCTCAACGCCGAGTACGACGCCGTCTGGTACGCCGACGACCACCCCTTCACCCCCGCGCACTCCTCCCGGCACGGCCAGATGAGCGTGATCCACTCGTGGATCTTCAACGGCACCGCTCAGGGTTATGGGGCGATGTCGCACGAAAGCGTCACCCACGCCGCGTACCTGATCGAGCTGTCGCGCGCCTTCGCCCTCGACCCGGCGCGGCCGGTGTGGCTGCAGGAGGTCGGCGCGCCCCTCAACCACCTCACCGAGGACCAGGCGCCGGGCTTCTGCGAGGGGACCGTGCGGGCGGCGGCCGACAGCGACGCCCTGTGGGGCGTCACGTGGTGGTGCTCGCACGACGTGGAGCGCCGGCTGGCCGACTTCCCCGACCTGGAACACAGCCTCGGCCTGATCGGGGCGGACGGCGCGGTCAAGCCGATCGGCCGGCGCTTCGCCGAACTGGCCGCCGAGCTGCGGCACCGGCCGCGTCCCTCCCCGCGGACCGAGGCCGTCGTGATCCCCGTCGCCGCCGACGACGTCCCCGTGTCCCGGGCGGAGCTCTCCCCCGGCGGCGGCGTCTTCGAGACCTGGATGGGCCGGGCCCGCGCCGGGGCCCGTCCCGCGCTGGTGACCTCCGCGACCGCGGGCGACCCGGCCGCGCTGCGCGCACGTGGCATCGAACGGCTCGTCCACGCCGAGCCGACGGGCCGAACCTTCTACAGCTCGGTCGCCGACGACGAGGTCCTCGACCGGATGGCCGCCCATGCCGACCGCTGAGCCGGTCGAGCGGCTGCTCGCCAAACTGTCGCTGCGCGAGAAGGTCGGCCAGCTCAACCAGCGCCTCTACGGCTGGCAGGCCGTGGAGCGGGACCCTCGGGGCGGATTCCGGCTCACCGGCCTGGCCCGCGCCGAGCTCGACCGGTGGGGCGGGCTCGGCGCGCTGTACGGGGTCTTCCGCGCCGACGCCTGGTCGGGCCGCACCTGGGCCGACGGGATCCGGCCGGAGGAACGCGCCGAGGTCGCCGCCCTCGTCCAGGACGAGGTGGCGCGGGCCGGCGACCACCGGATCGGAGTGCTGCTGTCGGAGGAGGCCCCGCACGGGCACCAGGCGCTCGGCGGGAGGCTGCTGCCCACCAACCTCGCGGTGGCCGCCGGGTGGGATCCGGACCTGCTGACCGAGGCCGCGGCCGCCGTCGCCGCCGAGCTCGCCGCGAGCGGCGTGCACCTGGCCCTGGTGTCCGCGCTCGACCTGCTGCGGGACCCGCGCTGGGGCCGGGCGGAGGAGTGCTTCGGTGAGGATCCGCTGCTGGCCGCCGAGCTCACCAGGGCGCTGGTGATCGGCATGCAGGGCGCCGATCGCGGCGCGGTGGGCCGGGGCGGGGTCGCGATCGTGCTCAAGCACCTGGCCGCCCAGGGCGAGGCGGTCGGCGGGCGCAACGGCCAGTCCGCCGTCATCGGCCGCCGCGACCTGCGCGAGCTGCATCTCCCGGCGGCCCGGGCCGCGGTGGAGGCCGGGGCGCTGGGGTTCATGGCGGCCTACAACGACATCGACGGCGTGCCGTGCTGCGCCAACCGCGACCTCCTGACGGGCTTCCTGCGGGACGAGTGCGGGTTCGACGGCATCGTCATGGCCGACGGGCTGGCCGTGGACCGGCTGACCGCGATGACGGGCGACCCTGCGGGCGCCGCCGTGGCCGCGCTGGAGGCCGGGGTGGACCTGTCGCTCTGGGACGAGTCCTTCGCCCTGCTGGAGGCGGCGGCCATGGCGGACCCGCGGGTGGCCGGGCTGGTCGACGCCGCCTGCCGCCGGGTGCTCACCCTCAAGCACCGCGCCGGCCTGCTCGGGGACACCGGGGGTGAGGTCGCCCCAGGTCCCCACCGCGAGGCGCTCACTCTGGCCGGGCGGACCACCGACGGCCTGTCCCGGCGCCTGGCCCGGCAGTCCCTGGTCCTCCTCCACAACACCGTCCTGCCTCTCGAACCGCGGTCGCTGACCAAGGTCGTCCTCGCCGGTCCGAACGCCCGCGACATCACCGCCCTGCTGGGCGACTACGTGCCGCCCCTGCCGCCGGGATCGGCCCCCGGCCTGGACCTCGCCCTGCGGCAGGCCCTGCCGGAGGCCGAGGTGGTGTGCCCATCGGGCATTCCCACGGCGGCCGACCTGAGCGGCGCCGACCTCGTGATCCTGGCGCTGGGCGGGACGAGCCACCGCACGTACGCCGAGGAGTTCGCCGCCAACGGGGCGATCGCCGGCCAGGCGGCCACGGCGACCGCCGGGGAAGGCGTCGACCTGGCCGGCCTCGCCCTGCCCGGCGATCAGGACGACCTGGTCGCCGCCGTCCGCGCGCGGGCCGGCTGCCCGGTGGTGGCCGTCGTCATCGCCGGCCGGCCGCATGTGCTCACCGGTGTCCTGGCGCACGCCGACGCGCTGCTGTGGGCCGGCTACCCCGGCCCGCACGGCAGCCACGCGATCGTCGACGCGCTGCTCGGCGGCTACGAGCCGGTCGGCCGCCTGCCGTTCACCGCGCCGAGCCATCCGGGCGCCGTGCCGGTCCGCCACAACGACCGGCACCCCGCCGGGGGCGTCTACCAGGACGCGCCCGAGCCGGTGCTCTTCCCCTTCGGCCACGGCCTGCGTTACCGGCCGGTGCGCTTCGACCGCCTCGCCGCCGAGGCCCGCGCCGGCACGGTCCGGGTGAGCGTCGAGGTCGCCAACCCCGGCGACGCCCCGGCCGAGGTCGTCGTGCCGCTGTTCGGGCGCCGCACCGGAGGCCGGGTGCTGCCGCGCCTGCGCGAGCTGCTCGCCTTCCGCCGGGTCACCGTCCCGGCGGGCGCCCGTACCGCCGTCGTCTGGGACCTGCCCGCCGCGCGCTGCTTCGCCGAGGACGCGGCGGACCGGGCCCGTACCGACCTGTACGTCGCGGACCTGCACGAATCCATCCGCCCGGCCGTCCACTCCCCCGGACCGGCCGACCCCCTTCCCGACAGTGAGGAGTCGTGATGGCCCGATCACATCGCACCCGCGGAAAGGCGGTGACACGCGCCGGCACCGCCGTGCTGGCCGCGATGCTCGCCGTCGCGCTGACCGCCACCGGCGCCGCGGCCAGCGACACGCTGCCCTGGACGGGCGAGAGCGCGGTCGGCGCGAACCAGCCCTACCAGCACGGCTACTCCGTCACCGACCTGCTGCGCTGGAACCCCGCCGACGACGCCGGCGCCGAGTTGCTGCGCGCCAAGGTGCCGCTCCAGCAGCGCAACGCCGCCAACGCCGCCACGCAGCGCAACCCGGCGCTGCCCGCCGGCACCCAGCTGCTGACCCTGGCCGGCGACTACGGCAACGCCTTCTTCGAGAGCCACCCCTACACCAACGAGTTCAGCCAGTACCTCTTCAACTACTGGCAGTACGCCGACTTCTACGGCTCCTGGCACGGCATGCCCACCCAGGGAGTCCCGGTGAACTACTACGACCCGGCCGCCGACTGGCGGGAGAAGTGGTTCGAGTTCGGGATGCTCAACCTGCCCAACCCCGGATACACCAACGCCGCCCACGCCAACGGGGTGCGCTCGCTGGGCTGCATCTTCTTCTCCGACAACGACCGCGGCGACCAGGCCTACTCAGAGCTGCTGGTCCGCGACGCCGCCGGCGGCTTCCCCGTGGCCGCCAAGCTCATCCAGGTCGCCAAGTTCTACGGCTTCGACGGCTACTTCATCAACCAGGAGTCGCGCGTCGCCCCGGCGGACATCCCGGCGTACAAGCAGTTCCTGAAGCAGCTGCGCGACGGCGGCGTCTACGTGCAGTGGTACGACTCCATCGACAACGCCACGGGCGCCATCTCGTACCAGAACGAGTTCAACGCGGTCAACGGCCCGTTCGTGCGCGACGCGCGGCTCGGCGACGTGTCCGACTCCATCTTCCTCAACTACTGGTGGAACCGGACCAAGCTCACCGACTCCAAGAGCTACGCCGCCGGGCTCGGGCTCGACTCCCGCAAGAGCGTCTTCGCCGGGGTCGAGGCCGGGCAGTACCAGTTCAACCAGCCGTACAACCTGGAGGACAACCTCGACGCGGCCGGCGCGCCGATGAACGCCATCGCCACGCTCGGCGCCGACTTCGTCTCCTCCGACTACGCGAACAAGACCGACGACGCCGCGCAGCGGGACGTCTTCGACCGGGAGCGCCGCTGGTGGACCGGCTCCTCGACCGGCGCCACCACTCCCGAGGGCAGCTGGAAGGGGATCTCCAAGTACGTCGCCGAGCGCTCCGTCATCGGCGGCACCACGTTCGCCACCTCCTTCAACACCGGCCACGGCCTGTCCACGTGGACCAAGGGCCGGCTGTCCAGCCCGAAGGAGTGGGGCAACATCAACCTCCAGGACCTTCCGGTGACCTGGCAGTGGTGGATCGACGCGGCCGGGACGCCGCTCGCCGCCGACTTCGACTACGGTCCCGCGTACACGCCGGCGAGCCGGTTCTCCTACCAGAAGATCGGCGCCTACAACGGCGGCAGCTCGCTCGTGCTCAGCGGCACGCTCGACAGCGACAACACCGTACGGCTCTACAAGACTGACCTGCGGCTCGCCAAGGGCTCGACCCTCGACCTGACCTACACCAAGCCCTCGGCCAGTGACGACTCCGAGCTGCGGCTCGGCCTCGTGCTCGCCTCCGAGCCCGGCAAGGTGGTCCAGCTGCCGCTGGCCGGCTCGGGTCAGCGCACCACGGGCTGGACCACGCGCTCGGTGGACCTGTCGGCGTACGCCGGTCAGCGCGTCGCCGCGCTCGGCCTGGTCGTCGCCGCCGGCGCCCGCCCGATCCAGGGCTACCAGGTCAACCTCGGCGCGCTGGCCCTGCGCGACGGCAAGGATCGCACGCCCGCGGCGCCGCAAAACCTGCGCATCACCCAGCTGCTGCCCGAGACCGGCGAGCTGTTCCTGTCCTGGAAGCGCGCCGGGTACGACAAGGTGCGCCGCTACGACATCTACCTCGACGACACCTACCTCGGCGGGATCTACGACGACGTCTACTACGTCAAGCGCTTCACGGCCACGTCGGGGACGATCAGGCTGGTGGCGGTCGGCCCGGACGGGTCCGAGAGCCCGGCCGCGACCACCTCGTTCGACCTGGGCACGGCGCCGGGCAAGGTGAAGGCGTCGGCGAAGTCGGACGGCACGCTGACCGCCTCCTGGACTCCCCCGGCGAACGGCCGGCCCGTCACGCTGAAGGTCCAGAGCCTCGACATGTCCCGCCCGTACAGCAAGGAGGTCGAGCTGCCCGGGACGAGCACGGGCACGACGCTGACCGGGGTGCCCGTCAACGGCGACGGCTACCTGCTCACCCTGCGGGCGGGCCCGGGCACGGCCACCGCCGTACGCGGGAAGTTCGCCGACACCGAGATCGCGCCCTACCCGGCGTCGGCGGTGAAGATCAGCGGGAACACGTTCACGTTCTCCCGGCCGACGCTTCCGGACTGGCACACCCTGACCGTCCTCGAGGACGGCCAGGCGAAGTCGTTCGCGACGACGTACGGGTCGGGCGCCAAGCCGTACATCATCCGCGGCCGCACCACCCGGGCCGCCGAGACGGTGACCATGTCCGGCGCCGGCAGCAAGGTGGTCGCGGTGCTGGAGGACTACGCCGGCAACAAGGCCACGACGGTGCTGCGCGGCAACTGATCGCCGGGGGCGCCGCGGGCTTCGCGGCGCCCCTCACCCGGCAGCGGCGCGGCCATGACGACCACGGTGCCGTCAGCCGGAAATCGGGGTGCTCGGCGGGCCGGGTCCCTGCGGACGAGCTGACCCGCTTCGCGGGCGTCACCCACCTCGTGGAAGAGCGTCTCAGGGGGTGAGGATCTCGGCGGCCGCGCCGGCACGGGGGCCGGAAATTGAGCGGCGTGGCCCGGATCGGGAGGGATAGTGTGGCCCGCGTGATTTTCTCCCGGCTCCCGGCGTACCGATCCTCCCAGGCAGGCCCCGTGGCCGATGCGCGCTGACGCGCGGCCGGTGAGCCGGTCGCTGTGGCGCGACCGTGACTTCCTGATCTTCTGGTGTGCCCAGACGCTGTCCGTGGCGGGTGACTCGTTCGCGCTCATCGCGGTGCCCCTCCTCATCCTCGATGTCACCGGCTCCGTCGCCCAGATGGGGCTGCTCACCGGCGTGTCGGGGGCGGCGTCGGTGGCGGCCGGGGTGTTCGCGGGGGTGCTCGCCGACCGGTTCGACCGGCGCCGGCTGCTCATCGCCTGCGACGTCATCAGGCTCGTGCTGTACGTGGCGATCCCGGTGGCCTGGATCTTCGGCCAGCATGTCTGGCTCCTGTACGCGGTGCTGCCGATGGCCGCCGCCGTCGGCATGCTCTTCCAGGTCACGTACGTGTCGGCGGTCCGCGGCCTGGCCGGCGAGAAGCTCGTCACCGAGGCCAACAGCATGCTGTACGCCACGGCCGCCGCCGCGGGCATCCTCGGCCCCACCCTGGCCGGGGTGGTGAGCGGTCACCTGGGTCCGACCGCCGCGATCGCCATCAACGCCGCCAGCTTCGGGCTGTCCGCGCTCGGCGTCCTGCTGACCCGCGCCTCCCGGTACACCGTCGAGGCCGTGGAGCCGGTGGCGCCCGCGCCCGGCCGGCGGCCGTGGCGGGAGCTGCTGGCCGGGGCGGAGTTCCTGCTCCGGCACCCGGTGCTGCGCACCCTGACCATCCTGCTGTCGTTCTTCATCTTCATGACGCTCGGGCTGACGGATATCGTCATCTACCGGCTCAAGCACGACCTCGGCCAGCCGGACTCCGTGGTGGGCGTCGTGCTGGGCGTCGGGGCGGTCGGCACGATGGCCGGTTCGGCGCTGGTGGCCCGGATGCGGCGGATGCTCGGGTTCGGACCGTTGTGGATCGGGGCGCAGATCGTGTCGGGCCTGGCCATCCTCAGCCTCGGGCTCGCCGGCTCCGTGTGGGGCGTGGCCGCCATCATGGCCCTCTACCTGGCATGCGTGAGCCTGGCCGGCATCAACTCCATGTCCCTGCGCCAGCAGGTGACACCCGCTCACCTGCTGGGCCGGGTGACGTCGGCGTTCTGGACGATCCACTTCTCGCTCGGGCCGGTGGGCGCGGCCGCCCTCGGCTGGGGCGCCGCGCACTACGGTGCGACGACGGTGTTCGTCGTCGCGGGGGCGTCCTGCCTGCTGCTGGCGCTGATCGCGCTGGCCACACCCGTACGGCAGCGCCACCCCGAGAAGACGGGGACGGCCTGACTCGCGCCCATGACGGAGGACGCCACCCGCCGGCATCGCGGAATGGCCGTGGCGCGAGGTGGATCCCGGCCACTGGTCCGATGGAACCCTATGAGGACTGGCGGCGGGCCACGTTCGGGTGGAGCGAGCCGTCGCGCAGGAAGCACGTGCACAGCCCGGAGGACGCACACGGTGCTCCTCGGCCTCGGCTTCTGACTCGGGGAGCCACACCTGCTCGATTCCTGGCGGGCCGGAAAGCGATTGCTGCGGCTGTCTGATCGCCCCTAGGGTGGCGGGCATGTCCCTGTTGAGCTACGACCGGATGCGGGCCGAGATCGCCGGGCAGACCGAGCTGCTGCGATCGCTGATCAAGAACGCGGACATGAGGACGCCCGTGCCCACCTGTCCTGGATGGTCTCTGGGGCAGTTGCTGCGGCACGTCGGCGAGGTCCATCGCTGGATGGGGACGGTCGTGGCGTCGCGGTCCGTGGAGCCGGTCTCCGACGAGCGGATCAACGATCTCGACGCGTACACGGACGAGGTGGCGGGCGAACTCGATCCCTGGCTCGGGGAGGGCGCGGAGCTGCTGGTGGAGGCGTTGCGCGGGGCCGAGGGGCCCGTGTGGACGCCGCAGGGGCCGGCCACTCCGGCGTTCTGGGCGCGGCGGGCGCTGTTCGAGACCGTGCTGCACCGGGCCGATGCCGCGCTCGCCCTGAGGGCCGGTTTCGAGGTTGACGACGAGGTCGCCGTCGAGGGGCTGGAGGAGTGGCTGGGGTTCAGCTGCGTGCCGGAGGCGTACGAGGGGCACGGGCTGCTCGGCCCGGGACGGGCGCTGAGCTTCAACGGCGAGTGGCTGGTCGACCTCGGCGGGGACGCGCCCGTCTGGAAGCGCGGGCACGGGGACGCCTCCGTGACGGTTCGCGGGCCGGTGAGTGAGCTGCTCCTGTTCGTCTACCGGCGTCCCGCGCCGAGGGTCGAGGTCACCGGGGATTCGGCGCTGCTCGAACGGTGGCTGGAGCGGTCCGGGTTCTGGCTGGAGGAGGACGGCTGAGTCCGGCCCCGTGGCGAGCAGCAGTCCCGGCCTGGACGAGCGCCTGGCCGACCTCGGGATCATCGGCCTCGAGCCGCTGGGGCGGGGCCTGGAGTTCTCCGTCTTCCGCGGCCGGCCGGACGGCGGCGGGGCTCCGGTCGCCGTCCGCGTCGGCGAACGCCGCTTCGACTCCAACGTCAACGACCCTCGGGTCGACACCCGCGCCCTGCTGCGCCAGGAGTACCGGCTCACCCGCCTGCTGAGCGATCACGGGCTGCCCGTACCCGAGCCCGTCGCCCTCGTCCTCGCCGAGACCCCGGACGAGCCGGACATCCTGATCAGCTGCTACGTGGAGGACGACGGCTCGGAGCTGGACTGCTTCCGCCTCGGCGAGCTCCTGGCGCGCCTCCACGCGCTCCCGCTCCCCGGGCCGCGACCCATCGCCGCCGAACACCTGCCGCCGCCCCGGCTCGTGGTCGGCAGGATCCTGCGCCGCTGGCGGGAGATCGCCCGTCTCAGGGACGACTGGCCGCCGCCGCCCTCCCCCGGACGGCTGCTCCCGATCGCCGCGCCGCTCGGCCGCGGCGCCCTGCTCCACCTGGACGTCCGCAGGGCCAACGTCCGCTGCCACAAGGGCGGGGTACGTGCCCTCCTCGACTGGTCGAACGCCCTGCACGCCCACCCCGCCCTGGAGTTCGGGCGCGCCGGCCGGAAGCCCGGCCCGGCTGCGGGCCACCTACAACCGGTACTCCGGCGTCATGCATATGATCGCCGCGCTGGATCCGGCCACCGGCAGGCTGTACTACCGCATCCGCCGGCGTAAGCGGTGGCGGGAGTTTCTGTCCTTTCTGAAGACCCTGCGCTCGCGATGGCCCGGCGAGAGGCCTTATGTGATCATGGACAACTACTCGCCGCACAAGCATCCCCAGGTCCGCGCCTGGGCCGCCGACAACGACGTCGAGCTGGTATTTCTACCGACCTATGGCTCGTGGTTGAACTGGATCGAGTCCGAATTCGCCGCGCTGCGTTATTACGCCCTGAACGGCACCGATCACCTCACCCATGATGAACAGAACGCGGCCATCAGCGGATACGTCCGCTGGCGCAACGCCCGTGCCCGACCGAAGACCAGCTTCGCCGCCACCTCACCCATACGAAGCTGGACCAGTTACCCGGCCAAGGTTGCGTGACGAGCCACTAGCTCCCGACATCAGCCGGCCGGATACGAGCCTGCATCCGGCTGACCACTGATCACCTGCTCGGTGAAAGCGAGCCGGTTGTCTCGATGAACGGCAACTCGCCATATCCGTCGGTGCCATATTCGCCAACGCCCCAGATGGCGGTCGTGCCTGGCACGTGAGCCAGGTCGGAAACCGACGCCGTACGGGGCAGCGTGTCCGGCAGCTCAGCAACGTTCCAGTGGCGGCGGTTCCAGTGCCCCACGAACTTCTCGTTCAGGAGCCATATTCCGCCCTGTCCGTCAGCGACCATCGCCACGTTGTCGAACCCCATCCGAATCGGGGAGGAGCATCGCACCCACGTGTGGCCGTCCCAGCGGGCCAGGATCACGGTGTATGCACCGGAAGGGCTCTCGGAGTGCAGGGCCGCCCACGTGTCCGGGCCGACCACGGCGATCTTGTCCACTTCGTAGCCCCTGGGAGGATCGGGCAGGAAGCGCCAGCGCCGACCGTCGTAATGCGCGTCACGAAAGCGCCCCGCACCCGCATCCTCGTCGACCTCGGTGCTCATACCCCGCACCCACACGTCGTCGCCCGAACCGGCGGTGATCTCCGAACTGTGCGCCGTGATATGCCATCCTGCGGGCAGGCTCACCTTCTGCCAGCGTCGACCTGCCCACCGATACAGCCGCGAGTGCCTGTCGAATCCCCACAGGTTGCCCGGGTGCACGCCCGACAGGCCGAGATTCTTCCCCCACCGCCCCTTCAGCCCTTGGCTCTTTTTCGACCAACGCCGTCCGTTCCAGTGAAAGGGACCCTCGAAGCTTCCCACCCAGATATCGTCCTTGGCGAACGCGACGACCGAGTCGAAGCCGTCGGTAACCGGCATGCGTATCTGGCTCCAACGCCGCCCGTCCCAGCGCCGGACGATGCCCAGGTGGTCGCGGCAATCCGCACCGGCCCAGTAACAGTCATAGTCGGCGGCCTGGCACGTCCCAACGGCCCAGGCATCATCGGGGCCGGTCGCGGCCACGCCGTGGAGGTGGATGAAACTGCGGCCACCCCCCGGCCCGGCGTGACAGGCCAGCTCGCCGGGGGGTATGACCCGCCAGCCAGGATGCGGCGCCATGGCGGTGAGCGACGGGTCCGGCTGTAAGGCCTCTTCGAGGTGCCCCGTCGCGGTGGATGGGGTCGATCGGACGGGAGAGGCGACGACAGCCCCCGCCACCACGACCAGGACCAGGACCAGCCGCGTCCATGCCCCCCACTGACCAAGATTCATACCACGTCACACTAGGGTGTGCCGCCTTGATAATCGGGTCGCGGAGCCAGATCCTGATCGAGGCCACGTCGGTGGTGTGTCATGGTAGACGCTCTGGCGTTTGTCGGTGCGAAGGGCCACCGCCCGGTAACCCTCCAGCTTTGTTGATACACCACTCGGCGGCTACGTCCGCTGGCGCAACGCGCGCAACCGAAAACCTGCTTCGCCGCCAGCTCAACCATCCGTAGCTGGACCAGTTACCCGGCCAAGGTTGCGTGACGGGCCACTAGACCAGCGGCAGTCGGAGTAATTTCCCATCATGGTCAAATTACGTTACGCCGAATGGGCAGGCGTCCTCCGGCACAAGGCCGTTCACTTGTCCGTCGCCGGAGTCATCGCTGGCGGGTCTCCGATCGGACTCGGCCCGTCGTTCGCGAACGCGTCGACGTCGAACACGCCTCCCAATGCCGTCATCATCTGGGACAAGAACGCCCAGACGGCGATATGGGACATTGCCGGCCAGCAGCCACAGGTCCAGGCGCGCAGCTTCGCGATGGTGCACGGAGCCGTTTACGACGCCGCGAACGCGATCGCCGGCACTCCCTATCAGCCATACCTGATCGCGCCGCCTGCCGATGGGACCGAGTCGACGGACGCTGCCGTCGCGACCGCGGGCTTCCTTGTGCTGAACGCTCTGTTCCCAGAACAGCGAGCGAGGCTGAAGACGCAGTACGACGAGGCGCTGGCCGTGATTCCCGACGGTACCGCCAAGCAACGCGGAATCACCGTGGGCACTGAGGCGGCCGCTGCGATGAACGCCGCACGGCAGAACGACGGAGCGTTCGGAGACCAGACCTGGACCGTGGGCACCCAGCCCGGTCAGTGGCGGCCGGCGCCACCCACCTTCGCCTCCGACGGGGCCTGGGTCGGTGACCTCAAACCGTTCCTCATCCGCAGCGCCTCCATGTTCCGCACGTCCGGCCCGCCATCGCTCACCAGCCACCGGTACGCCCGGGACTTCAACGAGGTCAAGTCCATCGGCTCGGCGACCAGCACGGTCAGGACGTCCGACCAGACACAAGCCGCGATCTGGTGGCACGACCGGCATCTGGCCGAATGGGAGATCAAGCGCCAGCTGGCGACGAAGCGGCAACTGAACACGCTGCAGACGGCGCGGATGTTCGCGATGGTCGACCTGGCCGAAGCCGACGCCACGATCGCCTGCTACAACGAGAAGGCAGCGTGGAACCTCTGGCGGCCGGTCACCGCGATCCGCCTGGCCGGCACCGACGGCAATCCAAGAACGGCGGCCGATCCCGACTGGACGCCATTGCTCGTTACACCACCGCACCCCGACTACACGTCCGGACATACCTGCTTCACAGCGGCGAGCATGTCGGCGCTGGCGTATTTCTTCGGTCGCGACGACATCCCCTTCAGCGGTTACAGCGCCGCCTCGGGTACCACCAGGTATTTCCGCAGTTTCTCGCAGGCTCTGGCCGAGGTCGTCGAAGCCCGCATCTGGGGCGGGATCCATACCCGAACGGCCGACGTCGAAGGCGCGAAGATCGGCAAGAAGGTCACCGCTTTCATGGTCGCGCACTACTTCAAACCGAAGGGGTAATGACCTCGGCACCCGCCTGATCGCGCGACGACGCGGCTTACGATGTCGCCGTCCGCCATGGCGCCATCGACGTCCGCCTCACCCGGCAGCCGCCCTTGCCCCCGCTGCTGCCGGTTTCTTCTCTCCGGCACTTGAGTTGCACTACCCGCAAGGCCGGGGACCGACACCGGCCGAGCTGCGACGCGTGCTGAGGCCTGGCGGGAGCCGCCCCAGCGGGTGCTCTCACGAAGATCCACCTCGCGGCCGGTTACCTATTCCAGCGGGCCGGCGTGCACGGTTTTTGAGGCTACGCTCCTGATTCGATTTGCCTGCCACGTCCCTAGATTGGTCGCCATTCGGGCTCTCGGGAACGTGGAGGAACGCGTGCGCAGAAGAACCATAGGTCTGGCCACAGCATTAGCTCTCACCGTGGTGACCACCATGCCCGCAGCGGCGCTCGCCTCGGCGGCGCCCCCGCGCGGGCCCGTGCTGCTGTCGCCGCAGTCGACCGATGTCAAGACGTTGCCCGAGCCCACGGCACTGGCTCTGGACAGGGCACGGAAGCTGGCCGAGCAGCACCCCGACGACTTCGGCGAGCCGTGGGTGGACCCGGAGACGGGCCAGGTGGTCCTCGGAACGGTGACCGGCACCGGCAACCGCCTGGCCGCCGGTCAAGGGAAGGACGTTGTCCAGCGGCCGGTCACCCGGAGCAAGGCCGTACTGGAGAAGATCAAGGATGGCGCGATCGGGGAGCCGGCGGCGGATGTCCCCGATGCGGAGGCCATCCGGATGACCCGCATCGACGCCGAGCACAACCGGGTGATCGTCACGGTGAACAAGACCACCGACGCGATGCTCCAAGCGCTGACGGCAAGGTACGGAGCCGACGCGTTCGCCGTCGAGGTCGATCCCGCCTTCAACCCCACGAAGTCCAGCCGCTCCGACGACGGACCCGACAACTGGGGTGGAGCCGCGGAGATGACGATCCGCCAGTCCCCCGACGGGAATGTGGTCGGATGCTCCTCCGGCATCCCCGTGTGGCTGCCGGGCGACAAGTCGGGGATGCTGACCGCAGGCCACTGCGCTCCCAAGGGCGGCTTCTTCTTCAACGGGAACGACACCGACTACATGGGCTGGGTCAGCGAGAACACCAGGGAGAACTGGTACGACGGGCGGGGATCCACGCTGTTACCCGGCCAGAGTGAGTTCAGAGGCGACCTCGCGCTGATCGAGATCCCCAACGGGACCAGCGGCTACTACATTTACCGCGGATCCGTCAGCAACCCCTACACCTCGATCATCGGCCAGCTCGCACCGCGCCGCACCGGGGTGGGCGACACGTACTGCAACAGCGGCTACAAGAGGGGCGAGCTTTGCGGGTGGAAGGTCTACAACTACGGCGTCAACATCAACTACAGCGGCGGTGAGACCGTCCGCAATGTCGTGGCCGGCTCCAAGACCGGCACGTGCACGGGCCACGGCGACTCGGGAGGCCCGACGTACTACGTCATGTCGAACGGCCGCGTTCAGGTGAAGGGCATCCACTCGGGCGGCAGCAATCTGGACGGCTCGGGCGACTGCAGGGAGTACTTCACCGACGTGTGGGACGCCCTCGACGCCTTCCCCGGTATCTTCCCCCGCGTGCTGCCCTGACTCTGGCCAGGGCGCGAAGAAGGCGGCACAATGATCAACTGTGCGCGGGTCGTCCTTGACGGGCAGGGTGCGGGAACGGCAGGTCGTCGACGGGCTGCTGGCCGGCATGGCGGATGGCGGGAGCGGCGCGCTGATCATCAGGGGCGGGCCGGGCATCGGCAAGACCGCGCTGCTTGAGCACGCGCGCGACACCGCGCAAGACGTACGCCTGCTGTGGGCCAACGGCGTGGAATCCGAGGCCGAACTCCCTTTCGCCGGACTGCACCAGCTCCTTCAGCCCGTCATGCACAGGCTGAAGGAGCTGCCGCGCACTCAGGCGGCCGCCCTTCGCGGCGCGATGGGGCTCGGCCCCGCCACCGGGGACCGGTTCCTCGTCGGCCTCGCGGTCCTGACGCTGCTGGCCGGCAGCGGTCCCGTGCTCTGCCTGATCGACGACGCACAATGGCTGGACAGGTCCTCCGCGGACGCGCTGATCTTCGCCTCCCGCAGGCTGACGGTCCGGGGCGTGGTGCTGCTGTTCGCCGCCAGGGACGACTGGCCCGCGCTCGCGGGGCTTGACGAGCTCCCCCTGACGGGGCTGGACCCGGCCGCCGCCGAAGCGCTGCTGCGTGAACGGGCGCCCGGGCTCACTCCGCAGTTGCGCGAACGGATCATGAGTGAGGCGCTCGGCAACCCGCTCGCGCTGATCGAGTTCGCGAAGACGGCCGGGGTCGCCGATCCGCAGGGTTTCGGCGCCCGCGGCCTGGGAGGTTCGCAAGGGTTGAGCGCCCGGCAGGGTTCAGGCGCCCCGCAGGCCCCTCTGCCAGTCACCCGGAAATTGCACGAGACGTTTCACCGCCAGGTCGACGCGTTGCCGGAGGCGGTGCAACGCCTGTTGCTCCTCGCGGCCGCCGACGACACGGGTGACCTGGAGCTGGTCCTTCGAGCCGCGGAGCTGGCCGACGGGCAGGCCGAAGCCGAGCAGGCCCTTGAATCGGCCGAGACCGCCGGCCTGATACGGATCGACGGTGGCCTGCTGGCGTTCCGGCACCCACTGGTCAGGTCGGCCGTCTACCAGGGCGCGCCCTTCACCCGCCGCTGCGCGGCGCACCGCGCGCTCGCCGACGTCCTGCTCACCTACGGCGAGAGCGCCGACCGCAGGGTCTGGCACCTGGCCCTGGCCGCCACCCGGTCCGATGACGCCATTGGGGCCGCCCTCGAAGGGGTTGCCCACCGTGCAGGCGGCCGGACCGGGTACGCCACCGCGGCCGCCGCCTACGAGCGGGCCGCCCACCTGACCGCCGATCGCCGCCAGCGCGGCCTGCGGTTCTCCTATGCGGCCGAGGCGGCGGTCCAGTCAGGTCAGCTCGGGCAGGCGCGTGACCTCGCGCGTCGCGCCGAGCCCCTCACTCACGACCCCGCCCGGCTGGCCGGTCTGGCGAGGGTGCGCGCCGCCGTGGAGTTCGAGCTGGGCTTCCCGTCGGACGCGGGAGAGGTCCTGGTGAAGAGCGCCGAATCCATCGAGCGCACCGATCCCGAGCGCGCCGCGCTGATGCTCGCCCACTCCATCCGCACCTTCTCCTTCAGCGGTGACGCCGGCCGGGCGCACGATGCCGCGGAGCGGCTGAGTCACATCGACGTGCCACCGGGCTCAGGCCTGACGCCGCTGGTCAGGGCAATGCGGGCGATGGCCGACCTGCTGGCGGGCAGAGGAGGCGTCGGAACCCCCATTCACGAGCTGATCGCGGCGGCGCACCACTAGCCGGCTCATCGGCCCGCCGAACGTCTCCTCGCGGCCTCACTCGCCCTCATCACGGCACAGGACACGATCGCGCTCGAGCTGGCCGAGCCCGTCGCGGAGCACGCGAGGACGCACGGCATGGTCGGGATCCTGCCACATGCGCTCGAGATCATCGCCGAGGCGCAACTGCTCGGCGGACGGCATCTAAACGCGCTCACCAACGCCACCGAGGGCTACGACATCGGCCGCGACATCGGCCAGCTCCACCGCCTCGCCCATCTCGGTGGCCTGCTGGCCTGGCTGGCCGCGATCAGCGGTGACCACGAGCGGTGCCGCATGCTCGCCGAGGCCGGTATCCGCTATGGAGACGAGCACGGAGTGTTACCTGCCGGGGCTCTCGGCACATGGGCGCTCGGCCTGCTCGAGCTGGGCATGGGGCGCGCGGCGCAGGCTGTCGGCCATCTGGAGGCCACGCGGCACCCCATCGTCGCCGCGTGGTGCGCCGCCGACCTGATCGAGGCGGGGGTACGCGCCAACCGGACCGAGGTCGCCGAGCGGTCGCTACGGACGCTCATGGAGTGGACCAGGACGGCACGGAGACCTTGGGTCTCGGCCATGGCGCTCCGCTGCCGAGCCATGACGACCTCGGGCGGTGACGCGGGGGAGTACTTCGAGGCCGCTATCGAACTCCACGAACGATGCGCGCAGCCGTACCAGCATGCCCGGACGTGCCTGGCCTACGGCGAGTGGCTGCGCAGGCGACGCAGCCGGGCCAGGGCGGGGATCCAGCTCAGGACCGCCCTGCGGATCTTCGAGGACCTCGGCGCGCGACCGTGGGCCGACCGGGCGCGGGCCGAACTGGACGCCGCCGGCGAGGCCCGGCCGGGATACCGGACCGACGCCGCGAGCCTGCACCGGCTCACGCCCCAGGAACTCCAGGTCGTACGGCTGGCAGCGGCCGGCCTCAGCAACCGCGACATCGCCGGGCAGCTCTTCCTCAGCCCCAAAACGGTGGCGCAGCATCTCTACAAGGCCTACCCCAAACTCGGCGTAACCTCCCGAGCCCAACTCGACCACCTGGATCTCGGAACCCCTGCGGCCACCGGCCGACCGTGACCCATGACGAGAGCCCGAAGCCGGGCCGGTCCGGCTGCCCGCTACGGGGCCATGGTGAAGGCGGCGCGGTCGGGGTCCGGCAGCCACTGGCGGCGCGGGTCGAACGGCTGGTAGTGGTCCGTGACGTAGCGGACGAGCCGGGCCAGCACCGGGTGATGGCTGTGCCGGTGGAAGATCAGTGAGCACGGGTACACCGGGGCGGGAGCGATGACCGGGATCTGGACGGTGCGCGGGTTCCAGGGCATGCGGAGCCGCCCCCCTACGAACCCGATGCGTTCACCGCAGGCGATCTGCTCCGTGAAGTACTCCCAGCCGAAGTCCGGCCCCGCGGTGTCGAGCGGGATGTCGAACGCGGCGCTCAGGATGCCGTAGAACTCGGCCCATTCGCTGCCCGGGACGTTGCCGGGCATCCAGACGGTCCACCCGGAGAGGCGTTCGGCCTCCACCTCCCGCAGGCCGGCCAGCGGATGGTCGCGGCCGACCAGCAGATGCACGGGGTCGAGGTAGGCCGGCACGTGCCGGAGGTCATCCTCCAGCGTCCCGCTGACGCGGGCGAAGGCGGCGTCGACGGACCCGCGGGCGAGCGCGCCGCGGGCCGATCGGAGCCCGTTCGAGGTGACGACCTCGATGTCCACGCCCTCGGCGCTCTCGTGGAACTTCCGGATCAGGTCGCTGGAGTGCATCCGGGTGTCCATGACGTCGACCCGGAGCGAGCGGCGCCGGCCGCGCAGCACCTCGCGCGCCTGGTCGGCGATGCCGACGAGGGCGCGGGCGTGCTGCAGGAACGCCTTGCCGTCCTCGGTGAGGTCGGCCCCCGTGCGGGTGCGGGAGAACAGCCGTACGCCGAGGTCGGACTCGAGCTTGGCGATCCGCTTGGAGACGGCCTGCTGGCTGATGCCCAGCCTGGCGGCGGCCTCGCTGAAGTAGCGGTCCTCGGTGATGGCCACGAAGGCGCGGACGGCGGCGAGGTCCAGGTCGGCTGCCGCCTCATCGACCACTGTTGGTTGTGATTCTTCGGTGTGTCGATTGTTGGACAACCGGGCCTGCTCTCGGATCGAATGCTCGGGTTCGCGGGTGAGCCTACAACCAGGAGGCGTGGTCTCGGTGGAATCTTTCGTGCATCTCCACGTGCATACGGAGTACAGCATGCTCGACGGCGCGGCCAAGGTGGGGCTGTTGATGGATGAGGTCTCCCGGCAGGGGATGCCCGCGGTGGCGATGAGCGACCACGGCAACGTACACGGGGCGTACGAGTTCTACCAGGCGGCGGGCAAGGCGGGGATCAAACCGATCATCGGCATCGAGAGCTACGTCGCCCCGCTCTCGCGGCACCACCGGCAGCCGGTGTACTACAGCGACAATCTGGCGCTGCGCCGCTCCGACGACGAGACCGGCGAGGGCGGCGACGTGTCCGGGCGCGGCCTGTACACGCACATGACGATGTGGGCGGCCGATGCGCAGGGGCTGCGGAATCTGTTCCGGCTGCAGTCGCGGGCCTGGCTTGAAGGCCATGTCCAGAAATATCCGCGTATGGATGATGAACTGCTCGCCGAGCACGGCCAGGGCATCGTCGCCACCACCGGCTGCCCGTCCGGCGAGGTGCAGACCAGGCTGCGGCTCGGCCAGGACGCCGAGGCGATCGAGGCCGCGGCCCGCTACCGCGACATCTTCGGCAGGGACAACTATTTCCTGGAGCTGATGGACCACGGCCTGGCCATCGAGCGCCGGGTCCGCGAGGAGCTGCTCAAGCTCGGCAAGGAGCTCGGCCTGCCGCCCCTGGCCACCAACGACTCGCACTACGTCGCCGAGAACCAGGCCCCGGCGCACGACGCGCTGCTGTGCGTGGGCACCGGCAAGCGGCTGGCCGACGCCGACCGGTTCCGGTTCAGCGGCAGCGGCTACTACGTCAAGTCCGCCGGCGAGATGCGCGCGCTGTGGGACGCCGAGGTGCCGGGCGCCTGCGACAACACGCTGCTGATCGCCGAGCGGGTCGGCGACTACGGCGAGGTGTTCGCCCACCGGGACCTGACGCCGCGCTTCCCCGTGCCCGAGGGCGAGAGCGAGGCCAGCTGGCTGCGCAAGGAGACCCTCGAAGGCGCCCGCCACCGCTACGGCCCGCCGTCGCAGGAGGTGCTCGACCGCATCGACTACGAGCTGTCGGTCATCGAGGCCATGGGCTTCCCCGGCTACTTCCTGGTGGTGGCCGACATCTGCCGCCACGCCCGGGAGCGCGGGATCGGCCTGGGCCCCGGCCGCGGCTCGGCCACCGGGTCGATCGTCGCGTACTGCACGGGGATCACCCAGCTCGACCCGATCGAGCACAAACTGATCTTCGAACGCTTCCTCAACCCCGAGCGCATCTCCATGCCGGACGTCGATCTCGACTTCGACGACCGGCGGCGCGACGAGATGATCGACTACGTCACCCGCAAGTACGGCGACGACCGCGTCTGCCAGATCGTCACCTTCGGCACCATCAAGGCCAAGGCCGCCGTCAAGGACTCCTGCCGCGTGCTGGGCCTGCCGTACGCCCTGGGCGACCGCATCACCAAGGCGTTCCCGGCGGCGGTCGGCGGCAAGGAGATCCCGCTGGCCGCCATCCACGACAAGGGCCACCCCCGGCACGGCGAGGCGGCCGAGCTGCGCCAGATGTACGAGCAGGACCTCGACGTCAAACGGGTGCTCGACACCGCGGCCGGCATCGAGGGCCTCACCCGTGGCACCGGCATCCACGCGGCGGGCGTGATCCTGTCCAGCGAGCCCCTGATCGACGTGATCCCGCTGGTCAGGCCCAAGGCCGGCGGCCCGATCGTGACCGGCTTCCCCTTCACCCAGGCCGAGGACATGGGCCTGCTGAAGATGGACTTCCTCGGTCTGCGCAACCTTACGGTGATCGGCGACGCGATCGCCAACGTCCGGGCCAACAAGGGCGTCGACATCGACATCCTCGGCATCCCGCTCGACGACGCCACCACGTACCGGCTGCTGGCGCGCGGCGACACGCTCGGGGTCTTCCAGCTGGACGGCGGCGGCATGCGGGTCCTGCTGAAACTCATGCAGCCCACCACGTTCACCGACATCGCCGCGGTGAACGCGCTGTACCGGCCCGGGCCGATGGAGATGAACGCCCACACCAACTACGCCCTGCGCAAGACCGGCAAGCAGCCGGTCGAGCCGATCCACCCGGAGCTGGAGGAGGCCCTGGAGCCCATCCTGGGCGACACCTATCACCTGGTCGTCTTCCAGGAGCAGGTCATGGCCATCGCCCAGCAGCTGGCCGGCTACTCCCTCGGCGCCGCCGACATGCTGCGCCGGGCCATGGGCAAGAAGAAGAAAGAGGTCCTGGACGCCGAATGGGACCGCTTCTCCTCCGGCATGAGCGCACGCGGCTTCTCCACCGAGGCGATCAAGGCGGTCTGGGACGTCCTGGTCCCCTTCAGCGGCTACGGCTTCAACAAGTCCCACACCGCCGGGTACGGCCTGGTCTCCTACTGGACCGCCTACCTCAAGGCCAACCACCCTCAGGAGTACCTCGCCGCGCTGCTCACCTCCGTCGGCGACGACAAGGACAAGATGGCCGTCTACCTGTCGGACTGCCGCCGCCTGGGCATCAAGGTGCTGCCCCCGGACGTCAACGCCAGCCGGCTGGACTTCGCCGCCGTCGGGTCCGACATCCGCTTCGGCCTGGGCGCCGTACGCAACGTCGGAGCCGGCGTCGTGGACGCCATCGTCGCCGCCCGGGAGGCCCAGGGCCCCTACACCGACTTCAACGACTTCCTCGGCAAGGTCCCGACGGCCGTCTGCAACAAGCGCGTCATCGAGTCGCTGGCCAAGGCCGGCGCGTTCGACAGCCTGGGCCATCACCGCAAGGCCCTGGTCGAGGTCCACGAACAGGCCGTCGACGCGATCATCGACGTCAAGCGGAACGAGGCCCGCGGCCAGGACTCGCTGTTCGGCGAGCCCAGCCAGAGCGACGCCTTCTCCATCGCGATCCCCGAGGGCGAGTGGGACGGCGTCACCCTGCTGGCCTTCGAGCGCGAGATGCTCGGCCTGTACGTCTCCAGCCACCCGCTCGACGGCGCCGAACACGTCCTGGACGCCAACCGCGACACCACCCTCGCCGACCTGCTGGCCTCCGGACGGCAGGACGGGGCGACCCGGATCAGCGGCATCATCTCCGGCCTGCAGCGCAAGGTCACCAAGCAGGGCAGCCCGTGGGCGATCGTCACCCTGGAGGACCACGACGCCGCCGTCGAGGTGCTCGTCTTCCCCAAGACCTACATCCTGTACGGCGAGGCGCTGGCCCAGGACCGCGTGATCTCCGTGCGGGGCCGGATCAACGTCCGCGACGAGACGATGAGCGTGTACGGCGAGGAGATCACCCTTCTCGACGTCTCCCGGGCGGACACCGAGCCCCCCGTGGTGATCTCGATCCAGGAGAAGCAGCTGAGCCTGCGGCTCGTCCAGGAGTTCAGGCACATCCTGACCACCCATCCCGGCCGGGCGCCCGTACACGTGCGCCTGCACCGCCCCGGCGCCAAAACCGTGCTGCTGAACCTGCAGCCGTTCCGGGTCACCGCCGAACCGGCGCTCTACGGGGACATCAAGGCCCTGCTCGGCACGGACGCGATCGGCGGAGCATGACCGGCGACTGGGTCTGCCCCCGGTGCCGCACCGACAGCGTCCTCGCCGTGCTGCGCCTGCCGCACACCTGGACGAACGCGTCGGGGAACGAGGTCCGGGGCGTCAGCGAGGTCCTCCTGTGCGCCCGCTGCGACGCCGGCGATCCCGCGGCCGGGCCGATCGTCGCGTACTTCACCGCGCACGGATCCGTACGCCCGGAGCACGCGGCCCAGCTCGCGCGGGGGCTGCGCCACTGGAGCGATCGGGTACGACCTCCGCGACCGGACGAGAACGCGGTGGCCGCCGAGACCGAAGCCTGGTACCGCGGCGACCTGTGAGCGGGCTTACCGGGCGGCGTCGGCGTACTGCGCCACGCCCTCGCCGAACGACCAGTCGAGCAGCGAGTTCTCGCTGATCGTGACGAACACGTTCCGCGGCTCGGTGCCCGCGTACTCCTCGGCGAGCTCGGCGATCCTGCGGTAGAGGGCCTGCTTCTGGCCGGCGGTGCGTCCCGCGCGCATGGTGACGGCCACGAACACGAGGTCGTCGTCCCGGTGGATGCCGAGGTAGCCGTCGTCGTAGCGGAGCGTGCCCCGCGTGCCGTCGTGGCTGGTGAGCACCTGGAACAGGTCGTCGTGCGGGATGCCGATGGCCTCGACCAGGGCGTCGTGCACGGCCCGGCCCAGGGCCTCCAGCCGCTGCGGGTCCGCACGGAGGGCGTCAATACGAACAAAGGGCATGGGTTCCTTCTTTCACAGCGATTCGATCAGGGGCTGGTCACCGGTGAGCAGGTAAGTGGCGACGAACGTGGCCGGCTCGGTGCCGGAGAGGTTGTCGAAGCGGTGGACGGTCGCGCCCGCGGGCTCGAAGAAGGCGCTCCCGGCGCGGAGCTCCTGGGCGGGGTGCCCGTCGAGCTCGTACACGATCCGGCCGCCGGTGACGTAACCGGCGACGCCCCCGGGGTGGGTGTGCGGGCCGCCGGCCGCCCCCGGCGGCAGGGTGACCCGGTGCGTCTCCACCCGGTCGATCCGCCCGGGCCGGCCGGTCAGGTCTCCGGTCACCAGGTGCTCACGGTTGATGGCGCTCATGGGGATGCTCCCTTCGTACCCTTCACTTGGCGTGCCCGGCGAGCAGGCCGAGCGCGCCGTCGACGGCCTGCGCGTACACCTCCGCGTCGGCGGCGGCGCGGGCCAGCACGTATCCGCCCTGCAGCACCGCCACCAGCGCGGTGGCGGTGGCCGCCGGATCGGGCCCGGCCGCGAGCTCGCCGCTCTCCCGCGCTTCCGCGAGGACGGCGGCGAGACGGCTCCGCAGCCAGGAGAAGGTCTCCTCGACCGGACGGCGCAGCTCGGGATCGCCCATCACGTCGGGGTCCTGGGTCAGCCGGCCGACCGGGCAGCCCCGCAGCGCGTCGCGCTCCCGGCGCAGGTAGGTGGTGATGCGCCGGAGCGGGGTGCCGGGGCCGGACAGCTCCGCCTCCGCGCGTCCGCGCATCTCCTCGGCGCTCCGGGCGATGGCGGCCAGCGCCAGGTCGGGCTTGCCGCGGAAGTGGTGGTACATGCTGCCCTGGCCCGCCCCGGACCGCTGCTGGATCGCCTTCGGCGAGGTGCCCACGTATCCGCGCTCCCACAGCAGCTCACGGGTGCTCTCGATCAACCGTTCCCTCATGTCCACGCCGCCATCGTACATACTAGTAGGTACAGCGGCAATTCGAGGCTTCAGAGGGCCGGGGCAGCGGCGAGACCTTCCGGTCACAGAGAGGCGAACAAAGCGGAGCCAGCCGGAGTCGTACCCGTTGTTGGATCGATGGGGAGGCTTGATGCTGCATACGGGAATCGCCGCGCTGGCAACGGCGGCGGTCGTGGGCACTCTTGGCGGGCTCCCGCAGGGGACGCTGTTCATGGAGTCGCACCCACCTGCCAAGTCGGGGGAGGCATATGAGAAGAGCGACTCCACCGGCAAGGTCCTGCGGCTGAACCCGTGCGACACCGGCAAGGCGTGGGACACAGGCCGCGTGGCGGCCAGGACGATGGTCTACACCTCGGATGACGACATGGACATGAAGGACGAGCAACTCGTCCTCTACAAGAACGTCGCGTACGCCGAGCGGGCGATGCGGCAGTTACGGACTCGCCTGGCGCGCTGCGCGGTCGTGGACAAGGGCTACCTGCGCCGCTCGCGCTTCTTCACCAAGCCCGCAACCGCGGGCGACGAGGCGCTGCGGGCTGGCTGGCTGAACCACGAGACCTCCTACAGATACGTCGCGATGCGGCGCGGGTCCACGCTGTACATCGTCGGAGAGACCGGCCGAGTGTCCAAGAGCCTGCCGCTGAAGGACTTCCGCGGCCTGGTCGGGCAGGCGCGGAAGATGGCCGTGAAGGTGTGCGACGTGCCCGGGGCCGGCTGCTGAGACCCTCTGAGATCGGCACCTCGGTGGCCACGCCCACAGCGAGGACGACATCCGCTACGGCCGGAGCCGCGGTCAGGGTGAGGAGTCGGCGCGTCCATCGCGGGGGCTGGGGATTCGGCCGGTCCAGCGGGTACGGGAGGGCGCCGACGATGCGTTGCCCGTCGTATGCCGGGTTGGCGGGATCCACGATCGGGTTCCACCCCGTGCTCGTGCGAAACGAGAAGCGATCGATGCGCCGGCACCGCCGCCGCTTGGGGTGTTGTGTCGAGAGGGGCGGGTCAACTGGTCAAGCGGCCAAGCAGAGGTACAACATCGAGGACAGCGTCCGCCTGATCTTCTGGATGACTCCCCGCGGCCCTGCCGTGGAGACCACGCCGCTCTACACCCGGCCCTCCACGACCGCCGACGAACGGAAGTGGCGTGCGGCGGGTGCGCCGGCCCTGTGCGGTTTCCAGGTGGGCCGCAAAGGCGTGCAGGGCCAGCGTGGCCGGACGAACTACTACTTCCCGGAGGGCTTCGAGTTCCCGCCGCCCACGGTGACGACGATCTTGCCGAACTGGGTGTTGGACTCCATGTGCCGGTGCGCCTGCACGATCTCCTCCAGCGGGAACAGGCGGTCCACCACCGCGCGGAAGGCCCCGGAACGCAGCCCCGAGCCGACGAACGCCGCGGCGCGGCGCATCCGCCGGGGATCTCTGGTGATCTCGTGCACCGTGTACGTGCGCAGGTTCAGCGCCGGCATGCCCAGGTCGAACCCCGGATAGGGCGTCGGCTGCCCGCTCTGCGCACCCCACAGGAACAGCGTCCCGTCCGCCGCCACGGCCCTGGCCAGCTCCGTCACGCCCGGTCCGGCGACGGCGTCGAAGACGTACTCGGCGCCCCGGCCGCCGGTCAGCGCCAGGAGGCGGGCCGCCACGTCCTCCTCGTCCGAGACGATCACCTCGGCCGCGCCCTCCTCGATCAGCCGCCGCTTCTTGGCGCTGGTGCGGGTGACGGCGATCGGCGTGGCGCCCAGGCGGCTGGCCGTGTGGATCGCGGCCAGGCCGACGCTGCTGGAGGCCGCGTTCACCACCGCCACGTCGCCCGCCCGCATCCCGCCGACCTCCACCATCGCGCCGTAGGCCGTCAGGTAGGGCATCCACACCGCCGCGCCGGACACCGCGTCCACCCCGTCGGGGCGGGGCATGAGCGAGCTCGCCGGCGCGATCGCCCGTTCGGCGTACATGCCGTAGTCGTTGTAGGAGAAGGTCGGCACGACGCTGACGGCCTGCCCCTCCTCGAACCCGGTCACCTCCGGGCCGATCGTCTCGATCACGCCCGCGGCCTCGGAGCCGAGCCCGGCCGGGAACCGCTTGACCTGCTCGATGTACCGGCCGCTGCGGAACAGCGCCTCCGCCCTGTTGACCCCGATCGCGTCCACCCGGATCCGCACCTCGCCCGGCCCCGGCTCGCCCGGCTCCAGGTCCTCCAGCCGCATCACCTCGGGTCCGCCGACCTCGTGGAACCGCACAGTCCTCGCCATGACAACGCCCTTCTCTCTCGCTGCGAACGCGGCTCACTGTAGAGAGAAGTACGATCGTCGTCAAACTTCGATGTCTGTCGTACTATTGGCCCATGGGACGTACACCGCCGCACCCCGAGGTGTCGCAGTTCGGCCTCCAGCAGGTGCTGGAGGCCCTCGTGGATCCGGTACGCCGGAGCATCGTGACGCAGCTCGACGCCGCCGGCGAGGACATCAAGTGCGGTGACTTCGACATACCGGTCAGCAAGTCCACCGCCACCCACCACTTCAACGTGCTGCGGGAGGCGGGCCTGATCCGGCAGTACTACATCGGGACCGCGCGGATGAACACCCTCCGCCGGGAGGAGATGGACGAGGCCTTCCCCGGCCTCCTCGCCGCCCTCACCACCCCCCGGGCCCGCGCGGCCCAGCCTCTCTCCGGCTGACCCCGGCCTCAGAAGCCGATGAGCTCCGGCGCCTGGGCGACGGGGCCGAGCACGAAGCCCAGGGCGGTGCGCGGCTCGGCGACCGTCTCGGGCGGCAGTTCAAGCAGCTCCGGCAATCGGGCCGCGACCTCCTTGCGCCCCTGCTCGTCCAGCGCCTTGACCCGCTCGGCGAGCCGGTCGGCCTGGCGTGCCACGATCGCTTCTCGATCTCTCCCCAGCGATCCACGGCGAAGACATTGACCAGCTTGCCGACACTTTCGGCCACCACATTAAATCAGTCGCTTGACTTACAATGCCGTGCCTGGTTGGCTGACGATGGAGGGGGCGGCTCGGGGAGATCATGGTGAGTCGACGAGCCACCTCATGGTGCACGTGCCCGCCGAGCGCGAACGCGCACCGGCCGGGGACATGCCCACGCCCCGTGCCGGCTGGCACGGCACGGCGACCGGGCTGATCGACGCGACCGTCGGACTGTGGACAGCACCTGTCACACCGACCGGCGGCCGGACCACCTCACGCGAAGGAAGCCGGCGATGACCGAGATCCACGAGTTTCCCATGGCCAGAGCGGCGGGCTGCCCGTTCGACCCGCCGCCGACCCTGCGCACCCTGCAGGAGGAGGGGCCGCTGGCCAGGGTCAGGCTGTGGGACGGCAGCACCCCGTGGCTGGTGACCACGTACGCCGAGCAACGGGCGCTGCTGGCCGACCCCAGGGTCAGCGCCGACGTCACCCGTCCCGGCTATCCGATCCAGGCGCCCCGCATGGGCGCCGGCGGCTCGATCAGCTTCATCATGATGGACGACCCCGAGCACGCCCGGCTGCGGCGGATGGTGCAGGCCCAGTTCACCGTGAGGCGGACGGAGTCCATGCGCCCGGCCGTGCAGAAGATCGCGGACGACCTGATCGACGACCTGCTGGCCGGCCCGAAGCCGGTGGACCTGGTGGAGGCGTTCGCCCTGCCGGTGCCCTCGCTGGTGATCTGCCAGTTGCTCGGCGTGCCGTACGCCGACCACGACTTCTTCCAGGAGAACAGCAAGACCGTCATCAGGCGCAGCGCGACGCCCGAGGAGCGGGCCGCCGCCGGTGCGAGGCTGTTCGAGTACCTGGACTCCCTGATGGGCGAGAAGCTCGCCGGCCCGGCGGACGATCTGCTGTCGAAGCTGGCCGAGCGGGTCAAGGCCGGCGAGCTGGCCCGGCAGGAGGCCGCCCGGATGGGCGTGCTGCTGCTGATCGCCGGGCACGAGACCACCGCCAACATGATCGCCCTCGGCACGCTCGCCCTCCTGCGGCACCCGGGCCAGCTCGCCCTCCTGCGCCACAACGACGACCCGCGGCTGGTCGCCAGTGCGGTGGAGGAGCTGCTGCGCTACCTCAACATCACCCACAGCGGGCGCCGCCGGGTCGCGAAGGAGGACATCGAGATCGCCGGCCAGGTCATCCGCACGGGCGAGGGGATGATCATGGCCAACGACATCGCCAACCGCGACCCCGCGATCTTCCCTGACCCCGACGAGCTGGACATCCGCCGCGACGCCCGCCGCCACGTGGCCTTCGGCTTCGGCGTCCACCAGTGCCTGGGCCAGCCGCTGGCGCGGATGGAGCTGCAGGTGGCCTACAGCACGCTCTATCGGCGCATCCCGTCCCTGCGCCTGGCGGCGGAGCTGGACCAGATCCCCTTCAAGCACGACGGCCAGGTCTACGGCGTCTACGAGCTCCCCGTCACCTGGTGACCCGCCGGCACCCGCTCAGCGGCAGAAGGGCGCCATGCCCAGGACGGACTTCACGCCGCCGAGCAGGTGCTGGACGAAGTACTGGTCGCCGTCCAGCGGCTCGTCGGTCCACGCCTTGGCGTCGTGGCCGAGGGTGGTGGGCCAGGCCTTGCCGCCGTCGTAGTACTGGCACCAGCTGACCGGGTGGTCACCGCCGTGCCCGGGATGGCCGAGGTTACCGCGCACGCCGCGGGCCAGCGTGCTCTCGTCCACCCTGGCCAGGACGCGGACGCGCGTGGGGAACGGCACGAGGTTGTACCACTCGTCGGTGAAGGCCCAGCGCTGCGGCAGCCCCTGGGTGGAGGCGTCGCGCCGGTCGGCGGTGACGACGGTGCCGGGCTGGTTGGCGGCGTGGTCGTAGAAGTTGGCGTTGCCGAGCAGCCCTTCGTACCAGGGCCAGTTGTACTCGGTGCCGAAGGCGTTGTGCACGCCGACGAACCCGCCCCCGGCCCGGATGTACTGCCGCAGCGCGGTCTGCGCGGCGTCGTCGAGGGTGTCCCGGGTGGTGCTGAGGAACATCACCGCGTTGTACGGCAGCAGCCGCCCCGCCGAGGACAGCTGGGTGACGTCCTCGGTGTAGTCGACGGCGAAGCCGTTGTCCTGGCCCAGCTCGAGCACGGCCTTGATCGCGACGTTGTCGTCGTTGAGCGGCGGGTTGAGCCCGGGGCCGAGCGGGGTGCCGAGGTGGGCGTGGCGGGGGCCGGCGGTGCGGCTGTAGACGAGCAGCCGGTAGCCCTTGGCGGGGTCGAAGTTGCCCCAGTCGTGGTAGCAGCGCGGGTCGGTGCCGCGGCAGACGCCGTAGTCGGGGTCGCCGAGGTTCTGCGCCCCCTCGCGTGAGGCGGCGGAGCCGGGAGCGGTGGCGGTGAGCAGGAGTGCCGCCGCACCGGTGAGGGCGGCGATCGACAGTCTGGTACGCATGGGCACCTCGCGCCTCGATCCACTAGGCGGATCGGATGGTCCACTGAGAGGTTCGAGCGTAACCACGGCCCGGCACAAGGACAAGCTCTTGCCTTCACGATCGGCCCAGGCTTATGGTGCGTCCGTCATATGGATCGATAGGTCCATGTAGCGGACCGCTGAAGGTGTGTGGTGCCAGTGGAACGACGAAACTTCCTCATCGGCGCGGCCGCGGCGCTGACCACCGCCGGGGCCACCGCCGGGGCCACTGCCGAGCCCGCCCAGGCGAGCACGGAGCGGCAGCCGGCCTCCCTCGGCGTCGCCGGCAAGGACTTCCCCAAGGTCTGCGGCAACCTGGGCAACCACAACCACTCCCCGCTCAGGCAGATCACCGCCCGGAACCTGAGCCGCCTGGGCGGCGCCTGGCACGTCAACCTCGAGGGCGGCAGCACCGCGGCGCACCAGCAGAGCACCTGCGTCGTCGAGAACGGCGTCCTGTACGTGCAGACCACCCAGCAGAACGTCTTCGCCGTGGACGGCCGGACCGGCGCCATCAAGTGGAAGACCAACCTCGGCACCAGGCAGACCAACATGCGCGGCGTCGCCCTCGGCGAGGGCCTGGTCTTCTCCACCTCGGGCGCCAACATCGTGTACGCGCTGGCCAAGGACACCGGCCAGGTCGTGTGGCAGCGCCGGCTGATCACCGATGATGAGGGCGGCGGCGACACCGGCGGCTGCGACCCGCAGAACGGCCAGTGCGGCGGCCTGACCGGCACCCTGGCCGGCGCCGTCGTCTACCACGACGGCCTGATCTACGTCGGCATGCAGGGCAGCACCGGCGGCGCGCGCGGCCGGGCGTACGCGCTGAAGGCCGCCACCGGCGAGGTCGCCTGGACCTTCTGGGCGTGCCCCGGCGAGGGCCAGTTCGGCAATGACACCTGGGAGGGCGAGTCCTGGAAGACCGGCGGCGCGGTGCCGTGGATCCACCCGGCCGTCGACCCGGAGCTGGGCCTGGTCTACTGGACGTTCGGCGGCTCCTACCCGCGCCTGGACGGCTCCGGCCGGGGCGGCGACAACCTGTTCGCCAACTCGATCGTGGCCATCGAGGCCAAGACCGGCAAGCGCAGGTGGCACTTCCAGTCGGTGCACCACGACATCTGGGACCTGGACAACGTGATGGCGCCGGTGCTGGTGGACATCAAGGTCAAGGGCAGGTCGCGCAGGGCCGTCGTCTACGGCAGCAAGGTCGGCATGTTCTACGTCCTCGACCGGGAGAGCGGCGAGCCGCTGCACGGCATGGAGGAGCGCCCCGTGCCGCAGGACCCCCGGCAGAAGACCGCGCCGACGCAGCCCTTCCCCGGTGGCGAGCCGTTCCTCACGCAGGCGCCGGAGTTCGGCAAGGCGACCAGGCCGGTGCCGTTCTACGCCTGGGGCGGCCTCTACACGCCGCACTGGGACCGGGCCACGATCATCTTCCCCGGCGCGGGCGGCGGCGCGGACTGGGCGCACCTGTCGTACAACCCGCACACGGGCTGGATCTACGTCGGGTACGGGCTGATCAACTCCGGCTTCTCCAACACCCACGACGGCCGGGTCAACACCTCGCGGCCGCTGGGCGAGTACTTCGCGGGCGGCATCGCGGCCGTGGACCCGCGCACCAACAAGCCGGTGTGGACCCTCGACCGCGAGTGGTCGCTGGCGCACGGCAACGGCATCCTGACCACCGGCGGCCGGGTGATGTTCCAGGGCGGGCCCGACGGGCTGCTGCACGCCATGGACGACACCGACGGCCGGATCCTGTGGAGCTTCCAGTGCGGCGCCGGCGTGCACAGCAGCCCGATCAGCTACGAGATCGACGGCGAGCAGTACGTCGCGGTCCTGGCCGGCGGCAACGGGCTGCCGTATCCGGACATCCCGCGCGGCGACCACCTGTGGGCGTTCAAGCTGGGCGGCAAGGTCGCCCCGGCGGCCACGCCCACACCTCCGAAAAAGCGCAACGACATCAGGGCACCGGCCGTTACTGGGGCCGTGGCCGGCACCACCGTCACGCTCGGCCGGATCTGGGACGCGGCCAACCAGCGGCCCGGCGCGACCGAGAACACCGTCGCCCAGAACGCCATGTCACCCCAGCACCTGCGGGTGCCGAAGGGCACGACGGTCACCTTCGTCAACCCGGCCGACAACCAGCTCGCGCACGCCGCCGTGTCGTTCTTCGAGTACGAGTTCGACAGCGGCGTGCTGATGCCCGGCCAGTCCTTCACCCACACGTTCGACACCGCGGGCGAGTATTTCTACAACGACGCGATCTTCCCGCAGAACACCGGCAAGATCGTCGTCTACTGACGGCGCTCAGGCGAGGGGGTGGTCGAAGCCGCGTTCGGACATGCGCTTGGCCACCTCCCGCAGGTCCGCGGCGAACTCCGCGACGCGGTCGTCGCCGAAGCGCACCGTGGGGCCGCTGAGCGTCAGCGCCGCCACGGTAGCCCCCGAGCCGCTCGTCACGGGCACGGCGACCGCCGACAGGCCGGGCTCGCGCTCTCCGTGGCTGACCGCGTAGCCGTCGCGCGCCGCCTGGTCGATCCACTCCCGCAGGGTGGCCGTGTGGGACTCGCCGTACGGGGAGGAGCGGGCGACCCGGGACAGCAGCCGCTCGGGGGCGTCCTTGAGCAGGATCTTCGAGGAGGCCCCCGCCCACAGCGGCAGCTCGTCGCCGACCCGCACGACGTGGCGCAGCGGCTGCGGGCTCTCCTGCTGGGCGATGCAGACGCGGTGAACGTCGCGCAGCACGTACAGGTTGACGGTCTCCCTCTGCCGCGCGCCGAGCTCGCGCATGAGCTGGACGGTCTCCGGCGGCAGCTCCCACGCCGTGCGGGCCAGGTGCGCCCACCGCCACAGGGCGGGGCCGGCCGCGTAGCCCTTCGGCGTGCTCCACAGCAGCCCCATGTGCTCCAGGGTCTGCAGCAGCCGCAGCGCCGTCGTCTTGGCCAGCCCGGTCTCCTCGACGACCTCGCGGATGGTCAGCGTCCGCCGGTCCTCGGTGAGCAGCGACAGGATGTCGAACGCCCGCTGGACGCTGCGCACGCCGCCGCTCTCACCGGACTCTGCGGGAAGGTTCGAAGGCACGGATCCTCGCTTGTGGGTAGAAGGTGAACCTGCTGCCCACCTTCTCATGCGGTCCACAGGCTACCATCCGGTCCGCTTGATGGTCCATTTGATCCGCTATACGGATCAGGGTCTTGCCAGAACCCGCACTGCCCTCATACGGTGAGGCAATCCACAGTGCGGTTCATGAGAACCGCTTAGCGGATCCATGGAGCCGCCATGAACGCAATCCACGAGTCCGGCTGCCTGGTCGCCGGCCAGTGGCTCACCGAAGGACCGCGGGCCGAGCGCGTCGGCCCGTACGTCCGCCAGGTCGTCAGCCGGGCCAGAACGGCGCAGGCCGACGACGTCACCACAGCCCTCGGCTACGCCCGGCGCGCGGCCAGAACGATCGCGCGGCTGGCACCGGCCACCCGGGCGGACATCCTGGAGCGCGCCGCCGCCGCGCTCACTGATCGCGGCGGCCAGCGCGGCGAGGAGTTCGCCCGGCTCCTGGCGCTCGAACTGGGCAAACCTCTCAAGGACGGGCGCGGCGAGGTGCTGCGGGTGGCCGACACCCTGTCCGTCGCGGCGGCGGAGGCCAGGCGGATCGGCGGCGAGGTGCTGCCCGTGGCGGGCTGGGCGCGCGGGGTCGGCAACACCGCGCTCACCCAGCGCGCCCCCGCGGGCCCGGTGCTGGCGATCACGCCGTTCAACGCGCCCGCGAACCTGCTGGCCCACAAGCTCGCCGCCTCCTTCGCCGCCGGCAACACCACCATCGTCAAGCCGCCGCCGCAGGCCCCGGCCGTCTCCACGGCCCTGGTCGAGCTGCTGCTCGACGCCGGCATGCCGGTCGAGGCCGTGCAGGTCCTGCACGGCGGCGGCGAGGTGGGCGCGCGGCTGTGCGCGGCGCCGGAGATCGCCGTGGTGAGCTTCACCGGCGGCGTCACGGCCGGGCACGCCGTCGCCCATGCCGCCGGGCCGAAGCGGGTGCTGCTCGAGCTCGGCGGCAACGCCGCGACCATCGTGTGCGAGGACGCCGACCTGGCCGAGGCGGCCCGGGTCTGCGCCCGGACCGGCTACAGCAACTCCGGCCAGAGCTGCATCTCGGTGCAGCGCGTCTACGTCCACCGCTCCCGCTTCGAGGACTTCGCCGACGCCCTGACGGGCGAGGTGAAGGCCCTGGCCGTGGGCGATCCCCTCGACCCGGCGACCGACGTGGGCTCGATGGTGGACGACGCCGCGGCCGAGCGCGTGGTCCGCTGGAGCGCCGAGGCCGCCGGGGCGGGCGCCCGGATCACCGCGGGCGGCAGCCGCGACGGGGCGGTGATGGCGCCCACCGTCGTGGTCGCGCCGCCCCGCGACGCGCGGGTCGTCAGGGAGGAGGTGTTCGGCGCGCTGGTGGCCGTGCTCCCGTACGACGGCTTCGACGAGGTGATCGAGGAGTGCAACCGCAGCACGTACGGGCTGCAGGCCGGGATCTTCACCCACGACGTGCGCCGCGTCGTCACCGCCTGGCGCGAGCTGGAGGTCGGCGGCCTGATCGTCAACGGCTCCTCCAACTTCCGCCTCGACCACGTCCCGTTCGGCGGCGTGAAGGACTCCGGCATCGGCCGCGAGTCGCCCCGCTGGATGATCGAGGACTTCACCGTGACCAAGACCCTCATGCTCAAGGGGCTGACCATCTGGGGAGACCAATGACCACGGCAGCCCACGCGCTCGTCGCGCAGCTGGAGGAGCTCGGCGTCGAGTACGTCTTCGGCACCTGCGGGCACACCAACATCGCGGTGCTCGACGCGCTGGCCGACAGCCCCATCCGCTTCGTCATCGCCCGCCACGAGCAGGCCGCCGCGCACGCCGCCGACGGCTACGCCAGGGCCGGCGGGAAGCCAGGCGTGCTGCTGGTCCACGTCGGGCCCGGCCTGACCAACGCCGCCACCGGCGTCATGACCGCCGCGCTCGACTCGGTGCCCCTGGTCGTGATCTCGGGCGACATCCCCTCCTACTACCGGGGCCGCCACCCGCATCAGGAGATCAACCTGCACGCCGACGGCGATCAGGCGTCGGTCTTCCGGCCCTTCGTCAAGCGGGCCTGGAACGTGCACCGCGCCCAGGACCTGGGCCGGGCCGTGGAACGGGCCTTCTGGACGGCGCGGTCGGGACGCCCGGGGGCCACGCTCGTCAACGTGCCGATGGACGTCTTCTCCCGGCCCGCGGAGCCGTATCCGCCGATCAGCCACGCGGCGGCGCCCGACCTGCCCGAGGCCACGGCCGAGCTGATCGCCGCGACGCTGGCGGCGGCCGACCGTCCGCTCATCTACGTCGGCGGCGGCCTGCGCGAGGACGCCGATGTGCTCCTTGCGCTGGCCGAGCACCTGGACATCCCCATCGCGCACTCGCTCATGGCCAAGGGCACCGTCCCCGACGCCCACCCGCTCGTGCTGGGCATGACCGGCTTCTGGGGGCTGGAGCTGACGAACGCGTACGCCAGGGAGGCCGACGTCGTGCTCGCGCTGGCCACCCGCTTCGCCGAGACCGACGCCAGCTCCTGGGATCCCCGCTTCACCTGGGACTTCTCCCGCGAAAGCACGCTCATCCAGATCGACATCGACCCGGCCGAGCTCGGCCGCAACTACCCGGTGGCGATCGGCGCGGTCGCCGACGTGGGGCTCGCGGTCAAGGCGCTCGCCGACGCCGCCAAGTCCCACCCCCAGGCCGAACGGCCGGAGCTGCGGGAGAGGATCCGCCAGGCCAGGTCGGGGCTGTTCACCGGGAGCAGGGAACGCGGCAGGAGCGAGGACTTCCCGCTGCGTCCCGAGCGCATCCTGGCGGACCTGCGCGAGGCGATCCCCGCCGACGCGGTGCTGGTCACCGACGTGGGCTGGAACAAGAACGGCGTCGCCCAGTGCTACGAGCTGCCGCCGCAGGGGCGGTTCATCACCCCGGGCGGCGCCTCCACCATGGGGTTCGGCCCGGCCGCGGCCGTGGGCGTGCAGCTGGCCCGGCCGGAGCGGACGGTGGTCGCGCTCATCGGCGACGGCGGCATGAGCGCCCAGCTGCCCGCCGTGCCGCTCGCGGTCGAGCAGGGCGCCCCCGTGATCTTCGTGGTGATGAACAACAGGTCGCACGGGACCATCTCGGACCTGCAGGCGGTCCACTTCGGCCGCAGCCACGGCTGCGACTTCACCGATCCGGCCGGGCGGCCCTACAGCCCGGACTTCGCCGCGCTCGCCGTCGCGTGCGGCGCCGACGGGCACACCGTCACCACGCCCGCCGAGTTCGGCGCGGCCCTGCGCGCGGCCGTCGCGAACCGGCGTCCCGCGCTCATCGACGTCCCGATGGTGAACGAACCGGTGCCGACACCCGGCCACTGGAACATCAAGGACATCTATCAGGGGATGTTCTCCGACTGAAACCGTTGCGCGTTCGATATTTCCTCCGCTTCCGTGCGGCGCTATAACGAACGTACTAGTCCGTGAATTAGCTCTCTCACCTACCCCCAGAGGTGAATCGTGAGATTTCCGATCGTCGCGGCCGCGTTCATCCTGCTCGCCGCCTGCGCTCCGCCCGGACAGTCGAACCAGTCAGGCGCCGGCGCCACCGGACCCATCAAGATCGCGAACGTCAACGCCCAGAGCGGGCAGCTCAGCTCGCTCGGCCAGTGGGAGCACAAGGGCGTGAAGCTGGCCGTCGACGAGGCCAACAAGGCCGGCGGCGTCAACGGCCGGCAGATCCAGCTCGACCTGTTCGACAGCCAGGGCGACCCGACCGTCGGCACCAACGTGGCCAGGAAGATCGCCGGCGAGGGCTACATCGCCATGCTCGGCACCGCCGAGAGCGCGGTCACCCTGGCCATGGCGCCCATCCTCAAGGACGCCAAGATCCCGAACATCACCTCGGGCCAGTCGCCCAAGCTCGCCGAGCTGAAGAGCCCGTTCCTCTTCCTCAACGCGCCGACCAGCGTCACCTTCGACGAGACGCTCGCCAAGTACCTGGTCGACGAGAAGGCGCAGAAGAAGATCGCGCTGATCAGCAACAACGGCGCCTACGGCAGCGGCGAGCACGACGCCTTCCTCAACGCCCTCAAGACCAGGAACGTCACCCCGCTGGCCGACGAGGTCGTCACCCCAGACCAGAAGGACTTCAACGCCAACCTCGCCAAGATCCGCGAGAAGGACCCGGAGGTGCTGTTCATCGGCGCCGAGGAGGTCCAGTCGGGGCTGATCGCCAAGCAGGCCCGCGAGCTGGGGCTCAAGGCCGTCTTCGCCGGCGGCGCCCCAATGGGCACCGACGTGTACGCCACCACGGCCGGGCTGAAGAACGCCGAGGGCTCGATCGTCAGCTCGCCCTACCTGAGCAACGACGCCAGCGACGCCATCAAGGAGTTCGCCGCCAAGTACAAGGCCGCCTACAACGAGGAGGCCCGCATGCACGTCGCCAAGGCGTACGACGGCGCGTCGATCCTCATCGAGGCGCTCAAGCAGACCAACGGCGAGGGCGGGCAGAAGCTGGCCGACGCCATCCGCGGCGTCAAGCGCGCCGGGCTGCTGGGCGACTACGACTACGACGCCAACGGCGTCGGCATCCACACCACCAAGATCGGCCTGGTCAAGGACGGCAAGGTCGTGCCCGAGGCCGCGAGCTGACGTGCAGGTATTCCTTCAGACCCTGATCGGCGGGGTCACGTTCGGAGCGGTGTACGCGCTGGTGGCGATGGGGTTCTCGATCGTCTACCGCACCATGGGGCTGGTCAACTTCGCCCACGGCAGCGTCGTCATGATCGGCGCGTACGCCGCCTCCACGTTCTACCTGGCCAGCCGGCTCCCCTTCGCCGTCGCGATCGTCGTGGCCATCGCCGTCACCGGCCTGATCGGCCTGGTGATCGAGCGCTTCCTGCGCCCCCTGGAGAACAAGGACTTCACGCTGATGCTGATCGGCACGATCGGCTTCGGCGCCGTCCTGGAGGCGGGGGCGGTCCTCGTCTGGGGGGCCACCGGCCACGCCGTGCCCTCCCCCGTCGCCACCGAGCCGATCGACCTGGCCGGCGTCCGCATCCCCACGTACAACGTGCTCGTGATCGCGGTCGCGGCGGCGGCGACCGGGCTGCTGGCGCTGTTCCTGCAGCGCACCAAGCGCGGCGCGGCCATGCAGGCGGCCGCCATGGACCACCAGGCCGCCACCGCGGTCGGCATCCACGTCGGGCGCAGCAACGCCATGGCCTTCGCCATCGGCGCGGGCCTGGCGGCGCTGGCGGGCAGCCTGGTCGGGCCCATGCTGTACGTCAACCCGACCATGGGCGGCACCCTGGGCATCAAGGGGTTCGCGGCCGCCATGCTGGGCGGCTTCGGCAGCATGCCGGGCGCGATCGTCGGCGGGCTGGCCTTCGGGCTGCTCGACGCGTTCGCCGCGGGCAACTTCCAGGAGTACTCGGAGCTGGTGACGTTCCTGGTGTTCGCCGTCGTGGTCATGATCCGCCCGACCGGCATCTTCGGAGAGGCCACGGTGAACCGCGCATGAGACGTCTGGCCTGGCTCGTCCCCGTCGCCGTGGCCGCCTGGCTGCTCCCCTACGGCCTGGGCGGCTACTCGATGCACGTCGCCGACGTGGCGATCATCTTCGCGATCCTGGCCGTCGGCCTCGGCCTGACCATGGGCGTGGCCGGCCAGATCAACCTGGCCCAGGTCGCCTTCTTCGGCGTCGGCGCCTACACCCTGGCCATCCTCACCACGCAGGCCGGCTTCGGCTTCTGGACCGCCGCGGTCCTCGCGGTGGTGGCCGCCGTGGTCTTCGGCGCGCTCGTGGGGGTGCCCGCGCTGCGCATGCAGTCGCACTACCTGGGCATCGTGACGCTCGGCCTGGCCCTGGCCTTCACCAACTGGGTCACCAACGCCACCGTCGCGGGCCGCGCCGAGGGCCTCAGCGACCTGCCGGTGCCGCCGATGTTCGGCGTCGACCTGTCCAGCGGCTACCTCTTCTACTACGTCGAGCTGATCGTCTTCGCGCTCGTCCTGGCCTTCGCCCTGCTGGTCACCCACTCGCCGCTGGGCCGCAGGCTGCGCGCCATGCGCGACGACGACCTCGCGGCGGGCGCGCTGGGGGCGGAGATCCCGCTGCTGCGCATGACCGCCTTCGTGCTGTCCGGCCTGTACGGCGGCGTCGCGGGCGTCCTGTACGCCGGGCTCATCCGCTTCGTCGCACCCGAGTCCTTCAACATCGCGAACATGTTCCTCCTGCTCGCCATGGTGATCATCGGCGGCCGGAGCAGCATCCTGGGCTGCGTCGTCGGCGCCGTCGCGCTCTCCCTGGTCAGGGAGGCGCTGCTGGACGCCTCCGCCTACGCCCAGCTCGGCTACGGCCTCGTGGTGGTGCTCGTGGTGGTGTTCGCGCCCAAGGGCCTGGCCGGGCTGCCCCGCCAGCTCCTGCGGCGCCGCCGCGACGGCTCGCGGGCCCAGCTCGGCCCCTTCCAGCCGTACGAGGCCGCCGCGCCCGACGCTCCGGACGGCGACGTGCTGGAGGTCCGGGAGGTGACCAAGCGCTTCAAGGGCCTGGTCGCGCTCGACGGGGTGTCGCTCACCGTGCCCGCCGGGCAGATCCGCGGCATCGTGGGGCCCAACGGCTCGGGCAAGACCACGCTGTTCAACGTCGTCAGCGGCTTCTACACGCCCACCCAGGGATCGGTGCGGCTGCACGGGCGCGAGGTGACCGGGGCGGCGCCGTACCGGCTGTCGCACCGCGGCGTGGCCAGGACCTTCCAGAACCTGCGCCTGTTCGAGGACCTCAGCGTGCGCGAGAACCTGCTGCTGGCGCTGGACCGCACCCGCACCACCTGGATCTGGCGCTACCCGAGCCTGCCCTGGAAGGTGCTGGGCTACGAGCGGGAGCTGCGCGAGCGGGCCGGGGAGCTCATCGAGCGGTTCGGGCTGGCCGAGGTCGCCGACGCCGAGCCGCGCTCGTTGCCGTACGGGATCCAGCGGCGCATCGAGCTGGCCCGCGCCATGGCCATGCGGCCGAGCCTGCTCCTGCTGGACGAGCCCGCCGCCGGAATGAACGGTGAGGAGGTGCGCCGGCTCGGCGAGATCGTCCGCTCCATCAGGGACTCCGGCGTGACCGTCGTGATCATCGAGCACAACATGGGCCTGGTCATGTCGCTGTGCGAGCAGGTCACCGTGCTGTCGGGCGGCCGCGTCATCGCCGACGGCCCGCCGGCCGAGGTCGCCGTGCACCCCGACGTCGTGGCCGCCTACCTCGGCGACTCGATGACCGCTCCCACCGCCGAGGAGGCCACCCGTTGAGCACGCTCACCGTCGAGAACCTCTCCGTCCACTACGGCGGCGTGCGGGCCGCCCACGACGTCTCCTTCACCGTCGAACCCGGCCAGTCCCTGGGGATCATCGGCGCCAACGGCGCGGGGAAGACCTCCACGCTCAAGGCCGTCATGGGCCTCGCGCCCCGGCAGGCCGGCGCGATCCGCTTCGGCGGGCACGACCTGCTGCGGGCGCCCGCGCACACCCTGGTGCGGCACGGCATCGGCTACGTGCCCGAGGGACGGCACGTCTTCCCCGGGCTGAGCGTCGAGAAGAACCTCCTGCTCGGGGCCTACACGCAGAGCTGGAAGCGCGCGCCCGTCGAGGAGGTGTACGAGGTCTTCCCGGTGCTGCGGGAGATGCGCCACCGGCTGGCGGGGGCCCTGTCCGGGGGCCAGCAGCAGATGCTGGCCGTCGGGCGGGCGCTGATGTGCCGCCCGAAGGTGATGCTGCTGGACGAGCCCTCGATGGGGCTGTCGCCGATCCTCGTCGCCGAGATCGCCGCCGTGCTCAAGCGGCTCAACGCCGACGGCCTGGCCATCCTGCTCGTCGAGCAGAACGCCAAGCTCACCTTCGACGTCACCACGAGCTGTCTGGTGATGGAGAACGGCGAGATCGCCGCCACCGGCACCTCGGCCGAGCTCCGCGACGACCCCCAGGTCCGGCGCATCTATCTCGGCCTGTGACCCCCGGCTGCGGCACCTGCGGCCGGGGGGCGCGTCAGCCGGCGATCTCCGCGATGTCCGGCTCCAGCAGGGGGAAGCGCTTGAGCACCTCCGGGTCGTGACCGGCGACCACCAGGTGGGGCCCGTCGGCCAGCTCCTTGATCCGGTCGAAGGCGCCGTACATCCCGGTCATGCTGTGCAGGATCGGGAACGGCCGGTCGCCCTCGATGTTCTCGTAGAAGTGGCTCGCGTCGGAGGCCAGCACGACGTGCCCGCGGGCCGTGCGCACGCGTACCACCTGCATGCCCGCGGTGTGCCCGCCCACCAGGTGCACGCTCAGGCCGGGTACCACGGTCGCGTCGCCGTCGGGCAGGGACACCCGCCCGTCCCGGCGGGCGGCCTGGAGGTGGGCGAGGTCGTCGTCGTTCAGCAGCCAGCGCTCCCCCGCGACGCGCTCGGCCCAGGGCCCCGTCCAGTAGTCCAGTTCGGCCTGCTGCAGGACGTAGCGGGCCGAGGTGAACTCGCTGGCGGTGCCGGTGTGGTCGTAGTGCAGGTGGGTCAGCACCACGTGATCGACGGCGTCCGCCGCCACGTCCAGCCGGGCCAGCGCCTCCACCGGCGAGGCCAGGTAGCGCAGCCCCGGGGCCAGCTCGGCGCGCGCCCGGCCGATGCCGGTGTCGATGACGACCGTGTGCTCGTCGTTGACGGCCAGCCAGACGTAGTAGGCGGTGGGGTGCGGCTCGGCTCCCCGGGTGTCGTAGCCGTGGAAGTGCTCGCCACGCCGGGCGTCGCGCTCGGCGTAGCGCAGGGCGTACACGCGGAAGCCGGTCACACGCGCACCGGTTCCTTGAGCCCGAGCCGCTCGGTGGGGACGCGGTAGGTCTCCCGGGCGGTGGCCACGGCGGCCACGTTGACCAGGCACAGGACGGCGGTGATGATCGACACGCCCAGCCAGCTGTCCGGGCCGGTGCCCGCCAGCGCCGTGGCCACGGTCGGCGCGAAGCCGGCGATCGCGAAGCCGATCTGGGTGCCGATCGCCATGCCCGACAGGCGGACCCTGGTGGTGAACATCTCGCCGTAGAACGACGGCCAGACGCCGCTGGTGGCGCTGTGCACGACGCCGAACATCAGGATGCCCACGACGAAGATCAGGGCGTAGCCGCCGGTGGAGATCGACCACAGGTAGGCGAACATCAGCACCGCGCAGCCCAGCGAGCCGCCGATGAAGACGGGCTTGCGGCCGATCCGGTCCGACAGCCGCCCCCACAGCGGGATCGTGATCACCGCGGCGACGTTGGCCAGCACGCCCACCCACAGCATGGGCCCGCGTTCCAGGTGCATGGTGTTGACGGCGTACGACAGGGCGTGGACGGTGAAGATCGTGCTCACCGAGGCGATGACCGCGGCCACGACCACGCGCAGCACGTCCCGCCACTGCTCGCGGAAGAGCACGGCCAGCGGCATCTTGGCCACGTTGTCGGTGGCGACCTCCTGCTCGAAGGCGGGCGTCTCCTCCAGCGTGCGGCGGATGACCAGCCCGACCGCGGCCACCACGATGCTCAGCCAGAACGGCACCCGCCAGCCCCAGCTCAGCAGCTGGTCCTCGGGCAGCGCGGCGATCGGCAGGAAGATCGCGGTGGCGATGATCTGCCCGGCCTGGGTGCCGTTGAGCGTGAAGCTGGTGTAGTAGGCCCGGCGGGTCTCGGGCGCGTGTTCGAGCGTCATCGAGTTGGCGCCGGCCTGCTCGCCGGACACGGAGAAGCCCTGCAGCAGGCGCAGCGCCACGAGCAGGACCGGGGCGAGTACGCCGACCTGGTCGTAGGTGGGCAGGCAGCCCACCAGGAACGTCGAGACGCCCATCATGACCAGCGTGGTGACCAGGACCTTCTTGCGGCCGAACTTGTCGCCCACGTGCCCCAGCACGAACGCGCCGACCGGCCTGGCCAGGTAGCCGACGCCGAAGGTGGCCAGGGCCAGGAGCGTACCCGTGGCGGGAGAGCTGGACGGAAAGAAGATCTTGCTGAAGACCAGCGCGGCCGCGGTGCCGTAGATGAAGAAGTCGTAGTACTCCAAGGCACTACCGATCCAGGCAGCTATAGCCGCTTTGCGAGGTTTGCCCTGCACCGTCACGATTATGCTCCTCACGGGGGGAATGGCATAGCGCAGTGGCAGGAAACTAACTCACCGGTTCGTACATTACAAGGGTGTTGCCAATCGGTTACCTGGGTGTCGGTTCTCAGTGCTGCCCGCGCAGGTAGGCGACGACCATCTCGCCCACCATCCGGCGCAGCCGGTCGCGGTGCTCCGGCGCCGTCATGTCGCGCCCGAACAGCGCCCCGAACGTGTGCTGGTTGGCCACCCGGAAGAAGCAGAACGAGCTGATCATCATGTGCACGTCGATCGCGTCGGCGTCGGTCACGAACTCGCCCGAGGCCTGCCCCGCGTCCAGGATGCGCGAGATGACGTCGAGCACCGGCGTGCCGAGGTTGGCCAGCACCTCGGACTTGCGGATGTGCTCGGCCTGGTGGACGTTCTCGATGGCGACGAGCTTGATGAAGTCGCGGTGCAGGTCGTGGTGGTCGAAGGTCAGCTCCGCCAGGGTGCGGATCGCCTCCACCGGGGCCAGGTGCTCGACGTCGATCGTCCGCTCCATCGCCCGGACCTCGGTGTAGGCCTTCTCCAGGACCGCGATGTAGAGGCGCTCCTTGCTGCCGAAGTAGTAGTAGATCATGCGCTTGGTCGTGCGCATCCGCTCGGCGATCTCGTCCACGCGCGCGCCCGCGTACCCGTGCCGGGCGAACTCCTGCTGAGCGACCTTGAGGATCTCCGCCTTGGTGCGCTCGGCGTCCCGCTGGCGTTCGGAGGCGACGGGTTGCGTGGTCATTCGGTCATCTTAGTGAGGTCCGGCGTGCTGCACGGAGAGCCGGATCGGGGCGTTCCCGGCCCCGTACCCCTGGTAGTCGCCCGTGCGCTGGACGAGCTCGAAGAAGACGCGACCCACGGTGACGGTGTACAGGTGCAGGAACTCGCCATGGGCGTCCCGGTCGTACAGCAGGCCCAGCTCCCGAAGCTCGGGGTCGACGTTGTCGTGGCGGGCCTCCAGGTCGTCGTAGTAGTTGGCGGGGATGGGCAGCAGCAGCTCCGGGTGCTCGGCCCGCAGGCGCCGGGCCACGGCCACGACGTCGTCGCAGGCGAGCGCGACGTGCTGCCACGGCAGGTCCCTGGCGCCGACCTGGGCCAGGTTGATGACCATCCGGACCGCGCCCTCGGCGGCCGACATCGCCTTGCTGCGCAGCAGGCCGTACGGGTCGGGCAGCTCCAGGCTCTCCTGCGGCCGGAGGCCGAGCACGGTGCGGTAGAACAGCTCGGCCTCGTCGAAGTAGTGGAACGGCTGGGTGAGGGCCACGTGGTCGATGCGGGTGATCTCCCCGGCGACGGGCCCCGAGGGGCCGAAGTCGTCGAGCCAGTCCGTGCCGCAGAAGAAGATCTGGGTCCCGTCGGGGGCGGCGACGGCGTCCAGGCGCGCCTCCCTGGGCGCGCGCTCGCGCGGCAGCACCGGCGACAGCAGCGATTCGGCGTGCTTGACCGCCGCGCCGGGGTCGGGGCTGTCCAGCCCGATGGCGACCAGCGCGGGGTCCCCACCGGGGCTCTCCGTGGCGTTGAGCAGCAGCCGCGCCCCGCCCTGCTCCCACAGCTCGACGGGTTTGGTGGGATGCGTCCCGGTACGTTGGAAGCCGAGCGCGGTCAGCATCCCGCCCAGCGCCTCGGGATCGGCCAGTTCTGCGAAGGCGAACCCGGTGGGGACGGCCGGATGGGCGGCCCCGTACAGGCTGTCCTCCAGGGCGAGGAGCGAGCGCATGCCGTCGCGGGCCGTGCGGGCGGTGCCGGCCTGGCGGAAGTGGTCGTTGAACACCTCCAGCGAGAGCGGGCCGGTGTATCCGGCGTCGAGGACGTGCCGGACCAGCCCGGCCACGTCGAAGTTGCCCTGGCCGGGGAAGCAGCGGTAGTGGCGGCTCCACTGCAGCACGTCCATGGCCAGCAGCGGCGCGTCGGCGAGCTGGAGGAAGAAGATCTTCTCGCCGGGGATCGCCTCGATGCCGATCGGGTCGGAGCCGCGCGAGAGGATGTGGAAGCTGTCCAGGCAGGTGCCCAGGTTCGGGTGGTCGGCCATGCGCACCAGGCGCCAGGCGTGCAGATACTCGTTGACGTGCCGGCCCCAGGCCAGCGCCTCGTACGCGATGCGGATCCCGTGCTCGGCGGCCCGTTCGGCGAGCAGCCGCAGCTGGGAGGCGGCCAGCTCGTCGTCCCCGATCGCCTCGGGCGAGACGTTGGAGCACACCAGCAGCAGGTCCGCGCCCAGGCGTTCCATGGTCCGGAACTTGTGCTCGGCGCGGCGCAGGTTGCGGGCCAGCAGGTCGGCGGGCACGGCCTCGAAGTCGCGGAACGGCTGGTAGAGGTCGATGGAGAGCCCCAGGTCCGCGGCGCGGGCCCGGATCTCCTCGGGCGGCAGCGGGCAGACGAGCAGGTCGTTCTCGAAGATCTCCACGCCGTCGAACCCGGCGGCGGCGATGGCGTCCAGCTTCTCGGTCAGCGTGCCGCTCACCGACACGGTGGCGATGGACTTGCGCATGGGTTTCTCCTCAGACGGTCACCAGGTCGGTCAGGTGGGCGAGCATGCGCTCGGTGTCGGGCTCGCGGCCGGTGAACAGGCGGAAGGCGTGCGCGGCCTGGAAGACGACCATGCCGCCGCCGTCCAGCGTCCGGCAGCCCGCCGCCCGGGCCTGCTTGAGCAGCTCCGTCTCCAGCGGCCGGTAGACGATGTCGGCCACCCACAGGCCGGGACGCAGCAGCGCCGCGGGCAGCGGCAGCCCCGGGTGGTGCGCCATGCCGGTGGGCGTGGCGTGCGCCAGCCCGTCCGCTTCGGCGAGCAGCGCGGGAAGCTCGTCTTGGGTGGCGGCGCGGGCCCGGCCGGCGCCGAACCGGGAGCCCAGCTCCGCCGCCAGCCGCACCGCCCGGCCGGGGTCGGCGTCGACGAGGGTGACCCGGTCGGCGCCCAGGGTGAGCAGCGCGTGCCCGACCGCCGCCCCGGCGCCGCCCGCGCCGAGCTGCACGATCCGGCGGGTGGGCGCGTCGGGCAGGCCGCGGGCGAACGACTCGGCGAACCCCGTCCAGTCCGTGTTGTGCCCGATGGCGCGCTCGCCGTCGAACACGACGGTATTGACGGCGCCGAGCATGCGGGCGTCCTGCGACAGGTCGTCCAGGTGCGGGATGACGCTCTGCTTGCACGGGTGGGTGATGTTGAGCCCGTCGTAGCCGAAGCGGCGCGCGGTGCGTACCAGCTCCCCCACGTCGAGCCCGAGCACGTCCGTGTCGAGCAGCCGGTAGACGTAGTGCAGCCCGTGGTGGACGGCCTCCCGCTCGTGCAGCGGCGGGCTGAGCGAGGGGCCGATGCCCGAGCCGACCAGCCCGGTCAGGAACGAGGCCATCAGTTCTTCCTCTCCGGAGGATGGGACAGGCGGGGTGGACGCCTCCTAATGTACGTACTAGTGAGTTAGCTGGCTAGACGAGGGCCTCCCCTTCCGGGCCGGGCGTCAGGCGAACGGCTGGGCCATCTGGTCCAGCACCTCCTCCGTGACCTCCCGCAGCGTCCCGGTCTCGTCGTCGAGCCACTTCTGCGTGGCGATGCCATCGCGACCGGGAAGGCGGCGGCGATCACCGCGGGGCCGACGCCCCCGGCCTGCTCGCGCCCGGTCACCGCCTCGCCCAGCTCCCGCTCCAGGCGCATCCGGCTGGCCAGTTGCCTGGCCAGCAGTGAAGGATGGCGCATGACCAGCCTGGTTCGGGAAGACCGCGTCCCGCCGCGGAGGTGACGCGGTGATGGTCCAGCGCTTCCTGAAGCCGTTCATGAGGTGTCCTCTCCCCGTGTCCCGAAGGCGGGCCGAGCGGCCCGCCACGGCGATGTTTCAGCACGTCGGAAGGAGCGAGGAAGGGGTTGTCCGGTGTCCGGGCAACGGGGCAACGGACCCCAGCGGCGCGGGCAAGAGTTCGCCAGGTCGGGAATGGGGCGCGTCCCCGCGCGGTATCACGACCCCAGCAAGGGATCGGGGGGACGCCGGTGAACAGGGCCTTGGTGGCGGGGCTCGCGGCCGCTACGGTGCTGGCCGGCGGGTGCGGCGGCGGTTCGGGCGAGTCCGGCCCCGGCCAGGCGGGGCCCGGTCCGCGAACGTCCCGGGCGGTCATCACGCCGGACAGCAGGCTCGGCCCGACCCAAGGCAGCGGGGACGTTCCCGAGGCCGAGGCTCAAGTGGGCGTGGACTGCCAGGCCACGCTGGGAAAGGGCGACTTCGAGTCCGCGGCCGAGCAGATGGGCCGGGTGGCGTCCTCCGGCGACAGCACACCCGGGGAGAGGGCCATCGCGCGGGTCTGCCAGGCGGCGGCCAACGCGAACGCGGGCAGGCCCCACAAGGCGCTCGACATCGTGGACCAGACGGACACCAGAAGCATCTCTCCCGGTCTGCGGCTGAAATTCCAGGAGCTTCTCTACCACACCGAGCTGGTCAGCGCCGCGGCCGTGGGCGACGACGAGAGGGTCCAGAAGGCGCTGGCCCAGCTCACGGAGCTCGGGCTCAAGCCGGCTGATTACGTCAGGGACGCGTGCGCTGCGGCGTCCGACCCGGCGGCCCTCCCGCAGTGCGCGACCGTCGCGCCCCCGGCCACCGCGACCGGCTCCCCGCCGGGCGAGCCGGAGACGCCGGTGACCTCGCATCCCGAGGAGTCCGGCACCACGCCGACGGAGGAGACCACCACCGAGTCACCCGGCGAAGGACCGCCGGCCACCGGTGACGGCGGCCCCACGCCGGACGAGTCGTAAGCCCTCATGAACACCTCCCCTGGTGAGGGCGGCAAGGACCTCGCTCGCGTGTGGGGCGTCCTCGCCCAGGTCGTGACGCCGACCACGGTGGTGGCGGCGATCCTGATGTATTTCGGCGCGGTGCGCACGAACACCCTGTACGGGCGCCTCGGCGTGGACCAGAGCATGCTGGGCCTGTCCATCCAGGACTACGTGCTGCGCAGCGTCCCGCTGACCGTCGAGCCGCTCATCATCCTCCTGTCGGCGGCCGTGATCGCCGTCCCGGCGCACGCGTGGCTGATCCGGTCCGTCACCGGCCATCGCACCGCCACGACGTGGACGGTCGCGGTGACGGGCGTGATCGGAGCCGCCACCGCCACATGGGGCGTCCTGGGGATGGCGGGCCTCGTCGGAACGCCGCCCGTCGCCACGCCGCTCTGCCTGGGCCTCGGCGCCTTCGTACTGGCCTACACCGCCTGCCTGTACGTCAGGCTCAACCCACGGCACACGCTCCCCCGCACGAGCCAGGTCGCCTGGCGCACGGTCTTCGTGGCGTTCCTCGTGGTCCCGCTGTTGTGGTCGGTCGCCGACTTCGCGAAGCTGCAGGGGAAGCAGGAGGCCGACGACTACTGGGCGGGCCTGGGAAAGCTGCCGGCCACGGTGATCTACGCGCCGCGGCGCCTCTACCTGGAGGGCCCCGGCATCACCGAGACCGCCCTGCCGGACCCCAACGCGATGTTCCGCTACAAGTACACCGGCCTGCGCCTGCTGATCCATTCGAACGGGCAGTACTTCCTGCTGCCCGCCTGCTGGGCCACGAGCCCGCAGGCACGGGCCATGGCCCTGCCGGCGGACGACTCGCTCCGGATCGAGATCTTCCTGCTCAAGCAGACGCCGGCCTGCGCATAGGGGGCCGCGCGCGTCAGGCCCAGCCGTAGACCGAGCGGACGGCGGCGGCGATCTCGTTGACCAGGCTCATGTTGCTGCCGTTGGCCAGGATCGCGTATCCGGCGCCGAGCTCCGGATAGCCCTTGAACACGGACTTGAAGCCGTAGTTGGAGCCGTCGTGGGTGTAGGAGAAGTTCTTCGTCCCGGAGCCGGCGACGAAGAAGCCCCGCCCCATGGTGGGCTCGGGGCCCGCGGTGAGCAGGGTGCGGACCGAGGCCCTGGTGAGCGGCCCGGCGATGTCGCCGGGGGCGGTCCACGCCTTGTTGAGGTAGCACACCATGCGGCACAGGTCGAGGACGTTCGTGTAGAGGCCGGCGGCGGCCGACTCCGGGTAGCGGTTGCGCTTGCCGGAGATCACCGTGCCGGTGGCGGTGTGGCCGGCGGCCAGCTCGAAGCCCGGCGACAGCGCGTAGGAGCTGTTCTTCATCCCGAGCGGCCCGAAGACCTCCTTGTCCATGTACGACGCCAGCGACAGGCCGCTCTTCTGCTCCACCATCCGCTGCAGCAGCACGAACCCGGCGCCGGAGTAGTGGAACTCGGCCCCCGGGGCGGTGGTGAGCTCGATCTTCGGCGAGTTGCCCTCGCCGTTCATGACCTGCAGCAGCGAGGGCACGCTCGCGCCGGGGCCGTAGCCGGCGAAGCCGCCGCCGCCGGTGGCGAAGCCGGAGCAGGCGTCGGCCGGGGAGGTGGAGCCGCGGCCGATGACGCCGGCCCGGTGCGTGAGCACGCGGTCGATGGTCGGCACCGCGGTCGAGGTGACGCAGGAGCGCCGCGGCAGGGTCCAGCCCAGGTGGGGCCGGATGTCGCCGGTCAGGGGCTGCTTGAGCGTCTGCGTCAGGCGCATGACGCCGACCGCGGCCACGGCCTTGCTGATGGAGGCGGCCTGGAAGGCGGTCTCGGGGTGCGCGGCGGCGCCGCTGCCGGCCTCCAGCCAGCCGTACCCGGTGGACCAGGCGATCTTGTTGCCGACCACCACCGCGACGGCCACCCCGGGCGTCTTCCAGGCGTTCATCCGCTGCCAGACGGTCGCGCCGCCCACCGCGTTCTCGACCTGCCGCACCCGGTCGGCGGGCAGCGCCGGCACCTTGCCGCGCGTGCTCACCACCCAGCCGCCGGCCGCGGAGAAGGCGAGGTTGTGCAGCTGCCAGCCGCCGGCGGCCAGCTCGTTCAGCTTCTTGAAGCAGGCGTCGTCGATGGCGCGCGCGTGGAACTCGTCCTGCGCGACGACCACCCACCCGCCGCCCTTGGGGAAGGCGACGCGGGTCACGCGGCGCCCGCCCTGCGTCAGGTTGCGCATCATCTGGTAGCACTCGTCGTCGACGCCCCGGGCGTAGAAGCCCGCCGTGTCGGCCACCACCCAGCGATCGCCGCCGGCCGGCGGGAACGCGACGTCCACGACCTGCCGACCGGCGGTGTAGGAGTCGCTGACGCGCTGGTGACACGCCTCGGGCAGCCCGCGCGCCGTCATCCCCTTGTCACTCGTGATCACCCAGCGATCGCCGCCCGCCGGCGGGAAGGCCACGCAGTGGATCTTCGCCCCCGATTTGACCAGCTTCCCGAGCTCGGCGAAACACGCGTCGGGCACGCCACGGGCGAAATAGCGGCCGTCCTGGGTGACGATCACCCAGCCGCCGGACGGCGTGAACGCAACGGTCGTGACGCCGTACGGCGCCAGCTCCCCCATCCTGGCATGCAGCTCATCGGGGACGCCCGCGTCGGCGAACGGGTAGCTCGCCGCCAGCGCCGGCCGGGCGAAGTCCACGGCGGCCAGGCCCGCTGCGCCAGTCAGGGTGAGGAAGTGTCTGCGGTCCAAGGGGGAAACTCCTCAGGGGGCAATGGTGACAAACTGCGTTTGAATCATGGCAGACCGCAGAGACTCCTCACTTCACCCCACGGTGGGCGGGCCCTGCTCGATCCGGCGCAGCACGGGCGCGAGCCGGTCCAGGTCGGCGCCGTCGATCGGCTGGCGCTCGTCCCACCAGGTGGCGCCGGCGTCCACGAGCGGGCCGAGCAGGTCGCGTGCCCGGGCCGCGCCGGTGGGGCTGACGCCGCCGACGACGAGCTCGAAGGGGCCGTCGTCGCGGCGCTGCTCGCGTACGTACGCGGCCAGCTCCCGCACCTGGTCGACGGGCGGGCCGTACCCGTGCGAGCCCGGCCCGAACAGCGGGACCGCGCCGTCCCAGCGGGCGGCCCGGCGCATCGGCCTGCGGTTGGGCCAGAACCCGGCGACCCAGACCGGCGGGCGGGGGCGCTGCACGGTCGGCGGCAGCAGGCTCACGTCCTCGGCCTGGAAGTGCCGCCCGTGATGGGTGACCGGCTCGCCGCTCCAGTAGCGGGCGAGCAGGTCCAGGCCCTCGTCGAGGCGCTCGGCGAGCACGAGCGGGTCGGTGGGCTCGCCGAAGCTGCCGTACTCGTCCTCGATCGGCCCGCCCAGCCCCGCGCCGAAGATCACCCGGCCGCCGCTGAGCGCGTCGAGCGTGGCGACCTGGCGGGCCAGCTGCTGCGGCCGGCGCCGGGCGACCGGGGTGACCAGGGTGCCGAGCCTGATCCGGGTGGTCGCCAGCGCCGCCGCCGTCAGCAGCATCCAGGGGTCGCCGAACGCCCGGCGCCTGCTCTTGACGTGGACGACGTGATCCCAGACGAACAGCGCGTCCCAGCCCGCCTGTTCGGCGGCGACGGCCACCGAGGCGACGGTCCTGGGGTCGGCGAAGTCGCCGAAGTTCGGAATGTTGATCGAGAAGTGCATCCCGCCATGCTGCTGGCCCGCGACGGGAGACGGCAAATCGTCTTAAGGGGTGTCGGCGATGTCGTTGGCGGCCACGTACCCGAAGGTCATGGCGGGTCCGATGGTCGAGCCGGAGCCGGCGTAGCTGTGGCCCATGACGGCTCCGCTGGCGTTGCCGGCGGCGTACAGGCCGGGGATGACCGACCCGTCGGCCCGCAGCACGCGCGCGCGGGCGTCGGTGCGCATCCCGCCCTTGGTGCCGAGGTCCCCTGGGACGATCTTGAACGCGTAGAAGGGCGGCAGCCACAGCGGCGCGAGGCATGGGTTCGGCTTGACCAGCGGGTCGGCGTAGTAGCGGTCGTAGGCGCTGTCGCCGCGGTGGAAGTCGAGGTCCTTGCCGGTCGCGGCGAACCCGTTGAAGCGGTCGATGGTGCCGCGCAGCGCCGCCTGCGGGACGCCGATCTTCTGGGCCAGCTGCTCGATCGTCCACGCCTTGTACGCGGCGCCGCTGGTGAACCATTCGTCGGGCAGCGGTAGCAGCGGCGCGACGTCCCGGAACAGGTACTTGTTGCGGTAGTTCTGGTCGACGATGAGCCAGGCGGGGATGTGCGGCTGGCCCGGGCCGTTGCGGTCGTACATGACGTGGACGACGTCGCTGTAGGGGGCGCCCTCGTTGACGAAGCGCACGCCGTTGCCGTTGACCAGGACGCAGCCCGGCAGGGTGCGCTCGGCCAGGCAGAAGTACGGCTGGCCGGGCAGCGGGATGGCCGGGCCCCACCAGGCGTCGTCCATCAGGTCCAGCGCGGCCCCGACCCGTTCGCCGGCCTCGATGCCGTCGCCGGTGTTCTCCTTGGCGCCGACGGTCCAGCTCGTGCCGATGGGCTGGCGCTGGAACTCCGTGCGCATGGCCGCGCTGTGCTCGAACCCGCCCGAGCCGACGATCACGCCGCGCTTGGCCCTGACCAGGCCGCCCGCGGTGACGACGCCGGTGACGCGACCGGACTCGACCTTGAGGTCGAGCAGCGGGGTGTTCAGCAGGACCGGCACGCCGGCCGAGAGCAGCCCCGCGCGCAGGCCGGCGGCCAGGGACTGGCCCATGGTCAGCGGTTTCTCGCCGCGCAGCGCGGCCTCGGTGCCGCGCAGCAGGCACGCGGCGCTCACCTCGATGCCCTTGGGGTTGACGGCGGCGAGCGTCAGCCACTTGTAGTCGGCGCTGTAGACCACCAGGCCCGCGGGGGTCTGGAGGTACGGGCCGTTCAGGTGGGCCAGCTCGGCGCCGAGGATGTTGCCGTCGAGCTGGGCGGGCTCGATGGAGCGCCCGTTCGGCATGCCGCCGGGAAACTCCGGATAGTAGTCGGAGTAGCCCTCCATGAACCGGAAGCGCAGCGGGCTGTTGCGCATCACGAACGAGATCATCGCCGGCCCGGCCGACAGGAAGGCCCGCTGCCGCTCGATCGGCACGGTGTCGCCGACGACGCGGGCCAGGTAGGCGGCGGCCTTGGCCGGGGTGTCCTGGACTCCGGCGGCGAGGATGACCTCGTTGCACGGGATCCAGATGCCGGCGCCCGAACGGGCGGCCGAGCCGCCGAACGTCGGGGCCTTCTCCACCACGACGGTGCGCAGCCCGCGTTTGGCCGCCGTCAGCGCCGCGGTCATCCCGGCGGCTCCGGCGCCGACCACCACGACGTCGTACTCGACCTCGGCGCGGGCCGGCGCGCTGCCCAGCGCGGCGCCCGCGACCAGCGCGCCGCCGGTGACGGCGGCTCCGCGGAGCAGGGCGCGACGGCTCGGCCCTTGGGGGGTGAGGCTGGATTCAACCATGTCGGCAAGCATGCGCTTGGTTGTTTTCACTGTCAATGCGGCAGGGTGTTGACGTGACCGCCGAAGCCTGGTCATGATCGGGACGGTCCAGTAGAGGAGATGCGATGCGACGATTAGCCGTCGTGCTCCTGTTCGCCCTGCTGTTCACTGGGGCGCTCGTCGCGCCGGCGACGACGGCGTACGCCGAGACGTGCTCCACCACGCTCCCCCAGCCGGACGGCCATGGCATCACCTGCGTGCGGGTCGAGCGACATCCCCAGAACGACGGCTCCGAGCTGCGCGACGTCGTCATGACCTCGACGGCGATCTTCCAGGCGGCCGGCGGCACCCCCGCGATCGACCCGCTCGCCCGCCAGATCACCGTGCGCGTCTACCTGCCTCCCGGGTACGACCCCGCCAGGAGCACTCGCTACCGCTCCCTCTACCTCATCAACGGCGGCGGCGACAACTACGACGAGTGGACGACCAAGACCGACCTCGTGTCGCTGATCCGCACCACGCCCGGCCGCCCGTACGACGGGATCGTGGTGATGCCGACCGGCGGCATGACCGGCTGGTACAGCGACTGGGCCGGGCGCACGGACGGATATTTCGCGCCGAAGTGGGAGACGTACCACATCTCCCAGCTCATCCCGTGGATCGACGCCAACTTCAACACGATCGCCAACCGGTCGGGACGGGGCCTCGCGGGGCTGTCGATGGGCGGGTTCGGCACGCTGAAGTACGCAGCCGCGCACCCCGGCGTGTTCTCCGTCATCGGCGCCTTCTCGCCGGGCATCGACCTGCGCGGCAAGCCCGCCCAGCGGACGATCTCCGACTCGATGTGGCTGTCCGGGGCCGCGATCGACGTGCTGGACCCCGGGCCGTACCGGGTCAACAAGTACGACGGCTGGCTGCCCGTGCCCGACCAGCAGCAGCAGCTCGTCTACCGGCTGGACACCCTGTTCGGGCCGCACACCACCAGCGCCTCCGGCGATTACGACTGGCCCGCCGCCAACCCGGCGGTGCTCGTGACGCAGGGCAGGTACGCGCCCTTCAGCGGCAGACTGGGCCTGTACGCGGGCGGCTGCCGGTCGCTGCCGCTCGACCCGTCGGGCCAGTACATCCTCGGCGACGGCCACGGCCCGGCACCCAGGGAGTGCCTTTACAGCACCACGTCCGATGCGAACACCGAGGCCCTCTCGGTGAACGAGGCCATACTCGGCTCGTACGCGAGCGTCTTCGACCAGACCCTGACCGGCCTGGGCGTCGACCACCGCTACTGCTACGGCACCGGCGGCCACGACTGGAACTCCTGGCCCGCCATGCTGACCGACTTCCTCCAGTACGCCTACGGGACGGCCCCGTCCCGCTGCCCCAACGCCTGACGCGCCGGGGACCTGCGGCGCAGGTCCCCGGCGCGTTCGGACGTGCTCACATCTCCAGCCCGGCCGGGTCCATCAGCGGCCGCAGCTCCACACCGCCGGCCTGACCGCCCGGGATCAGGGCGGCCAGTCCCACGGCGCGCTCCCGGCTCTCGCAGTCGACGACATACTGGACGGCGACGTGGTCAGAGGTGCGCGGGTACGGGCCCTCCGTCGCCGTCACCACGCCGTCCCGCACCCGTACGACGGCGCTGAGGGACGGATCGGCGAACGCGTGGGCGCCGATCAGCTCCCCCGCCTGCCCGGCCGCGGCCAGGAACTCCGCGTGGTCGAGCCCCTGCCCCGGCGAGGCCGCCGCGCCCAGGTAGAGATTCAGCACGAACTTCACCGCGTGCTCAGCCGTCGGCCGTGCCCGCGAAGACCACCGGCCGCACCTCGACGCCGAGGCCCTCGACGCCGGCGTCCGGAATGAGCGCGGCCAGCTCCAGGGCGCGTTCCCGGCTGTCGCATTCCACCAGGTAGTAGCCGCCGAGGTACTCCTTGGCCTCGAGGTAGGGCCCGTCCGTCACCGCCGGGACGCCGCCCCGCACCCTGACGACGGCGCTCTGCGACGAGTCGGCCAGCGCGACGGTGCCGATCATCTCTCCGGACTTCTGGATGGTCTCCATGAACGCGCCGTGGCCGCCCATCACCTCGTTGCGCTCCTCCTCGGTCAGCGCGTCCCAGATCCGCGGGTTCATGTGCATGATCAACAGGTATTTCACGTCGTCTCCTTCGATGGTCGTGCGGCGCCGCGCCGGGCGCCGTTCACCACGGAGTCGGAGCCGGTTCCGCGTTCTTGCGTCCCGGACCGGAAAATCTCAGTGACCTTTTTGGAGGCGTACGGACGGGCAGGCCGGGGCGGGCAGCTCGTCGGGCGACGGCCGCAGGCCGGACAGCAGCAGGGCCAGGTAGCGGCGCGGATCGGCGTGCCCGGGGTCGCGCGGGTGCACGGTCGCCAGGGCCATCACGACGATCGCCGCCAGGTCGCGCACCATCAGGTCCGCCCGCACCCGCCCCTCCCGCTGCGCCCTGGCCAGCACGGCGCTCAGCGGCCCCATGAACCGCTCGGCGATGTCGACCGTGAACGCGCCCGACTCCCTGGCCGCCCGCAGCAGCCCGTGATGGGCGGCCAGGGTGTCCACGGTGGCCGCCAGCGCCTCGGTCAGCGCGCTCCCGGCGTCGTCGGCGTCGCGGGCGGCCAGGACGAGCGGCTCGACCTCCTCGGCGAAATACGTCTGGAACGCGGCCCTGATCACCCCGTCCCGGTCGCCGAACCTCCGGTAGACGGTCGCGATCCCGATCCCGGCGCGCCGGGCGATCTCGTCGAGGGACAGCGCCGGGCCGCTCTCGCGCAGGACCGCGATCGCGGCTCGGACGATCTTGTCTGAGTTACGCAGCGCATCGGCCCGCTGTCCCTGCTCGTGCACGATCCGTCACGTTAGCAGCCGGTCACCAGGCCACCAGGAACGAGCGCAGCCCGTACACCACGTTGAAGGCGCGGAACTCGGCCGGCTCCCCGGCCTCGCGCAGGCCGGGGAAGCGCTCGAAGAGGGCGGGGAAGGCGATCTGCATCTCCATCCTGGCCAGCGGCGCGCCCAGGCAGTGGTGCACGCCGTGGCCGAAGGCCACGTGCCCCATGTCGCCGCGGCCGATGTCGAGCCGGTCGGGGTCGGCGATGAAGGCGGGGTCGCGGTTGGCCGCGGGCAGGGCGCACATCACCAGGTCGCCCTCCGCGATCGGCTGCCCGGCCAGCTCGGTGTCGGCGGTGGCGACCTTGAACGTGCCCGTGTGGACGATGCTCAGCCAGCGCAGCAGCTCCTCCACAGCGGCGTTGATCCGGGCCGGTTCCCGCCTGAGAAGCTCCAGCTGTTCGGGGTGGCGCAGCAGGGCCAGAGTGCCGATGCCGAGCATGTTGGAGGTGGTCTCGTGGCCGGCCAGCAGGAGCAGCGAGGCGATGCCGGCCAGCTCGTCGGTGCTCAGGTCGTCGCCGTGCTCGCGTACGAGCATGCCGAGCAGGTCCTCGCCCGGCTCGGCGCGGGTGCGGGCGACCAGCTCGGCCATGTAGGCGCGCGACTCGAGCTGGGCCGCGGCCCGCTCCCGCATGGGCAGCGAGACGTCGAGCATCTTCCCGGTGCGGTGCTGGAAGTCGCCGCGGTCGGCGTACGGGACGCCGAGCAGCTCGCAGATCACCAGTGACGGGACCGGCAGGGCGAAGGCCGAGACCAGGTCGGCGGGCGGCCCGGCGGCCTCCATGGCGTCGAGGTGCTCGGTGACGATGTCCCGGATGCGCGGCTCCAGGCGGCGCATCCGGCGCATGGTGAACTCGGGCGTCAGCATCCGGCGCAGCCGGGTGTGCTCGGGAGGGTCGAAGGCGAGCAGGTTGCCCGCCCGCAGCCGATTGATCTCCTCGGGGCTCACCTCCGGCATGCCGGGGGCGCGGAAGACGTTGCGCTGAGCGTTGCTGAAGCGCTCGGAGTCCCCGAGCACCTCCCTGACGTCGGCGAAGCGGCTGACCATCCAGATGTCGAGGCCGAACGGCGTCTTCTCCCGCCGGACGCCGTCCTTGTCGCGCGCCACCGCGAGCTCGGGATCCGGATCGAAGGCGTTCCGGCGCATGTACAGGGGCAGGGTTACAGGCTCGCTCATGCCAGCTCCTCAGGGGATCGACCGTGGCCTGAAAACGATAGAAGTCTATCGCTTTATGGCCCGGAGTGAGCGGCGCCGGTCAGCAGGTGGAGTCGGTCCGGGCCAGGGGCCGCCTGGACGGCGGGGACGAGGAGCGCGGCGACCACGAAGCCCGCGAGCCTCGGCTTCAGCGGGCGAGCAAGCTCCCACAGGCCTCGGCTTCAGCGGGCGAGCAGTTCCCTCAGGGCCTTGGCGACGTCGGCGGGCGCCTCCTCGGCCATGAAGTGGCCGTGGCCGACGATGACGTGCCGCAGGTGCGACGCCCACGCCCGCCACAACGCCGCCGCGTCGTGGCCGAGGGCGGCGCCCCAGTCCTGCTGCAGCACCGTCACCGGCATCTCCAGGCGCCTGCCCGCCTCCCGGTCGGTCCGGTCGTGGTCGGCGTCGATGCCGGCCGAGGCGCGGTAGTCGGCCACGATCGAGGGGATCGCCCCGCGGCAGGCCTCCAGGTACGCGGCCCGTACATCGGCGGGGATCGCCTGCGCGTCACCCGTCCAGGCGTCGAGGAAGTGGCCGAAGAACACGTCCGGGCAGGCCGCGATCATCGCCTCCGGCAGCCCGGGCGGCTGCGCCATCAGGTAGAGGTGGAAACCGACCGCCGCCGACGCCCCGCGCATCACGTCCCACATGTCCATGGTCGGCAGCACGTCCAGGCAGGCCAGATGGGTGATCGCCGCCGGGTGGTCGAGCCCGGCCCGGAAGGCCACCAGGGCGCCGCGGTCGTGCCCGGCCAGGGCGAACCGCTCGTGCCCGAACGCGCGGGCCAGCGCCACGACGTCGGCGGCCATGGTGCGCTTGGCGTACGTGCCGGGTCCGGTCTCGGCGGGTTTGTCGCTGGCGCCGTAACCTCGCAGGTCGGGGCAGATGACCGTGTGGTCGGCGGCCAGGTCGGCGGCGACGTGCCGCCACATGAGGTGCGTCTGCGGGAAGCCGTGCAGCAGCACGATCGGGCTGCCCTCCCCCGCGACGGCGGCGTTGAGCGACACCCCGTCGGCTACGGGGACGCGGTGATAGGTGAAGCCTTCGATGACCACGATGGCGCTCTCTTTCGGTCGGCTCGATTCGTCGGGGGGCGGGCTCCAGCGTGCCGGGCGTGAATGAGCATCCGATCAGCGCGCTACCGTGACCTGAGGCGGGTGGTCCGAGGCCACCCGCCCGAGGGCCGGCCGCGTGGAGCGGCGCTGCCGATGTGCGAGGCTTGCCACCTGGCGCGCTTCGCACGATCCGCCTACCTGGCACGGCGCGGCCGTCGCCGGGGGACGGCCCGCCGTCGGGCGCCCGGCCTGCGACGCGAAACGCGAGGCCGGTCGCCGGGCCACGCGCCTGGAGCGGCCGGGCTGACGCGGCGCG